>NZ_BDSM01000055.1:0-134984 GCF_003112475.1 Microcystis sp. 0824 | reverse complement strand
CACTAAGACTACGAATGTATGGAAAGCTATCAATTGGGGGAAAATCCAAAGATACGTTTTCAAGCTCCAAAAGAGGATATACCAAGCGGCTAAATCGGGACAGGATGCAAAGGTTAGAAGGTTGCAACGTCTATTGGTGAAATCGTACTACGCTCGTCTATTAGCAGTTCGCAAAGTAACCCAAGATAATCAAGGAAAGAAAACAGCAGGAGTTGATGGGAAGATAGTAATATCCCCAGAACAAAGGCTAAATCTAACCGAAGAAATCAAAGGAACACTTAAAGCAAAACCGCTAAGAAGGGTATGGATTCCTAAACCCGGCAGGGATGAAAAACGCCCATTAGGAATACCAACCATCAAAGACAGAGCTAGACAAGCGTTGATTAAATCGGCACTTGAACCAGAATGGGAATCAAAAATGGAAGGAACCAGCTATGGTTTCCGACCGGGAAGGTCTGCCCATGACGCAATATCAAGGATATACACCACCATTAATCAAGGTAGCTACTTTGTATTAGATGCTGATATTGCCAAGTGTTTTGACCGAATTAATCACGAACTTTTACTGTCCAAAATTCATTGTCCAAGTTCCCTGAAAAGAGACATAAAACAATGGCTCAAAGCAGGAGTATTGGATAACGGTGTATTTGAGGAAACAGAAACAGGGACACCACAAGGAGGGGTAATAAGTCCACTACTAGCTAACATCGCACTGGATGGAATGATGAGATTAATTGAAACATTATTTCCCAAAAAGAAATATATCCAAGCCGTCTCAATAAGATACGCCGATGACTTCGTAGTGATCTCCCCATCACTTGAAATCATTGAACAGTGCAAAACTGCCATTTCCGAATGGTTAAAACCCATAGGACTAGAACTCAAACAGGAGAAAACCAGAGTGTGTCATACACTTATCCCCATTGATTACAATGGGAAAACAGAAGAACCCGGTTTTGATTTTCTAGGATTCAATATCAGGCAATACCCAGCAGGAAAATACAAATCTGGGAAAACAGGAGGGGGACGACTAATTGGTCACAAAACCCACATAAAACCCAGCCAAAAGGCAGTTAAAGCCCACACAGAAGCGATTAAAGGTGTAATCAAAAAACACAAAACAGCACCTCAATCAGCCCTGATTAATCACCTAAACCCAATCATAAGAGGTTGGGCTAATTACTACTCAGGAGTAGTATCTATGGATACCTTCAATAAACTAGACCATACAATCTGGTTAATGTTAAGGGCATGGACAGTAACAAGATGCGGTAAAGCGAGCTACAAAAAGCTGAGAAACTATTTCAGACCGGGTACAATTAAACTCAGCAACGGGAAAGAAAGACAAGAATTCTGGCTATTTAAAACCAAAGATGGTCTTCACTTATGGAAACATAACTGGACACCAATTGTCAGACATACCCTAGTACGCCCCGACGCATCACCTTATGACGGAAATTGGACTTACTGGGCGACCAGACGAGGACAAGCAATCGACACACCGACAAGAGTAGCTAAACTACTCAAGAAGCAACAAGGCAAGTGTAGCCGATGTGGGCAGTATTTCACCCCATCGGATTTAATTGAAGTTGACCACATTCACCCTCTAAGCTTAGGCGGAAAGGATGAATATAAGAACCTTCAATTACTACACCACCACTGTCACGATGATAAATCGGCATCGGATGGAAGCCTTAAATCATCCACATTGACACCAGTCAATGTAGATAATACAAGGCAAACCAAAAGAAGTCAAGCTGTATCCTTAACAAGGGAACAGTCAAACTAGGAGCCGTGTGAGGTGAAAATCTCACGCACGGTTCTGAATGGGAGGGGAGGTCGGTGACGACCTTCTCGACCCCTAATCTAACGACTTCAATCAATGAGGATGGTGCGTTCCCAAAAATCCTACATTAGGGAACGCACCCTAGGGCGATAGCGATTGCAATAACGTTCAAGCTCAGGGGTGCTACGCCGGCGAGCCGGTGTAGCACCCCTCTGGAGCGGGATATTAGGGATTTTTCGCCGCTCGCTGAACTTGTTCTTCGATGACTTTCTCGACGATATCTTTGTGCTCTGGGTCAGAAAGCCCATCAAGCAGCGGTACGGCGACACGATTAAGGAAATCGGAAACGTCGGAGTCGGTCACAATCCATCTAAATTGAGTGTTATCTGTTGCTGCGGACAGTATCTTCTCGACTTCCTTGAGGGAGAAGTACGAATAGGCCTCCAACTTGCCAACAAGGTGGTGAGTAGAAGCAAATGAACTCGATGAAAACAAACTTTCGATCAAGGCTTCTTTGGTTTTGTCGAAAGAAAAGGCCACCCCATCGAAGTTTTCCTTCATGAATCCCGAAAGGGTTCTATACACGCGAAGGGTAGATTTCTTCTTTTCCTTCCATTCCTCTTCTAAGAACGGATGCGCGGCATCTTCGTTGATTGACGAGTAATAGTCTCCATCTTCACTAATGACGTGAAGGTCTTCTTCTTCGGGCACAGACTGAAGAAGAACCGTCCAATTTATTGCGTCGCCAATCGAGCCATTCTTTCCAGGCGGATTACCAATCGCCATTCGCATGCTGGCAACTGAAAAAATATCCGGCGTCGTCTCAATGATTGCCGATTTGGTGAATATGTCTTTGATTAGGCGGTCTGCCTGCAAATTACGCGAGGCAATGTCTGCCTCCGCCTTTTCCATAATTGATTTGGATAGCTGCTGCAACTCTGCACTCAGCCTTCTGATTGCGTTGTACTCCTCATACCCCTTCATGAACGAGGGAAGCTGGGCAGAGAATTTGACTTCCTTGAATCTCTTCAACGCGTCCTTGATTTTGTTCTCACGGTTTCGCTTGAACTCCTGGCATACCTGCTGCGTTAGGTGGACACTCGCGGCACCATGCTCATGAGAGGCAAACACGTTATTGAGTGCATCCAACTCATCTTTCGAGAAGTGAAAGAAATTCAACAGAATATTGGTGTCAATAAACACATGCATGATGAACGCCTAACTTTAATCATACCGCTCTCTGCGATCTAGTACCCTTCCCCATCCTACTATCCCACCCGCATCGGTCTAACAGCCCCTAAATAAAATGTAATACCGCACGGTGCGGTTTAATCACCTCAATTTGGGCATAATTACCGCAGATAGTGGTCTAGCATTCCGCTCAAGTAGATTTTACCCCATTTGCCGATGACAGAATCCGAGAAGTCATGCTCCTGTTTACTGACGCGTTTGTAGTACAATTCGCTATTAGTTTTTCCCGCATCATTGATGGCTGCCCCCCTAATAGTATGGCTCAGGAAGAGATCGCCAAAATAGTTTAAAAATCGGCCGAGAATTTCTAGGATAGAAGTAAAGACCATCCTTGCCTACTTTTTCTATGATCCTAGCCGCCGAAACTGGACTAAAAACCGCTACTCTAGACGTAAAAGGCATGAAATGCGCCGGCTGTGTTAGTGCCGTAGAAAGACAACTCAGCCAAAATCAAGGGGTAAAATCGGCCCAAGTTAACCTAATCACGGAAATTGCCGTGATTGAATACCAACCAGATGCGATCGCACCAGAGCAATTAGCCGCAAAATTAACCGCGATTGGATTCCCCACCCAACCGCGCAGCTCATCGACTCCCCTTTCTCAACAAAATCAACGGCTGCAAAACCAACAAAAAGAACGGCAACAACAATTATACCGATTAGCGATCGCTTGTTGTTTACTGGTTTTTTCCCTGATTGGTCACTTACACCACATCGGGGGACCAGAAATCCCTATCTTTCAAAGTATTGCTTTTCACTGGACTTTAGCCACCCTAGCCATTTTATTCCCCGGCCGCGATATTTTCATCGATGGTTGGCGGGGATTACGGCACGGGATGCCAAATATGAACACTCTCGTTAGTTTAGGCACAGGTAGCGCCTATATAGCTAGTTGTTTGGCTCTTATCTTCCCTAATCTCGGTTTAGAGTGCTTTTTCGATGAACCGGTCATGCTGTTAGGTTTTATTCTCCTCGGACGGACTCTAGAAGCGCATTCCCGTCATCGCGCAGCCGCAGACTTAGAAGCGCTTACCTCCCTACAACCGGCAGTGGCTCACCTGATTGGTAGTACAGATGACCGTGTGGGTGTGGCCATTCCGGTGGAACAGCTGCGCGTCGGGGAATGGGTGCGCGTCTTACCCGGGGAAAAAATTCCCGTGGATGGGGAGATTATTCAGGGAAGAACCACGGTAGATGAAGCTTTATTAACGGGGGAATCGCTGCCGGTGGTTAAGGAAATGGGAGATCTAGTCATTGCTGGTAGTTTCAATCTCTCTGGTGCGATTGCGGTGCAAACTCGTCAGGTGGGGACCGATACCACCCTAGCTAAGATTATCGCAGCCGTGGAATCAGCCCAAACTCGCAAGGCCCCGGTGCAGAAGATAGCGGACCGGGTAGCGGGTTATTTTGCCTACGGAGTCATGATAATTGCCCTAATTGTGCTGCTCTTTTGGTATTTTTGGGGAACTAGGCTCTTTCCAGAGGTGTTAGGGTCAACCACGGGACACCACGAGATGATTCAACCCACTTCTCCCCTACTTTTGTCCCTAAAATTAGCGATTTCTGTGCTTGTGGTCGCTTGTCCCTGCGCTCTCGGTTTAGCCACACCCACGGCCCTACTGGTGGGAACCAGTTTAGCAGCCGAACGGGGTATTTTGATTAAAGGGGGCGATGTTTTGGAAACCGTCTCGCAACTGCAAACGGTGGTTTTTGACAAAACGGGAACCCTTAGCCAAGGTCATCCAGAAATTACCGATTGTTTGAGTTTTTCTATCCTTAATTCCCTGGAAATTCAACAATTAGCGGCAGTAGTGGAGAGTGGCACTAATCATCCCCTCGCTCGGGCGATTTTAGATGCGGTTACTCCCCCTACTAACCTGACGGGGGAAGATTTTCAAACTGTGGCCGGATTGGGAGTTTCGGCAAGGGTGCAGGGGTCGAAAATTGTTCTAGGAAATCGGCAATGGTTGGCACAAAACGGCATTAAAATCGATGAAACCATCCCCAGTATTCAAGAGCTTTTAGAGGCGGGTAAAACGGTGATTTATCTGGGTATGGAAGAACAATTACTCGGCGCGATCGCTTTTCAGGATCGATTACGTCCCGATGCTCAAACAACCGTTAATCAGTTGCAAAAACTCGGTTTAGAGGTGATTTTACTCAGTGGCGATCGCCAAGAAGTGGTAACAGCGATCGCTAATAGTTTGGGTATTAGCCAATTTTATGCCGAAGTTGCCCCCACCGAAAAATCCGCCTTAATTGCCGACCTACAGACAAAAGAGGGCAAAATCGTGGCTATGGTCGGGGATGGTATCAATGATGCTCCTGCACTAGGACAGGCTAACATCGGTATTGCTCTGGCCGGTGGCACGGAAGTGGCCATGGAAACGGCTGGGATCGTTTTAATTAGCGATCGCCTAGAGGATGTGGTGCAATCTCTGCATTTAAGTCTGGCCACATGGCAAAAAATCCGACAAAATCTTTTTTGGGCTTTGGGTTATAATACCTTTGCTATTCCCATTGCTGGTGGTTTATTACTGCCCCGTTGGGGTCTAGCTTTCAGTCCGGCCTTGGCGGCAGCTTTAATGGCTTTTAGTTCGGTTATGGTAGTGAGTAATTCCTTGCTTTTACGTCGTCAATTTCCTCCGCTCAAATCGACGAAGGAAAGCGAAAATTAAAGCAATTATCGATTTTTTCTCGATAAATCTATCAAGCGCCAAAAAGAGCGACTCTCTTATTCTTTGTGTGATAAGTTTCACTGATACAGGAGCGATCAATCTCTGTGTCCTCTGTGTCTTTGTGGTTCGTTACCTAAGAGAGCCAAGATGGTATTTTGTCCCCGTCTTTGTCAGTTGACGGAGACAGGAACAAATCGGGTTAAGCGGTAATTCTGGTCAGGGATTGACCTTGATAATTGTTGATAATAATCTGGTGAATAGATTGAAAAAATTGCCGACAACGATTATTAGTTCTCAGGGGCAGCTCATGATTTTTAACCAATAAATCGATCTGAAGTTCCGAGCTAGTGGGGGGATGAATAAATAACTCCACTTTCACTAACTGGGGAAAGAGAGCATCGTTAGGAACTTCCGATAAAAGCAAGACATCGGACCGGCGCTTGATGATTTCAAATTCACCCAAACTTAGGATATCATCGTATAAAAGCCCGGTTTGATGGGGAGAAATTCCGACAAAATAAGAACAGGAATAGCGAGCCATGGCAGGGAAAAGATGATAGATTGGTCACGGTTAATCGGTCAAAATCAGGCCATTGAACTACTACAAAGAGCGCTTGAAATCAATTCGATCGCTCCCGCTTACTTATTCGCCGGCGCTAAGGGGATTGGACGCAATCTGGCCGCAAAATGTTTCTGTCAAGACTTGTTAACTAGAGATCGATCGCCAGAAGCAAGAGAATTAATCCTGAAACGCTTTCTTGGTGGCAATCATCCCGATTTACTCTGGATTGAACCCACTTATCAACACCAAGGCAAACTGCTCACCGCAAAAGAAGCACAGGAAAGTAATCTCAAGCGCAAAGCTCCCCCGCAAATCCGCATCGAACAAATTCGCGAGATTACTAACTTTTTAAGTCGTCCTCCCCTGGAATCGGCCCGCTCTGTGGTGGTGATCGAGGAAGCAGACACCATGACAGAAGCGGCGGCAAATGCCCTCTTAAAAACGCTTGAGGAACCTGGAAAAGCCACTTTAATCCTGATTGCTCCCAGTCCCTCCTCTTTACTACCCACTCTCGTTTCTCGCTGTCAACACATCCCTTTTCAGCGTCTTTCGGAAGAAAATCTCGCTCAAGTCCTCCGCTCTAACGGACACGCTCGCGTTCTCAATTATCCAGCAATTCTCGGTTTAGCCCAAGGTAGCCCCGGAGAAGCGATCGCCGCTTTAGAGTTTCTCGACAGTCTCCCCCAAGATTTACCGCGATCTTTGAGCAAATTTCCCCTAAAACTCTCCCAAGCACTGGAATTAGCCAAAATTATTGCTCAAACTCTTGACACGGAAACCCAATTATGGTATGTGAGTTATCTTCAGTATGAGGATTGGCAACGACGACGAGAGCGATCGATTTTAGAAATCTTGGAAAAAACCCGCCGGCAGCTGTTAGCCTACGTTCAACCCCGTTTAGTCTGGGAATGCACTTTCTTGGCATTGGCCAAACTATCCACCGCCCAAAAGTCTTAAAATTGTTATATTTATCGATCGAGTGGGGAGAAAGACCATGAAAATCAAATCTTTATTGTTGCTGATTATGTTAACTTTGACTACGTTTTTAGGGGCTTGTCAGGGAGGAAAAGAAGCCGAAGAACCGAAAAACGTCCCCACCACGGTGGAATCGCCGCAAAAAAACGAAGATAGCGATGAAGACGGGGAAAGCCAGCAAAAAGACGGTGATAATGACCAGGATCAAGACGATGATGATGACGATGATGATAACTAAATCCCTAGTATAAAAAAATCGGGTGAGCTTTAACCCACCCGATCGCCTATAGATTGAAATCAACCTATAACTGTGGTACAAACTGTTCTTTTTCGGGAACGTAGGCGTATTCAGCCACAATTTGCCGGAATTCTTCCCCATCGATCGTTTCTTTTTCGATCAGCAGGTCCACCACTCGATCGATCACTTCGCGATGATCGCGGACAATTTGCCGAGAAATTTCATGACAGTGTTCCACGATTGATCGCACTTGATCATCGATACGAGTAGCGACCTTCTCAGAATACTCGGAACGAGTCATCAAACCGCCACCGAGGAACACTTCACCCCCTTGACTTTCTAGGGACAAAGGACCCAAATCGCTCATCCCGAAACGAGTCACCATCTGGCGGGCCATATCAGAAACTTGCTGTAAATCGCCACCGGCACCGGTAGTCACCTCATCATAGCCGAAGATTTCTTCCTCGGCTGCCCGACCACCTAACGCACCGGAAATCCGGGCCATTAACTGCGCTTTCGTGGTTAAACCCTGTTCTTCGTTGGGAGTGAACCAAGTTAAACCCTGGGCCTGTCCCCGGGGAATCAGAGTCACTTTCTGGACGGGATCGTGATCTTTTAAGAGCGTACCCACGATCGCATGGCCGACTTCATGGTAAGCGATTAAGCGCTTGCTCTTGCTATCGACTAAAGGAGTGCCTTCCATACCCGCGATAACACGATCTACTGCGTCATCTATCTCCAGGAGGGTAATGGCATCTTTACGACGACGGGCGGTTAAAATTGCCGCTTCGTTCAGTAAATTGGCTAAATCTGCTCCACTGAACCCCGGAGTGCGACGGGCGATCGCTTCGATGGAAACGTCGTTGGCCAGCTTTTTATTGCGGGCGTGAACGTCTAAAATCTCTAAACGACCTTTAAAATCGGGCGCATCGACGGTTACTTGGCGATCAAAACGGCCCGGACGCATGAGAGCGGAATCGAGAACATCGGGGCGGTTAGTGGCGGCAATGATAATAATTCCCGTATTCCCCTCGAAACCGTCCATTTCTGTCAATAATTGGTTTAGGGTTTGTTCCCGTTCATCGTTACCACCACCGATACCGGCACCCCGTTGACGACCTACTGCGTCAATTTCATCGATAAATATTAAACAGGGAGCATTTTCCTTGGCTTTTTTGAACAAGTCGCGCACGCGAGAAGCACCGACACCGACAAACATTTCCACAAATTCCGAACCGGAAATGCTGAAGAAAGGTACACCCGCTTCACCGGCGATCGCTTTAGCTAACAGGGTTTTACCCGTACCAGGAGGGCCAACTAAAAGGACTCCTTTGGGGATTTTGGCACCGACGGCGGTAAATTTCTCCGGTTGTTTGAGGAAAGTGACAACTTCCTGTAATTCTTCCTTCGCTTCATCAATTCCTGCCACATCATCAAAGGTGATGCCGGTTTTTGCTTCCATCTGGAAGCGAGCTTTTGATTTACCAAAACTCATCGCTTGACCCGGGCCGCCTGGCATATTATTAGAACGGCGGAACAGGAAAAAGAGAGCGGCAATCAGCAAAAAGGGGAAAAGTAGATTACCGAGGAATCCCCACCAAGCGCCATCATTCCGCATCGGGTGAGCATCGAAACTGATTTTAGAATCGCGTAAACGGGCGATTAAATCCGGGGAATTGGCAGGTAAATCGACCCGTAGGCGTTGTACTCGGTTTTCTAGTTCCGGATCTAGGGCCTGTACGATCGCGGTTCTGCCCCCTTCGTAGAGATCGACGCTAACAACCCTACCACTGTCTAGGTATTCTAGGAAGCGTCCGTAGGTCATGCGGGTACTGGCGGTGTTATTGCCGATATTACTGGTGGCCGTGGCAAAAGTGCCTTGCCAAAGGAAAAAACCGACCACGAGGGCGGGCAATGTCCACAGTAAAATCGTTTTCCAAGATAGTTTCATGTTTGTTTAGTGCTTCTAGGATAAAGATTTTTGCTTAACTCATTTAGCTGTTTTTGTCAAGGATTTTACGTTATTTTTTCGAGATTAATCCCCGCAGCCAATTAAATCTTAACTAAATGTAACGTAATTCTCATAATTCTGACAAGAATGGTGACGAGAGATTTTTTAGTTCATTTGTTCTAACAAGATACCATGGTTTCTGGGATAAGCTGTACTGAATTTAAACTGCCTAGAAGTATATACTATATCTATTGATACGAAAATCATCTCCAAAATCCTAAAATTGCTTCTTTTTCCCATATTTGATAATTTTGCTAGATGTAACCAATTAAAGATAGAGTTAGTATCTCAACAAAATTTTTACCCTAATTTGACCTTTATTCACGAGCCAACAGGAGCTAAGTTTGCTGTGGATAGAGATTACTATTGATGAGGAGAGTGTTTAGTGAAGTTAACGCCACTTGTGCCACCGATTAAGTGTCAAGGAATTAAAACTAAATTGGTGAAAGATATTAAAAATATTGTGTCTGATCTGAGCTTTGGGCGTTGGATAGAACCCTTTTCTGGATCGGGAGTGGTGGCTTTTAATATTAATCCCCAAAAGGCTTTACTTGCGGACACAAATACTCATATTATCCAGTTTTATAATAATCTAAAAAATCAAGTTATTACCAGTAAAACTGTTAAGCTTTTTTTGCAAGAAAATGGTCAAGTTCTTAAGGAGCAGGGAGAAAGTTATTATTATCAAGTACGAGAAAGATTTAATCAAGCTCCTAATTCTCTAGATTTTTTATTTCTCAATCGCTCCTGTTTTAATGGCGTGATGAGATTCAATCGTAAGGGAGAGTTTAACGTCCCTTACTGTCATAAATCAGAACGATTTTCTCAAGCATATATTACCAAAATAGTCAATCAAGTTATTGCCCTAGAAAATATTCTTACTAAAACTGATTATAATTTTCAAGTTGCTGACTTTCGAGAGACTTTATCTAATTGGCAAAAAACAGACTTGATCTATCTCGATCCTCCTTATTTAGGGAGACACGCCGATTATTTTAACTCTTGGTCTGAAGAGGATGAAGATTGTTTGGTTACTATTTTAAAGGATATTTCTTGTCGGTTTATTTTGTCCACTTGGCACAGTAATCAGTTTAGAAGCAATCCTTTAATTAAAAAAAATTGGAGTGCTGATCAGTTTTATATCTATACTAAACAGCATTTTTATCATGTTGGTTCCACAGAAAAATTGCGTCATCCGATCACCGAAGCGATCATTACTAACTTTAACATTCCCTTGTTGCCAGAGCGAGGAACTGATTTGCAACAACTGTCATTAAGCTGTTCGTAATTTAAATTGCTTGTTGAGACGAGGCAAGAGGCAAGAGGCAAGAGGCAACAGTAAAGGGATTGGGGGAGATTCGGCTAATCTTAAGAATAAGCGCTTTAAATGCGTCTTAGCTTATCCCCATCGACAGCAGAAAATGAGGGAGTGAGAACAGTCTAGAAGATGCCTAGTTGCAAATTCTCACTCCTTACTATTTATCCTTGGCTTTGGCGTAGATGGTCATTAATTTGGCGTTTACGCTTTTCTTGGGGGGTAGTGCTAGTAATTTCGCCAAAATCTTCACTACTCATGGAAAGATGGGACATTATCTTTCTTTTGCGCTCTTTAGCGGTTAATTCCGGTGAAGGAGTTACTGGAGGCGGCGCTGCCACGGGTTCCGCTGCCACCGGGGGAGTTTCCACAATTGGCAGCGGTTTTTGGGGAATATAGTCAGCACCAGTGGTACTTCTGGAGAGATGATCGAGAATGCGCCGTTTGCGATCGTCAGTAGCCATAAAAATCTTTGCCAGTCTAGTGTGAACTTTTGTAACTATCACCCATTGTCAAACATCCCTATCTCCTTGAGAAGTCAAGGGAGATTTTATTTTCAGCGATTGAAGACATATAAAACCTGCGATCGCATTTATCTGGTCGTGGAACTGGGGGCCTTCTCGCCCAAGGTGATAAGATAAAAAACTAAGTCTTTGAAAATATGACAAAGGATTTATCTATCATGACACCCTCTTTAGCTAACTTTCTCTGGAGCCTTGTTTTAGGTGCGGTTATCGTCCTGATCCCCGCCACTATCGGTTTGATTTTCATCAGTCAATACGACAAGATCAAACGCACTTAATTTAATTTAACCCTAAAATGCCTAGACCGATTCCGTCTGGGCATTTTAGCTAATTTTGGAACTGGCAACAGCGATCGCACCGACTACCCGATATCCCTCTGTGCGTAAAACCCGCACAGCCTCCTCGATCGTGGTTCCCGTGGTATAAATATCATCAATTAAGAGAATCGGCACTGATTTGGGTAAATTTTTTCCCAATTGAAAAGCCGCTTGCATCGTCTTTTTTCTTTCCTCGCCTGCCAGACTAAATAAAGCTGCCGTGTTCTTAATCCGAATTAATCCGCGACTAGCCAGATGATAACCGGTTAAACGACAAAAACCTTCGCCAATGACTTCTGCTTGATTAAAACCTCTTTCCTTTAACCTTTCTGGGTGGAGAGGGATGGGAATCACCGTCAAACGTTTATCGGTGAGGGGAGGACGAAGGAGCCAAGTTTCCCCCATGCAACCGCCTAGCAAAGAGCCGAGAGCGGGATGGCGATCATATTTCATTTTAGCGATCGCCTGTTTTAATTTACCTTCATAGCGTCCCCAGATAAACAGGGGAATAGGACCACGCCAGAGAAAAAGCGGGTTATTCTGACGATAGGCCCGTAATTGTCCCTCACAATCACGGCAAAGCTCTCGATCGCTCTGCCGTTGACAAAGAGGACAGGGAGACTTAAGAAATAAAGCGAGAAAAGGTTCGAGCATGGGAAGCAAAAGTTTTAGCTAGATCCTGATTTCCATCGTCAAAAACGGTCAAATAATGGGGATTACTCCGCTCGATCGAAATACTGATTCCTTGCGCTCCTTCGGACTCTAGATCTTGGAGATAACCCCCCTGATGCTGTTGTGCTTCCTCAAAAGAGGCAAAGGGACCAAAATAGTAGATACAGTGGGGATAAAGGGAGGTAATTTTCAGCCACCAAGGTGTATTATCATCAGAAATTTTATTTGTCTGCAAGAAAGATAAAATCATGTTCTGGTAGTGATAGGGTACAGGGATTGCGGGAATCAAGGATAGGTTTTGAGGAACTTTGCCCCCATAATTCCGGTTTGCTGGCCAAAAAATCGAGCTTTTGGCCAAAGAGAGTCTTTTTATCGTATTAGATTAACAAGGGGATCGGTCGCAAAATCAAAAGAGATTCTAAAAATTCCCCTCGGCCAAGGGGAAGCGGATCGAGATAGGATAGTAAAAAGTTTTTTTGTAGAAAGCTAGGGAGATAAGATAACTATGAGCCAGATCACAGACACAGATAAGAGTCTTGAGGCCATGAAGAAGTTTGCCGAACAGTACGCTAGAGGTACAAATACCTATTTCTGTAGCGATCTCTCGGTGACAGCGGTAGTAATTGAGGGATTAGCGCGTCATAAGGACGAATTAGGCGCTCCTTTATGTCCTTGTCGTCACTACGAAGACAAAGAAGCGGAGGTAAAAAATACTTTTTGGAATTGTCCCTGTGTACCGATGCGGGAACGGAAAGAATGTCACTGTATGCTATTTATTACCCCCGATAACGACTTTGCCGGAGAAGAACAGACAATTTCCCTCGACTATATCCAAGAAGTCCGCGAATCGATGAAGGGGCATTAGTTTAGGGTAATGACAGCCAGCGCTTTTGGGCAAGGAATCGACGAATTTAATCGCCAGCAATTCTATGCTTGTCATGATACCCTAGAGGCTTTGTGGATGGAGTCCGCAGAGCCTGAAAAAACTTTTTATCAAGGCATTTTGCAGATTGCTGTCGCTTGCTACCATCTGGAAAATAATAACTGGCGCGGGGCGGTAATTCTTTTGGGAGAAGGGGTTAGACGTTTACAACACTATCAACCCGATTACGAGGGGATCAACGTGACGCATTTGGTCGGGGAGAGTTTGGATCTATTAAACTTTTTACAGAATCTCGATCCCCAAGCTTTACCGGCAGTGCTAGAAGCGATGAAAAGCAATCAGGAACATCCTCATCCCCACGTCGATCGATCTATCTGTTCTCTGCCGAAAATCCTCAAAAGTCATCCCGTCCTCTAAACAGCTAGATTAGTTAGTCAGTACAATTACGTCTATAGGTGACATTTCTATGAGAGCAAGATCCGCAAAAATCAGAGGATGGCTAGTTGCCCTCGTTTCTACTAGCTTAGTCATGGGATTAGGTACTTCTCCCCTAGTCAAAGCACAGCAGAATATTGTACCAGGTAATGCCATGACAGTGCGATCGGATATTCAAGAGGCAAACTCAAAAACGGGCGTAATTACTGCGAGGGGTAACGTACAAGTGTTCTATCCTGCCCGCAAAATGCAGGCCACTTCCGCCCAAGCTCAGTATTTTAGCCGCGAACGTCGTTTAGTGATGACGGGTAACGTTTATGTTTTGCAGGAAGGCAACAGTATCCGCGCTGAAACGATGACTTATCTCGTCGATGAGGGCAGATTTATCGCTACTCCCCAAACCAGTCAGCAGGTGGAGTCAATTTATTTAGTCAAAGATAACGAAACTTCTCCCCAACCGGCAGCCTCCCCGACACCCGCACCCATACCTTCCCCTTCCCTCCCCGCTGCCCCAATTATTAACCCGCAGTGATAGTCAGGAGTCAGGAGACAGGAGGAGATAGGGTGGTCACTGCGTGCGCGTTGCGGAGGGTTTTGGGGTGATAGGGTGATGAGACAGCTTCCCCACTTCCCCACTTCCCCACTTCCCCACTTCATAATTCATAATTCATAATTCCCAACACCGGATAAAGATGACTTTAGTATTAGAAAATATCCATAAATCCTACGGTAAAAGGCTCGTGGTTAACCGAGTGAGTATTACGGTTGCGCCGGGGGAAATTGTCGGGTTATTAGGACCAAATGGTGCGGGGAAAACCACAACTTTTTATATCGCCACTGGATTAATTAAACCGAATCTGGGGCGCGTTTGGCTCGATCAAAAAGAAATTACCAAATTACCTCTTAATCAGAGGGCGCGTCTGGGTATTGGCTATCTGACGCAGCAGGCCAGTATTTTTCGTTATTTAACTGTATCAGAAAATATTCAGTTAGCCTTAGAACAGTCTGGAGTTCCCTTTTCCCAACGGGCAAATCGTCTCTATGATTTATTAAAAGAATTTCGCCTCGATAAGATTATTCGTACTAAAGGAGCCTACGTTTCTGGAGGAGAAAGAAGAAGGACAGAATTAGCCCGCGCTTTAGCGGTGGGAGTCAACGGACCAAGATTTTTATTATTAGATGAACCTTTCGCTGGGGTGGATCCGATCGCCGTGTCCGAGATTCAAACGATGATCGCCGGTTTAAGGGATCGTCAGATGGGAATTTTGATTACCGATCATAATGTGCGAGAAACTTTGGCTATCACTAATCGGGCTTATATTATGCGCGAAGGGCAGATTTTAGCGGCGGGAAGTGGCGAAGAACTTTATGATAATCCTCTGGTGCGTCAGTATTATTTGGGTGATAATTTCTTAAGATAATTGTTATTAATAAAAAAATCGATGCATTATATCATGAAAGTTGGCAATTGGCAAGGAAATTTAAGTAGAATACCCGGATTTACCATCTTAGACCGCTATATTTTTGTCGAGTTATTATTACCCTTTCTATTTGGTATGGGTTTATTCACTTCTTTGGGAGTGGCGATCGGTACTCTATTTGATTTAGTGCGACGGATTACTGAATCGGGTTTACCTTTTACTTTGGCCTTAAAAATTCTCTTATTAAAAATGCCAGAGTTTATTGTTTTAGCCTTTCCCATGTCGATACTTTTAGCAGCTTTAATGGCCTACAGTCGTTTAGCCAGTGATAGCGAATTAATTGCTTTTAAAAGTATTGGAATTAGTGTTTATCGCCTAATAATTCCCGCCATTGTGCTAAGTTTAATAGTGACGGGATTAACCTACGTTTTTAATGATTATGTGGCTCCGGCTGCCAGTTATGAAGCTAATGCTACCATGACCAAAGCCCTGCGACCAAATCGTAAGTCTTTTATTGAAGATAATATTATTTATCCTGAATACGGCAAAGTGCGGCCACCGGATGGAGGGGAACCCCAAACGGTATTAAGAAGGTTATTTTATGCCGAAAGATTTAACGGTCAAGAAATGTTAGGTTTAACCATTCTTGATCGCACTCAACCGGAAGTTAATCAAATTATTACCTCAGAATCAGCTTCTTGGAATATTGAAAAAAATATCTGGGATTTTTATAACGGCACAATTTATCTAATTGATCCTAATGGTTCCTATCGTAATATTGTCCGCTTTCAACATCAACAATTAGCCCTACCGCGTACCCCTTTAGATTTAGCTTTTCGAGGTCGAGATGGTTCAGAAATGACCCTCAGACAAGCGCGGGAATACTTAGAAATACTGCAATTAAGCGGCAATCCTACCAAAACTAGAAAATTACAGGTTCAAATCGAGCAGAAAATATCTTTACCCTTTGTTTGTTTGGTTTTTGGGATGATTGGGGCGGCCTTGGGATTACGTCCCCAAAATTCTAATAAAGCCACCAGTTTTGGTATTTGTATTGTCCTAATTTTCTCCTATTATCTCCTATCTTTTGTCACCAGTTCCTTAGGTATTGGCGGAGTTTTAACCCCCTTGATGGCCGCTTGGTTGCCCAATATTTTAGGATTAACTGCCGGGGGAATTTTGTTACTTCAATCAGCTAAGTAATTCAGGGTTAGCGGTAGAAATAAAAATTGATAATTATCAAATTTCTAGGGCTAATTTGTATAAACGACTGCGGGATAAATTAGTAACCTGTGCTAATTGTCTGCTGGCTTGCGATCGACTAACTCCTCGTTCCATAATTTGTTTTAATTCCTGTTTTAATTCCTCGTCGGATAATTGGATATTATCGGCCTGATCGTTGCCCATAACTACGATTGTAAATTCCCCTTTAGGAGTTTTATTCTCCTGATATAAATTAATCGCCTCGGCGATAGTTCCTCGCCAAATTTCCTCGTAAAGCTTGGTTAATTCCCGACCTAAAACTATCTTTCTCGTCGGGCCGAAAGTTTCGCGTAAATCCTCCAAAGTCTTAATAAGTTTGTGAGGTGCTTCATAAAAAACCATCGTTCTTGTTTCGGTTTTTAAACCCTCTAAGCGCTCTTGTTTCAGCTTTTCCTTACCCGGAAGAAATCCTTCAAAACAGAATCTTTCCGTGGGTAATCCCGACACCGCTAAAGCAGTAATTACCGCCGTTACTCCGGGGATGGGAACCACTTCGATCTGAGCTTCTATACAAGCTTTAATTAACTCATAACCCGGGTCAGAAATCCCCGGCATTCCCGCATCAGTAACCAAAGCGATATCCTGACCTTGGCTGAGAATATTTAATAACTGATCGAGACGGGAAAGGCGATTATGTTCATGGTAACTAATTTGAGGGGTCGGAATATCAAAATGCTGTAATAATTTGCCCGTGTGTCTGGTATCTTCGGCAGCAATTAGAGAGACTTTTTTGAGAGTTGCCAAGGATCGGAAAGTCAGATCGTCTAAATTACCGATCGGCGTTCCCACCACATATAATTTACCGAGATTATTCATAAATTGGCTAAAAATAGGCTATTTAGTTGTATTTTCAGTGATCAGTACCCAGTAAACAGTAATCAGTAAACTAAAAACTCACATCTGCTCACTGAGAACCGATCACTTTTCTCTGTTCAGGGATCACTCAAATAGGGTAAAGTAGGTCAAGGTATGCTCACCCCTGTTATTGAATTAATCTAGTCTAAGGAGAACGTCTTAGTAATGTTAACCCTAAAAATCGCCGTTTATATCGTTGTTTCCTTCTTTGTCTTACTTTTTATCTTTGGCTTCCTTTCTGGCGATCCTACCCGTAACCCCGGACGCAAAGACTTTGAGTAGAAGACAATTAACAAACTGGTTCTAGGGTAGAGGCACAGGGAACAAGTTATTAAACTTTCCCTGTCTCCCTAGAAATAATGATCATGGTAGTATCATTGAGGTTCGCTCGTCCTCTATTTTGATCGCCGACTCGTGCAGTCATGTCTTTTTTTTTCTTAGCTGTTGAACCACCTGCCCTGATTAATACTGTAGCTGAACCGGAAACGGAGGAGCGCCAAGTTTCTGAAAATATTCCCGCGTCTGTAATTCCTCTCCCTGTCACCCCAGCACCTCTAGAGGCAAAAAAGCCTTCAGAAGAGAGCGTTTCTATTCCCCTCACCGTCACTCCACCCCCGGAAACCGTCGAGGTAAAACCCTTGGTTCCCGATGAGGGTATTCCCCTAGAACCTTTACCTAGTAGTGGGGGTGATGCGGCAGCTTTAGGAAAACCCCTTTCTGTTCAGAATTCTCCACCCCCCGCAGCCGTTGGTGTCACTATTCATCCCGAAACCGAGATAGTTTCAGGATTAAATCAAAAAGCTCTTAACCAGAAAAATGGCTCAACTCGTCTATTAGTGCGGAAAAAAGGCGAAAAAACCGGCCAAGAATACTTGATTTCCCTCAATAACAGCCTAGATCAGGCCGCTAATCCAGAAGGGGAAAGACCCATGGAATTGGTGGCCGATGAGCAGGAATTTGACCAAAATCGGCAGATTATCACCGCTAGAGGTAATGTCACCCTGCGTTTTGCCCAAAGTGTACTAACGGCCGATCGCTTACAGATTAATCTTCCCGAAAAGTTAGCGGTAGCGGAGGGCCAAGTGATCCTAACCCGGGGAGATCAAATCCTGCGCGGCGATCGCTTTGAGTATTATTTCGTCCAGGATAGCGGTGTGGTATTTAATGCCAATGGGGAGATTTTTCAACCCAGCACCGCTAGGGATTTAGGACAAACGCTGCCCACGGATGTGGGGGCCGGTAGTTCTTTTGGAACCCTAACTGATCGTTTGGCATTAAATCAACCCTTGCAGAGAATCACCACGGGAGAGGGTTTTCAATTTGTCGTCGGGGGACAGGATCCCAGTCGGCGCGATCGACAGAATATTAGTAGTCCATCGGGAGGAACGATTAATCGTGTCCGTTTTCAGGCCGAACGCTTGAATTTTGATGGTAAGGTGTGGAATGCCACTAATGTGCGTTTGACTAATGACCCTTTTTCCCCCCCTGAGTTGGAAGTTCGGGCTAATTCCGCCACTTTTCGCAGTACCGGCCCCTTTACCGATGAGTTGCGGATGAGTAATTCCCAGTTGGTTTTCGATCAACGGGTAGTGGCACCTACTTTTATTAATAGTCTCACTTTTGATCGCCGTCGTCGTCGTCCTTTTTTAATTGCCCCGGGCTATGATGGGGAGGATCGGGGCGGATTTTTCGTAGAAAGTCCCCTAACTTTAGTGGAGACACCGAAGACTATTTTTGAGTTGACACCGCAATATTTAATTCAAAAAGTCCTTAATCCCGATGCTTTTCCCTCAGCTAACCCCGGAGGTGGCGAAGTTTCGCCCCTTAGTCCGAAAGCTTTTGGTTTATTGGGCAATTTTGCCACTAATTTCGGTGAGCGCTCGTTTTTGCAAGCTACAGCTTCTTTTTCTAATTTAGATTTGGAACAGATCGAAAATAGTGTTCGTTCTAAGATTCGCTTTCAACAGACGATCGGACAGTTGCAAGATCCCTATCTGCTCAATGTGGAGTACAATTATCGCGATCGTCTCTTTAACGGTTCTTTAGGTTTTCAGACGGTTAATAGCAGTTTTGGGGCAATTTTGACCTCACCTGTGATTTTCATCCCGAATACGGATATTAGACTCAGTTATCAAGCTTCTGTTCAGAATATTAACGCACCCACCGATCGCAGTGATCTTTTAGCTGCCAATGCAACGGATAATGTGACTAATTTAAGCCGTTTTCAGGGTGCTGTCTCCCTCAATCGCAGTTTTTTACTCTGGTCTGCCCCTACTTTACCACCGACTCCCGACCAAGGTTTAAGATTTTCTCCTCTTCCCGTTCAACCCTATATTGCTATTGTCACTGGTGTCACCGGTGTCACCGGTTATTACACCAATGGAGAGACGCAAAATTCCGTCACGGGAACCGTGGGATTATTAGGACAGTTTGGGCGTTTTTCCCGCAATTTTTTCGACTATACTGGGTTTAATATCAGTTTTAGTCAGGGTTTAGTCAACGGACAATCACCCTTTTTCTTCGATCGCTTTGTTGATCAACAAACAATGTCCTATGGTATAACTCAACAGGTATATGGTCCGATTCGTGTGGGTTTCCAGAGTGTTTATAGTATCGATCAAGCCAAGGAAATCAGTACAGAATATTTTCTCGAATGGAGTCGTCGCACCTATAGTTTAATTTTGCGCTATAACCCGGTGCTGCAGTTGGGAATACTCAACATCCGCGTCTCGGATTTCAATTGGACAGGCAACCCCGGCTATTTTGAGGGTAGCGATGTCCGTCCGGTGGTGGATGGAGTAACCCGTTAAGACTACATGGGAATTATGAATTATGAATGATGAATGATGAATGATGAATGATGAATTATGAATTATGAATGATGAATTATGAATTATGAATGATGAATTATGAATTATTGTGTAAGATGGTGATCGCACTACAACGCCCACCCTACTCCAATGGAAAGGCAAAAGATGACTACTACTCTTGAAAGCTTACAGGAATTTATTGATTTTTGTCAACAGCATATTACTGGCAAAGAAAGGAAAGAAGCCCAGATTTTCCTAGACCGTTTCTTTCGAGCTTTTGGTCATAAAGGTGCGTTAGAAGCGGGTGCAACCTATGAGGAGGCGATTACTAAAGGTAGCAAGAAAGGTAAAACAGGATTTGCTGATTTAGTTTGGAAACCTCGTGTTTTAATTGAAATGAAAAAGCGAGGAGAAGATTTAAGTAAGCACTATCCCCAAGCTTTTGAATACTGGAGTCGCTTGGTTCCTAATCGCCCTCGCTATGTCTTATTATGTAATTTTGATCAGTTCTGGATTTTTGATTTTGATCTTCAAATAGATGAACCGGTAGATCGAGTAAATCTCAACGATTTGAAAAATCGGGTGAGTGCCTTCAATTTTATGGAAGTAGGGAATCGTACCCCTATTTTTCAGAATAATCAAGTCGAGATTACAGAAACGGCAGCGCGGCGGATGGGTGAGTTGTTTCAACTGTTAAAAAAACGCGGTCATAAAAGCGGTTTTGATGAGTTGACGGCCCAGCGATTTATTTTGCAGTGTGTATTAGCAATGTTTGCTGAGGATCGAGGATTGTTACCAAGAGATTTATTTATTTCTTGTGTACAAGAGTGTCTAAATGGTGGCAATTCCTATGATGTCTTGGGGGGATTATTTCAACAGATGAACCAACCCGGAATTACCCCCGTTGGTAAATATCAGGGAGTGGATTATTTTAATGGGGGACTGTTTAGTATAATTCATCCAATTGAATTAACTAATAAAGAATTAGAGTTTCTGGATGTGGCGGCGCGTCAGGATTGGAGTAAGATCCGTCCGGCAATTTTTGGTAATATTTTTGAGGGGACAGCTAATGCTGAAGAACGCCACACCTACGGAATGCACTTTACCTCAGAAGCGGATATTATGAAAATTGTTCGCCCAACTATTAGCCGTTACTGGGAGGAGAAAATTGAGCAAGCTGGGACGATTGGCGAGTTAAATACACTTCAGTTAGAATTACAGCAGTATAAGGTATTAGATCCGGCTTGCGGTTCGGGTAATTTTCTCTATGTCGCCTATCAAGAATTAAAGCGCATTGAACAGTTATTAATTGAAAAGATTGCTAACCGTCGTCGTTCTGCTAGTGACCAATTACAGATTAGTTTTGTTACGCCTAAACAGTTTTATGGAATGGATATTAATCCTTTTGCTGTAGAATTAGCGCGGGTGACTTTAATGATTGCCAGAAAGGTGGCGATTGATAAGTTTAATTTGACGGAAGCTTCTTTACCTTTGGATACTTTGGATAGTAATATTATCTGTGCTGATGCTTTGTTTACAGATTGGCAAAAAGCAGACGCAATTATCGGTAATCCTCCATTTTTGGGAGGGAAAAAGTTAAGGACAGAACTAGGAGATGAGTATGCAGAACAAATTTATCAAAAATTTCCTGATGTTCAAGGACAACCTGATTTTTGTGTTTTTTGGTTTAGAAAAGCTGCGGAAAATCTTGGAGAATTAGGAAGAGCCGGTTTAGTTGGTACTAATTCAATATCACAAGTTTCTGGGAGAAAAGCAAGCTTAGATTATGTAGTTAAGCAAGGTGGATTTATACATGAAGCGATTTCAACTCAGCCTTGGTCTGGTGAGGCTAATGTTCATGTTAGTATTGTTAATTGGAGTAAAGAAAGACCAAAAGAATTATTTCTAGATAATTTGTCAGTTAATTTATTATCTACGGCATTGAAAGCTCAAATATCAGTGGATAATGCCGAAAAAATAAAAGTTAATAATCATTATTCTTTTGAAGCTTGTCAATTAGCAGGAAAAGGATTTGTCATAACGGAAGAAGAAGCTAATAAATGGATTGAGTTAGATCATAAAAATCAACAAGTTGTCAAACCTATGTTAGATGGGAAAAATTTAATTAATCTTTTTGAACAAAAGAGTTGGGTTATTGATTTTAATAATATGGCTCTTGAGGAAGCTGCTGAATATACCTTACCTTTTACAAGAGTAAAAGAAAAAGTTAAACCAGAAAGGGATAATAATAAGCGCAGCACACGCCGATTAAATTGGTGGAAATATGGGGAAACAAGACCAGGAATGAGAAAAGCTTTAGCTGTCCTATCTTGCTATTTTGCCATCCCCAAAATCGCTAAATATATTGTTTTTTCTCCAGTTGATGTGTCCATACTTCCCTGTGAAGCAAATATGGTGATAGCCTCCGATGATTTCTACATTCTAGGAATTCTCAACTCAAAAATACATCGCCTCTGGGTAAAAGCTCAAAGTTCAACTCTTGAAGACAGAACTCGCTATACTAATACAACCTGTTTTGAAACCTTCCCTTTTCCCCAGAAACCTTCACAGGAACTTGTCGAAAAAATCCGTCAAACCGCCGGCGAATTACACGAATACCGTAGCCAACAGATGGAGAAAAAACAATGGGGAATCACCAAACTATATAACCAATTCTTTAACGAACCCAGTAGCCAACTTTTTCAACTCCATCAGAAATTAGACAAGCTAGTAATGGAGGCCTATCACTTCCAAGCTGACGAAGATATTTTAGAGAAACTATTAACCTTAAATCTGGAATTAGCAGAGAAAGAGAAGCGAGGAGAAACCGTCATCGGTCCCTGGTCTCCTTACTCTTAGATTACTCCAAAGCCTTACATTAGATTGAAACAATCTGAATTTCCCTGACTCGGTGCATTGGTTTGGTTGGCTTTTCGGTGGTGATTAGTTCATCAGCTTGAATTTGCAGCGCAGCAGCAACATGAAGTGCATCCATCGCCGCTAAACCGTAAGTGCCAGCAATTTCATGACTCATACTAAATTCGGTTATTAAAAACTGATTATTTATTCCCCCTTTTGCCTCTTGCCTTCTGCCTCTTGCCTCTCCTGATATGTAGCCTATGCTCAACGGATTTAGTATCACTGCACCCTCCTCGACGTGCAGCAAGTTCTTGTTCTATTTCATCTTCATTGAGCAGTTGCAATCCAGATGCGATCGCCCGCTGTCGGATTTCCCATAACTTTTTGCTTAATGGTGTTTGGGGAATAAATTTAGCTTCTGGTGTTGTTTGTGACTCAGATTTAAGTATTTGAACAAATTGCCAAACTTTTTGTTGCTTTTCCGGGGTCAATTCTCGCCATTGTTCAAGTAGTTCTTCTTCTTTATCCATAAATACCTCGCTCTTAAATTACGCATTCCTCGAATCGTTGGCTGTCCAAGACATATTTGTGGATTAACTTTCGGCTCTTGTAGTAGATATGTATGGGTAGTTCAGGTGTTTTAGGTGGGAACTGGTTCACCTGGCCGCAAACTAGACCATTTACCGGTTTCCCGTAAAAAGCTTTCACAACCCACCACATCCCACTCCATTTCGATATAATCTTCTTTGGTGCGAATGTTAACGTTAATAGAAGGGTTCTTCGCTTCAAAGTCCGGTGTCTCGGTGAGATGAGGTTCCTGATGTTGTGTTTCTACGGCATGATAGGTGAGACAGCGATCAACAAAATAGCAGTTAACACAAATGCACATAGGTTTAACTCTATAGGTCTTTTCCGTTAATCTAGCTCAGTCTCTCCCCAAATGGGGCCGGTCAAAATTATATTTTTGTAAATTTATCTTCTCGATGTCTTGTCAAAAAAACCTAGATAGTTTAGTTAAAGAAGTTTTTGCGATTAATCAGCAAGAATTGCCAGAAAATGCTTATTTAGTCGGTGGTGCTGTGCGAGACGCTTTATTAAACCGTCAGAAAGACTATATTGACCTAGATTTTGTGGTTCCCGAAAAAGCGATCGAAATTGCCCAAACTATTGCCCATCAGTATAAAGCGGGTTTTGTGGTTTTAGATGCCGTTCGTCAAATTGCTCGCGTCGTTTTTCCCCAGGGAACCCTTGATTTCGCACAACAGGAGGGAGAATCTCTAGAAATAGACCTAAAAAGACGGGATTTCACCGTTAATGCTCTTGCTTATAATCTCCACACCCAAGAAATTTTCGATCCTTTAGGGGGATTAAAAGATTTAGGCTGCCAATCCCTGCGGATGATTTCCCGCGAAAATCTCCAAGATGATCCCCTAAGATTATTAAGAGCCTATCGACAAGCGGCTCAATTGGACTTTGAGATCGAACCCCATACCCGTGCAACTATTCGTTCTCTTGCCCCTTTATTGCACCGTGTAGCCGCCGAAAGGGTACAATCCGAGTTGAATTACCTTTTGCTCAATTCCCGTGGCAATAAATGGCTAAAAAGTGCCTGGGAAGATGGCTTATTATCTCTCTGGTTGCGTCGGATTACCCCCGCAAAAATGGAGCGAGTTATGGGGGTGGAAGCGGCAGCGGGATTTTTAGAATCTTTGTTACCAGAAAAATTTATCTTTTCCCCTTCTCAGTTACAGTTGACAAAATTGGCCCTATTGGTATCGGATATCTTGGCAGAAGCGGAAAAAGAGTTAATCGATCTCAAGTATTCCAGGGGGGAAATTCGCACGGTAATCACGGTAATTAAGTGTTTACCTCCTCTCAAGGAGGCAGATAATTTAAGTCTGCGGGAACAGTATTTTATTTATCTAAATACGGGAAAAGTATTTCCTGTCTTTGCCCTTTTTGCTCTATCGATGGGGATTAACAAAAATATCGTCGCTTCTCTGTTGACTTCCTATCTCGATCCCGATAATATTATCGCCCATCCCCGACCTTTATTAAGGGGCGATGATTTAATTAACCATTTACACCTGAAACCTAGTCCGATTATCGGTAAGTTATTAACCGAGGTACAAATTGCCCAAATTGAGGGCCAAGTCACAGTTTTTCAGGAGGCGATCGATTTTGCTAAAAAGTTATTATAAGTGGTTGGTTATAATTAAATTAAAAATGGATTTTAGGTTCGATCCCCCCTGCCCCCCTTGATAAGGGGGGTGCCGATAGGCGGGGGGATCTACCCTTAATAAGGGGGGCATCTGATAATTTTTAACGCCTACCTACTTAAGTGGTTGGAGAAGAGAGAAGTGAGGCTCTGTTACCTATTGATAACCGTCCCTGGGAACTAATTTTCTGAGCGAATTTTAAACAAAAACACGATGCTGTAGAGAAGGCATTTGTCGTCGCACCTGTTGCAGACGTTGGGGATTAATTTCGGCAATTGCCACTCCCGCTTCTTCCCCCGCGTCGGCTAAAACCACACCCCAAGGATCGATAATCATAGCGTGACCGTGGGTGTGACGGCGTGCGTAATTATTGCCCGTTTGAGCAGGAGCTATTATATAACAAGTATTCTCGATCGCTCGCGCTTGTAACAAAACTTTCCAATGATCTTTCCCTGTAAAAGCTGTAAACGCCGCAGGTACAAATAAAACATCGGCTCCTTGCCGCGATAAATAGCGATAGAGTTCGGGAAAACGCACATCATAGCAAATCGAGAGGCCAATTTTGCCCAAGCTATCGGAGCCATAAATCGGCGGTAAATCGATCCCTGCCATGACTGTACTCGATTCCTGATAGGTGTTACCGTCCGGGACATTGACATCAAAGAGATGGACTTTTTGATAACGGGCTAATTCCGCACCGTTGCCATCGACTAAAATAGCGGTGTTATAAGCCTTATCGGGAATACCCGTCACCGGCACGGGAAAACCACCCCCTAAAATGGTCACTTGAAACCGTTGGGCCATGGTGCGGAGGAATTTATCGGCTTTGAGAGCAATAGTCTCGGCCTGGGCGATTTTATCGCTTTCTGCCCCCATAAAGGCGAAATTTTCTGGTAAACCGATTAATTCCGCCCCTTTACCCACGGCAAGTTCGATCAACTCTTCAGCGGCAGCGAGATTTTTCTCTAAATCTGGCTGACTGGTCATTTGAATGGCGGCGGCGAGATAGGATTTCATGGGGGTTGAAGCTCTAGAGTCAGATAATCTCTGTAAAATTAATCATAACCTTCGATTATATCCAATTTCAGATATTTTGTCACCCCATGAGTAAAATTGTTTTCTGTGACTTTGATGGCACTATCACCGCCGTGGAGACTTTTGCGGGTATGCTCAAAGAATTCGCCCCCGATTTATCGGCCCAAATTATGCCCCAAATGTACGCCCGCACTCTCAGTCTGCGCCGGGGTGTCCGTCAACTGCTAGAGTCGATACCGAGCCAAAAATACGCCGATATTCTCGCCTATGCCGAAAGCAAGCCAATTCGCCCCGGATTAGCCGAATTCCTCGCTTTTTTACAGGAGCAATCCATCCCTTTTATTATTATCTCCGGTGGCATCCAAGGCATGATTGAAACGGTCTTAAAACGGGAGGGACTATTAGATAAGGTGACGGCAATTTATGGGGTCAATCTTCATACTCAAGGGGAATATTTGCAAGTTCACTCCGATTGGGAAAATGAGACAGAATTAGTGGCTAAAGCCTTGATTATGGCTAAATATTCGGGAGTAGAAACTATTGCGATCGGTGATTCCGTTACCGATATTACCATGGCTAGAAGGGCCGATCTAGTTTTTGCTAGAGATCGTTTAATCGATTATCTGCAAGCGGAAAATCAACCCTATATTCCTTGGGATAACTTTTTTGAGATTCGCGAATATCTGTTATTGAGAGATTAGGGATTGGCTTTTATAAGTAATGGTTGGGATAGGCAAGAGGCAATGATTTTCGCCGTCTCATTCCCAAGCTCCGCCTGGGAATGATTTTTGAAGGCTCTGCCTTCTGTAAAGATTACTCAGGAGGCAGAGCCTCTCATTAAACATTTCTAGGCAGAGCCTAGAAACGAGAAATATATCGAAAGAAATACCTGGTTTCTACCTCAAGTTGGAGTTAAATATCTGCGATTTTGTTTAGGATTGTTTCGGGAAGTAGGACAATTTTAAAACCGTTTAAAATTCGTCTAACAATCCAACCACAGCTGCCCTAAATCGGGGTGGTAGAATCCCGTTATGGTTCTGTTTTCTAATTAGAGGAACTAACTTAAAATTTAGTGATTGGCAATTTTGAAAAAACCAATTTTTCTCCCTTGCCAATGTCGCTTAATTTGAGATTTTCTCCTTTAAAGGTCAGTCAGAACATTTGTTTGTTTGTTTGTTTGTTTGTTTGTTTTGAGGAAATTTTCTGAACATGAAAACTTCGACTGTGCTTAAAAAATTTTCAACGGTTGTTACTGGATCGGCAGCGTTTCTCGCCCTTAGTAACTTTCCTGCTAATGCGGTCAGTGTCGTCCGAATTCCGCAGAGTTCCTTCACTCCTCAAGCAGGATTGATCACCTTTAGTGAATTTGGTCTGGGTACGGTCAACCCTACTTATGCTCCGGCGGCTTACGGCGGCAATCCCTTGACGGCACCAACTGTTACCTTTGGTGGCTTCTATCAAGGCCAGAGTTTGTCTGCTAACCCTGGAGTAGATTGCCCCGGTGGTGCTGCCACTGGCTGTGTTGTCGGTACGCCAACCGGTCCTCTATCGCTCGATCCGGCCTCCCCAAATACTTTCATCACCAATGATGGAGCAGCACCTAATAGCCCGGTGCTGTCGGGAACACCCACATTTAACGGTCCTATAACGATTTTATTCGACAAAGACATGGCCGGCGTGGGGTTAGATGGCGGTTTCTTCAATGCTCCCAACTCAACTGCCATCACAGCCTTTGCCCGAGATGGCTCATTTCTCGGTCAAGTATCCAATACTGGCACGGGCATTGAGTTTCTGGGTTTAGTCACTAGCGATGGCAGTGCGGCAATTGCAGGTTTGCAGTTCAGTCTCATCGGTCCTGAGCCTGCTGGTTTTGCCATTGATAGCCTGCGCTTTGGACTTCCAGGGCAAGTTAACCCGCCACGAACAACACCCGAACCTGCTTCAGTCTTAGGTTTACTCACCATTGGTGTTCTTGGTGCGGGTTCAGTCTTGAAGCGCAAATTAAAATAAAAAACTGGTCAATCTAGCCTTAAATTGGCAGCGATCGCACTTTATCAATGTAGTGCGATCGCTTTTTTGGGTTATAATAGTAGAAGTGTGAATGACTAAAGTAAAATTGAAAGTCTATCTTGATACGAGTGTTCTCAACCGAATCTTTGACGATCAGACTCAAGCCAGAATCTATTTGGAGTCAATCTCGATGCAATTAATTTTCCTGCTGGTGGAGAATGAAACAATAGAAATTGTCTCTTCTGATGCGCTAGTATATGAAACCCAGCGAAATCCTTACAGCGACCGCCGCACTTTTGTCGAGCTAGTCCTGCAACAAGCTAGGCACTTTCAACTGATTACGGAAGAGGTCTTAGCAAGATCGCAGCAAATCGAAACCTCTGCTAAAATTAAAGGAGTAGATGCTTTGCATATTGCTTGTGCCGAAGCTATAGAAGCAGACTACTTCATTATCTGCGACGATCGAATGATTAAAAAATACAGTGGCACTCTTGCTGTTAAAACTCCTGTGGAGTTTGTCGCCATTATTTTCAACGCTTGAATTGAGAAAAATTACTATGAAAGTTCCAACAGATTTGACGATTCCTGAGATTGAGGAAATTAGAAAAGAGGGAGTTAAAGCTCTCGTAGAAAGATTGGGAATTGCTAAAGCGGCCTTCTTTCTAAGAGAAACATCATCCCAACCTCTAAATTATTTAGAAATTAAAGATCAGTTATTTGGCGAAATGACAGCGAAGGATATTTACTACCAGATTAAAGGCGGCTATCACTGAAATGATTGAGGAAATTCGTCAAAAAGTTAGACAAAACCAATTGGAATTTTCTCAACACGCTGTCAATCAAAGTATCCTGCGTCAGATCAGTGTTCAAGAATTACGGGAGGCGATGGAACAAAGCGAAATTATTGAAGATTATCCGGCTGATAAGTATGGTGCAAGCTGTTTACTTTTGGGATTTACTCTAATTAATAGAGCCTTACACATTCATTGTAGCTATCCCTCTCGCCCTTTGCTCAAAATTATTACCCTATATGAACCCGATCCAAATTTATGGATTGATTTTAAATCAAGGAGAACACCAGATGTCAACTAATTCTAGACCAGAAACCTTAATTGAACAAGAAGTTACCTATACCCTTGAAATCAATGGCAATTTTTTTATTATAGAAAATGTCCCCGCTAGAGTCTGTGTAGAAACGGGAGAGCGTTTTTTTGCACCAGAAACTGTCGAACGCTTGCAGGAAATTATCTGGGAAAATAAGCGATCAAAACGGGTAATTGAAACACCAGTATTTGACTTTGCTAGTTAGTGTTTAATAGAAAACTGGCAAATCGAGCAACAATTAAAGTCTTAAATTAGGGGCGATTGCGCTATATTTGTAGAGTGTGATCGCTTTTTTGTTTATAATAGTTAAAGACACGATAAATTGATTCAAGTCAAGCCCATGCCACTAACTCTTAATTTAACATCGGAAATCGAACAATATCTCAGCCAAAAAGCGAGGGAGAAAGGTCTTTCTCTAGAAGCTTATGTCCTAAAGTTGCTCAAGGATACTATTTTAGAACAAGAACAACAGACCAAACTGGTTAATTTACTTCAATCTTGGATTGATGAAGAAGATGAACAGGAACAACAAGAAACCGGTGAATATTTAATCGAAGCACTCGATCAAGATCGTTTATCTGAGCGTCCTTTATTTCCGGCTCACTTAAAGGGAGTAACTTGGTGAATAGAGTAGTTTTATTAGATACGGGAATTATCGGTTTAATTACTAATCCTAAGCGAGCGCCTGAAAGTCTAGCTTGTAATTGTTGGCTACAAACACTAATTAAAGTAGGTATTAGGGTTATTCTTCCAGAAATTGCTGATTATGAGGTGCGTAGAGAGTTGTTACGCACTAACAAGATTAAAGGAATTAAGCGACTGGATGAGTTAGCTAACTTAATAGAATACCTAGCCATTACAACGGATGCAATGCGAAAAGCTGCTTTATTTTGGGCGCAGGCACGCCAACAAGGACAAATTATCTAAAATTCTTATTCATCCCCTAAATAAGCTTCAATCACCGCAGGATTCTCCCTGACTGTAGCTGGATCTCCCAAAGCGATTAACTTACCGAAATCCAACACAGCAATGCGATCGCATAATCCCATCACTAAAGGCACATGATGTTCGATTAACAGGACGGTTAAAGCTAAATTATCGCGAATTTGTCGAATTAGCTGACTTAATGACCCCTTTTCGCTGGGATTCATCCCGGCTGCTGGTTCATCGAGGAGTAATAACTGGGGTTGCAAAGCTAAAGCGCGGGCAATTTCCAAGCGTCTTTGATCACCATAGGCTAAATTACGGGCTTTTCGATTGCTTTGGTCGGTTAATCCGACTAAATCTAATAATTCCGCTGCTCTTTTATAGGTTTTTTCCTCCTCCCTTCTCGAAACTGGTAAACCCAAAATTCCTGTCCAAAGATTGGAGCTATTGTGAATGTGACCAGCGATCGCTACATTTTCTAAAGCCGATAATTCACCAAATAAGCGCAAATTCTGGAAAGTACGGGCAATTCCTGCCTGAGCGATCTGGTGAGGACGATAATTCGCCAGACTGTCGCCTTGATAAATTAAATCACCACTGGATAGGGGAATTAAACCAGTGATAAGATTAAATAAAGTCGTTTTTCCCGCCCCATTGGGTCCAATTAAGCCAAAAATCTCGTTTTTTTGTACCTGAAAGCCAACGCCATCGACAGCGACTAATCCCCCAAATCGACGGGTAGCTCCCCGCACTTCTAATAAATTTGCTTGCATCCTTGTTAATAGATTAAATTAGTCGATTTTACTCGATCAAGACGATTGGAAGTAAGCATTGCACCAACCAAAAAAAAGATATTTGTCAGGAGATTTACCCTGAAAGAATCAGTTGTAGAGATTTATCGGGCAGTTATTTTGATCAGGAAACATTCTACACAATCCCCACCAGATCAGCAAGACGGCTCACCACTACCAGCGAATCACTACCGATAACGAAAAACTGCCATAATTGCAGAAATGTCCTCATCTAGCCAAAAGGCGATCGCTATTGATGAAAAATGACGCTAAAATTATCGATCTCGTCATCCGGCTGTTTTTTCTCGGCCTGTTGTTATTTGCCGGTTTTACCCTACTGCGTCCCTTCCTCACCATGATCCTCTGGGGAGCAATTCTAGCGATCGCTTGGTATCCGCTCTTTCTCTGGTTAAAAAAGTTACTTGCTGGCCGGGCGAAACTGGCCACAGTTCTCCTCACCCTACTTTGTCTAGGGATTATTATCGGTCCGGTGAGTGGCATTGCAGCGGTTCTGGCGGGTAATCTGCGAACGATGGCCGAGTATATCGATACTGGTGCGGCGCTGATTCCCCCTCCCCCCGCCGATGTGGCCACCTGGCCGCTGGTCGGCGAAAGGATTGCCAGTCTCTGGCAGCAGGCATTCGATAACACGGGTCAATTTCTTCAGCGCTTCGAGCCACAATTAAAAGAACTGGGGAAAATCTCCCTTTCCTTGGCCACCAGTACTGGTCTGACGGTGCTGAAATTTATCGCCTCGATTCTGATTGCGGCGGCCCTCACCCTCTCGGCTAAAAATCTGACTCGCCTGATGAACCGGTTAGCGGAAAAGATCGCCCCAGGCCGAGGCATCGCGCTGGCCGGTCTGACCGCCTCCACCGTCCGCAATGTTAGCCGCGGTATTATTGGCGTTGCCATTATCCAGAGTCTTTTGATCGGCATCGGTTTAGTGACGGTGGGAACGCCTGCGGCCGGTTTATTAACTCTCCTCACCCTAATTTTGGGCATTCTCCAAATTGGCCCCGGTTTAATTGTCTTGGGGGCGCTCATTCACGCTTGGGTAACACTACCTAATTCCATCGCCCTCTTGTTTACCATCTGGATGATTCCCGCCACCTTGGTGGATAATTTCCTCAAACCGATCTTAATGGGGCGCGGTCTGCCCATTCCCATGGTGGTGATTCTGCTAGGGGTGTTCGGGGGAGTGATCGCCTATGGGATTATTGGTTTGTTCGTCGGACCGGTTCTGCTCGGTCTCTGCTACGAGTTAGTCAGAGCTTGGATTGGCGAGGATAGCCCCGAACCAGTGGCAAATAGCCATGATGAGCCAATCTAAGGAGCGATAGCTCTGATTTTTACCTTAATCTTTCCAGGGAACTTATAGTTACTAATTCTGTACGCAAATATTGCATCTAGAATTAGCTTTGTACGCTTTGACCCGTACTGGGTTAACTACGAACCTCTCTATCGGATTCCCGCTAAAGGCGGCCTCTCCGACTACCTTTCTTCCAATATTTAAGGAACCATTAATATCTGCTCCATAGAAATAACCCGACGAGCTTCTGAATAGTCCTCTTTTAATTCTCTTGCCTAAATAGCTTTTTTGCTTTTGAATAGACTCTAAGTCCAAGAAACTACATTTAGAGGTATAGCTTTCATTAGTTGTTTTGACCTCTATTCCTACTAAATTTGCTTTATAGGTAAGTTGTTCGATCAACCTTGAATGAGGAATATTTACGAATGACTGGTTATTTCTATCTCCAATATTAATGTTTTGTTTCCAGCCTTGATTATGACCAATAACTAAAAGGTTAATTTGATGAGCTAGTAATTTATCAATAATATATTTACTAGCGGTGTGGAGGTAATAATCCACCTGGCAATTACGCTTTAAAGTTAAACCTTGTATTCTTTTACTGGTCTTCTGTAGACTGGGTAATTCCGATTTAAGTTTAGCTAGTGTCTTGTTGTACTTTTGATTGCAGGATTTTAAGGCTTTTCCACATACTAAAGTTGGCTGAAATTCGGGAATATTAGAGGTAACAGCAGCTAGGTTATTTAAGCCTAAATCGATAAAAGCATATCTTTCTCCCTCTTGACTTGATGAGGCTGGTTGTTCATAGACAATCTCTAAATAATAAGCACCCGATTTAGGAATAATCCTGACCTCTAAAACTTCCTTTAAATTAGTTTTAAATTCTAAATTAGTCCCTGATAGCTTGATTAAACCTTGCTTCAACGCTTTTTTAGAAATGGCTTGATAGTTATAAGTTAAAACGTTTCTACCTTTTTCCTTGTCTTTGTATCTTGGCAACTTAGGCTCTCCTGTAAATTTATCTGGCGATTTTTTGTATTGTTCTTTCGCTTTTTGGTAGGATTTAAAGGTTTTTTCTACTTGCTTTAATACTAACTGACTTACTTTGGCGGGTAAGGCTTGATAATCTGGACTCATTTTTAAGGCATGATGTAACTCAGTCATTGTTAAAAATGGTTGATGTGAAAAGAAAACTTGACGGTTTAAATAAACAGCACAATTATACAGATTCTTCGATAAAAATCCTAATTTATCAATGACTGAATAATTTTTGTGATTAAATTTAATTAGATGTTTTTGAACTAATTTCATCATTCTCCTCAAGGCATTTAATTAAACATTCTCTCTTTCTATTTCGTTGTCTTAATGAGTATAATTGAGCGCAAAATGAGGTAATTATGCTCAGGAAGTCTTGCCTTAAATCGTCTTTTCTTTCTTCTGCTAGATTCACGACCTCTAGATCTCTATTTGTTTGAGTTAAAAGAACTTTCAGATAATTAAACCCTACTCTGCTTAAACGATCTTTATGTTCTACGACAATCAAATTATAATCAGTTTGTTCTAGAAGTTTTAATAATAGCTTTCGATGATCATTGACTCCACTTCCTACTTCTTTAACTACTCGAACAATTTGATAGCCTTTCGCAATACAATAAGCTTCCAATCTTTTTGCCTGAGTCTCTAAGTTAGATTGATTTTCTGAACTAGAAACTCGCCCATAAATAGCTACTTTATTTTCACCGCAAGAACGGTCATCTTCAAAAATAATAATTGTTCCTGTAGGAAGACGTTCTCCTTGTAACTGCCCTCGATTCCACATTCTCCAAGCAGTGTCATAACTGATCCCTTTTTTCTTAGCATAATCTGATAGTTTCATGTGAACTGCAACGTAAACTTGTACTAACCATATTAGCAGTTGTTTGCAGTCATTTGCATATATTTTTTACAAAACTTTACAATACTTGGCCCGATGATATTGATGTATTACTGGTCGGTCCCACGGGAGCCAAAGCCTTATTAATGTCCGATGTAGGTGGCTCAGATGATGTCAATAATGTCACTCTCACCTTTGATCCCACGGCAACCTCCTTCTTGCCCGATTCAGGGCTAATTAGGGCTTGCTGAAAAAGTTATTGAAAAGTACAGGTCTCTTAATCAATGATTTCACTTAGCTACAAGCATAAGCTTTAGTTGTTGATTAATTTTTAAGTCATAACTTATCCTAATCATTGACCGAGAAAAAGTGCTGTTTTTCCATTTCAGACATAAAAAAGCCCAAAAAACCTGCCTCAACAGGTTAGAAGGATTCATGACTAAAAAAGTAATAGCAATCGCTGAAAAGGAAGTATGAGGAAGTTTAGCCATCACTTTACCTAAGCTAAATCTTCTTTTCCCCTGTCCAAATTTGCCCTCTATACAATTCCGAATCCTCTCATCATCAGTAGCTTGTTTCTTTTGTTCTTTACTAACATTTTTGGCTGGTCTTCCTAATGGGGGACCACTGATTCTGATTCCCCTTTCTTTACACCAAGCTCGGTTTTCTCTGGTTCGATAAATTTTGTCCACATGAACTGATTCTCGATAGTATCCTGTATAGTCATAATAAGCTTCTATTTGTGCTTTTAAATCTCCCGATTCATTAAAGTTATCCCAACTAATCCGGTCTAAAAATATGTAACCATCTATACAGCTTGCTGAGAATTTAGCCCCAAATTCTACGGGTTTTCCAGCTTTTCCTCTGACTATCGGACGGATATGGGGTTGAGTTAAGCTGACAATTCTGTCTTCAATACTCTGTTTGTTATTTTGGTACATCCAGAGTTGTTGGCCATAAACTTCTGTGACTACTAATAACAGTTTATAGTCTCTTTTTTTCAAGCTTTGTAGAGAGGCTCCTTCTGATAAAAGTTGTTCAATATGGTCGAGATTTATTTTCAGATATTGCAGTGGTTTTTTCAGAGCTTTTCGTCTTTATTTGACGGTAGGTTTTCTTTTTTTTGCTACTTCTAAATAACTTTTTCTGGCTAGGAGACGATAGGTTCTCGGTTTTTGAACAAGTTTTCCTTTTAAAGTTTCCTAGAGAATATCAATAATTTTTTCGGTTTGTTTTCTTCCTTGATTTAACAGGTTTAAATCCGTAGGATAACTAATATCTGCGGGCGCACAACTGGCATCTAAAATTAATTTACCTCGATTTTCGGGTTGACTTTGGGTTTCACTTTCTAACTTTTTTGTGGTGTTTTCTTCTTCTTTTATTTCCCTCGGATTTTTGACCATAAAGCGATTCACTTTATTAATTAGTTCCCGAGTGATTCTTTCTCGAAAGTGAACCAACATTGACGCTTCAAACCGGGGTTTATTGCTGTAGGATGAAAACCCCAAGAAGTATTGTAAATAAGGATTTTCCTTGATTTGTTCTACCGTTTCTCTATCGCTTGTTCCTAATTTTTCTTTAATAATTAATGCGGACATTGCTATCCTAAATGTTTTGGCGGGTGCGCCCATTTCTTCTGAAAAAAGTGATGCGTATTCCGCTTCAAATTCTGACCAGGGAATGAGGTTGGCCATAATTACCCAACGATTATCTTGGGATAATTTCCCCTCAAAGGGCAGCTCGAAGTTTTCTGGTGGGGTTGAGGGTAACTCGCTTTTACGGTACATTAGCACTAATTAGAGAAGATGCAAGGGTGATGCAAGAGTGATGCAAGGGTTTTGAGCGATTCTAGCAGATTTAAGTGCATTTGGGAAGCTCTCAATCAAGCTAAAAGCCCTTTCCTGTAAGGTTTTTACCATTATTCAGCAAACCCTAATTAAATTAAAAATGAATTTTAGGTTCGATCCCCCCTTAGTCCCCCTTGATAAGCTATCCCTTATAGGGATATTTCTTAACAATTTTTTCGGTAAGCACTCCAACCCTTATCCTGACTTGATTTCAGTTTTTTCTTTGTCAGTAAGGGTGTCAACAAGGAGTATTACAGATTGTTAACCGAGTCTTGAAAGCCATCTGCTACAAAGGTTTTAACTGTTAAGAAAGATGTGACTAAAGGACAGCTTAATAAGGGGGGTGTCTGATAATTTTTAACGCCTACCTAGGATGAAAATAATTATAAATTTCCTTAGCTAATTGTTCCCCAATTCCTGTCACCTGTTGCAATTGTTCTAGGGAAGCTTCGCGAATATAATCCAGAGAATGAAAATGAGCTAATAAATCTTTTTGTCGCTTAAAACCTAAACCGGGTATCTCATCAAGACGGGAACGGCGACTTTTTTGCATTCTTTGTTGTCGGTGAAAGCTAACAGCAAAGCGGTGCGCTTCATCCCTGACTCGACGCAATAATTGCACTCCGGGTTGTTCCTTATCCGTCTCTAAAGGAGAGGATTCCCCAGGTAAAAAAATCTCCTCTCTCTGTTTAGCCAAACTAACAACTTTTACCTGTTCTAATAAATTCATCTCCCCTAAAACTGTCACCACGGCCGATAATTGTCCCTTTCCCCCATCAATCATGACCAAATCGGGAAAATCATCACTTTCGGCAATATTATCGGTATTTTCGGCATAACGACGGAAACGCCGGCGAATTACCTCTGCTAAACTGGCAAAATCATCGGAATGGCCGATTTTAACCTCGGGATTTTTGATTTTATAGTGACGATAATGTTGATTAGCGGCCACCCCATCGATAAACACCACTCCCGACGCGACTGCATTAGAACCCTGAATATGAGAAATATCATAACCCTCAATGCGGTGGGGTAGTGCTGGTAAATCGAGAATTACCGCTAAATCCTGCAAAGACTGTAAATCTCGGTCGGCGCTTCTTTTCGTCTTTTCTAACTCATAAAGAGCGTTTTTCTCGACCATAGCTAATAAATCCGCTTTACTTTGCCGTTGGGGGACAGTTAACTCGACTTTGCGACCTTTTTTTTCCCTTAACCACCCCGCTAACACCTCACCTTCCGGTAATTCGCAGGGTAACAGGATTTCGCTGGGAATTTCCACCCCTTCCACCGATAAATAATGTTCTTCTAGGACTTTTTGCAGGATTTCTCCCTCGTTTGCTGACTGACTATCGGCAAAAAATCCCAAACGTCCCACCAAACGACCAGAACGCACTTGGAATAATTGTATGCAACAATGCTGCTCGTCCTTAGCTAAAGCGATTGCGTCCCGGGATACGGTATCATCGGGTAAAGAGACTTTTTGATCGGTATTAAGGGCCTGTAATCCGCGAATTTGATCCCTAATCGTGGCCGCTTTTTCAAAATCTAGGTTTTCCGACGCTTCTAGCATCTTTGCTGCTAATTTCTCTAATAATTCTCCCGTCCTTCCCTGAAAAATCATCGCCACTTTCTGCAAGGTTTCCCGATAATCCTGGGGACTGATTAATTTTTGACAAACCCCCGGACAACGACCGATATCATAATTTAAACAGGGACGGTCTTTAAAAAGAGGTTGGGGACGTTGACGCAGGGGAAAAGTGCGTTTAATTAGGTGTAAAGTGTGGCGCAGCAGCCTAGTATCGACGTAGGGACCATAATAACGGTCTTTTTGGTTATTTATCCTACGTTTGCGGGTAATAAAAATGCGCGGGTAGGTTTCCGACCAAGTAATACAAATGTATGGATATTTTTTATCGTCCTTGAGGAGAGTATTAAAATGGGGCTGATGTTGTTTAATTAGATTAGCTTCCAGGGCCAAGGATTCTGCTTCCGTGTCGGTGACGATAAATTCAATTTCTGTCACCTGTCGCACCATCAAAGCAATGCGGGGACTGAGGGGTTGACTGGGACGAAAATAGGAACGGACTCTAGACCGGAGTTTTTTGGATTTACCAATGTAGAGAATTTCGCCATTTTGGTCGCGCAGGAAGTACACTCCCGGTTCGAGGGGAATTTCCCGAAGACGATTTTCTAGGCGATCGAGGTCTTGGATTAGGGTAGAGTTAAGATTATTCCCGAACATCCTTTTATAGTAACCCAGTGTACAACTATATTTTTAGTCTTGATTTACAAGGCTTTCAGAAATCACCAGAGATTAAAGTATCCTCTGGAACCCTGATTCTGTCATTGTTAGTTGCACATCGCGTAAATTTAATAATGTTTTTGACTATCTAGACCGCCATACTGCCAATAGCGATCATCATCACTTCCTCTGACCCGCCCTAATACCTTTCCTGAGTCGTCATAGCATTTATACCATGTATAACCAAGAAAATTACTATTTTTTTTAACCCTTCTCGTCTCTGGAGCATATTTTCTGATTAGTCGCTGAATATCAGGCTTATAATCTTGAAGAACACGATCTAGCTCTTTGTCGTCGTTTGGTGGCGGTGGTGGCGGTGGTGGCGGTGGCATTGTCCCCAATAGGTGATCAATGGTTTTGACGCAATCAAGAAAAGAGGAAATATTGCGTGCGATACATTCTCCTGTTTGTACAATCACAATGGCGTAGCCGTCACCGTGATTAATAACGCCATAAGGGCCTTTGACAGTTACAAATTCATTTGGGATTGGCTTGATGTCACTCATAGAACTACTTCTTTTTGTAATTACTAAAGTTAATATATTACGCTCTGAGCTTCTTGTCTCTCCTTAGTTGCACATCGCGTTAGTAAACAAAAAAATTACGTCAGTGGGTATTAGCTGACGTTTGGCAAGATATTCGGGGCAAATCTTCACAAAAATTAATAGGCTTCTGATTCGATTTGCTTAATCGGGACGAAACATTCCCCGGGGAGAAGAATCGGTTTATTGTTAAAAATCAATTGGCCGCGATGATTGTCGCGGTTAATAGCGACACCGAAAGGACGTTTACTAACTCTGCTATTGAGGGTACAGTAGATGCGATAAATGCGTCTGGCTGCCCGTAAGACAGTAGGATCTAACAAAATTGGGATTTCCATATCGACACGTTGTTGTTCTGTTTTCTCAGATAGGGCCACCATATCACTCGTCTCCCCACGATTAAATTGAGATATTTATTAAATCAATGGTATATGACGATTTCTGAATTTGTCACTTTCGTTATGATTCTAAAACTTTCAGGATGGCCTGGCCCATAGCCTGGCACCCCACTAAAGTCATACCCTCCGAGAAAATATCTCCAGTACGATAACCGCTATCTAAGACTTTTTCTACGGCTTTTTCCAGCGATGCTGCCGCTAAAGGCTGATTTAGCCCATATTTTAACATCATAGCAGCACTGAGAATCTGGGCGATCGGATTGGCTTTATCTTGGCCGGCGATATCCGGGGCCGAACCGTGGACGGGTTCAAAAACTCCCACCCCGGCAGTCCCTAAACTAGCGGAGGGTAACATTCCGATACTACCGGTTAACATGGCCGCTTCATCGGAGAGAATATCACCGAATAAATTGCCCGTGACGATAGTATCAAATTGTTTGGGGGCCCGGACTAACTGCATAGCTGCGTTATCGACGTAGAGATGGGAAAGTTCCACATCGGGATAATTAGCGGCGATTTTCGTCACCCGGTCGCGCCAGAGTTGGGAAACATCAAGAACATTAGCTTTATCGACGGAACAGAGTTTCTTGCCGCGTTTTTGGGCAATTTCAAAGGCTACCTTAGCGATGCGGTCCACCTCTGATTCCAAGTAAACCATGGTATTTACACCGCATTTTTCTCCCGTTTCTGTCTCAAAAATTCCCTTCGGTTGACCGAAATAGACACCCCCGGTCAATTCCCGGACGACCATGATATCCACTCCCTCGATAATCTCCCGTTTGAGACTAGAAGCGTCGATTAATTGCGGAAAAATGGTGGCAGGACGCAAATTAGCAAAAAGACCTAAGCCAGATCTTAAGCCTAATAATCCCGTTTCTGGCCTTTGCTGCCGGGGTAAATTATCCCATTTATAACCCCCAATAGCGGCCAAGAGAACAGCGTCACTATTTTTACAGGCACTCAGGGTTGCTTCGGGGAGGGGATTGCCGGTTTCATCAATGGCTGCCCCTCCAATTAAAGCGCTTTGGAAGTCAAACTGGAGGTCAAATTTTTTACCGATGACTTTCAGTATCTCTACGGTGACAGCGAGGATTTCCGGCCCGATGCCATCGCCGGGTAGTAGGGTAATGCGATACTGTTGCGTCATAGTTCTAGAACGGTGAAATAGGTCAGACTCTTGATTATAACATAGTTAGGTGGGCTTTTTTCTCCTAAAAATGTCAATCTTTCTCAGAAAAACCGGGGAACCGCCACGGAATTAGCTAGGGAAATTCTCGATCCTCCGGTATTAATTAAAGGGGCAGTTAATCCCCGATAACTAGACTAATTCTACATGGGAATCATCCCCAATCATAAAGCGTAAAGCTTTTGGACGTTGGGGAGCAATTTCTAATTTTGCCCGTCGTCCAATCACACTATCAACTATGCGCTGATGAATGCCAATAATCGTGGCATCTTTGAGAATTACACTGTGTTCTATGTCGGCATCGATTAATTTTACTCCATTAGCCACACTACTATAGGGACCGATAAAACAATTCTCAATGTGACAATTTTCTCCAATAATGACAGGGCCGCGAATGGTACTATTAATAATTTTACTACCCTGACCAATTTGTACCCGTCCGATCGCCTGACTATTAGGATCAATTTCTCCCCGCAAAGCGATTTCTAGACTGGTATCAAGGATAATCCGATTTGCTTCTAATAAGTCATCTTTTTTACCCGTATCTAACCACCAACCCAGTAGTTTATTGGCTTCTACTGCTTTATTTTGATTGATTAATTCTTGGATAGCGTCGGTAATTTCTAACTCACCCCGGCCCGAAGGTTGAATAGATGCGATCGCTTGGTGAATGGTGGGGGCAAAAAAATAAATCCCCACCAAAGCTAAATTTGAGGGAGGTTCTTTGGGTTTTTCGACTAAGTATAAAACTTTGCCGGTTTCATCTACTTTTGCCACCCCAAAAGCACTAGGATTAGACACTTTTCGCAGGAGAATTAAAGCGTCAAGAGACTGTTTTTGGAAAGAGTCTAAAAAGGGCGATAAATCATCCTCAATTAGGTTATCACCCAAGTACATAATAAAGGGGGAATCTCCTAGGAAAGATTGGGCAGTTTTGACCGCGTGAGCTAATCCCGCCGGTTGGTCTTGGCGAATATAAGTTATCTTAGCGCCAAACTGTTCACCACTGCCCGTGGTCTGACGAATTTCTTCCCCAGTTTCGGGACTGATAATAATGCCAATATCGGTAATTCCCGCAGCGACAATTGATTCGATTCCATACCATAAAATCGGTTTATTAGCCACGGGAACTAACTGTTTTGCCCCAGTATAGGTTAGGGGACGTAACCTCGTACCTTTACCACCGGATAAAATTAGTGCTTTCATAGTTTTAAAGATTAAATAGTTGGTTGAGCATAGCTTTGAGAGAATCTCGCCAATAGGGAGGAATATAACCCAATTGTTGCGAGATTTTTTGACTGGAAAGAACCGAATAAGCCGGACGCACTGCTGGGGTAGGATATTCAGCAGTAGTAATGGGAATTACTCTCTGAATTTTTAAGGGAATACCGCTTATTTTTGCCTCCTCAAAAATCGCTTTAGTTAAATCAAACCAACTGGCAACACCGCTATTAGTAAAATTATAGATTCCTGGGGGATTATCGGCATTAATTAGAAGGTGAGTAATGGCCGTGGCGATATCTTTTGCCCAAGTGGGACTTCCCACCTGATCAACAACTACTTTTAACTCCTCTCTTTCCTTGCCTAATCTCAGCATGGTTTTGACAAAATTACTTTTGCCATAACTGCCGTAAACCCAAGCAGTCCGCAGGATAATTGCCTGAGAATTAACAGTTTTAATCTCCTCTTCTCCCCTTAACTTTGATTGTCCATAAACCCCTAAAGGATTAGTTAGATCGGTTTCTAGATAGGGGGTATTTTTCCGACCATCAAAGACATAATCGGTGGAAATATGGAGAAATTTAGCTTTAATTTTCTCGGCAGCTTCCGCCATAATTTTTGGGGCTATAGCATTGATAGAATAGGCTAAATATGGCTCGGTTTCGGCTTTATCCACTGCCGTATAAGCGGCGGCATTAACCAGATAATCGGGGTGAATTTCCCTAATTAACTGGCTGATTTTTTCCGAGTTGGTTAAATCTAGTTCTTCTCTACCGATACTAATAACTTCACCTAACTGCGGTAAAGTTACTTGTAACTCTTGTCCTACTTGACCTTTAGCACCAATTAATAAAACTTTTTTCATCGTCTTTAGGGGAAAACTTCCACGGATTTAAAGGGTTGTCCAGCCTGGTCTTTAGGGGAGAGAATCGGCGGGGTATCTAAGGGCCAATCAATCCCTAAATCGGCATCATTCCATAAAATAGTTTTTTCGTATTGGGGATAATAATAATTAGTGGTTTTGTAGAGAAATTCTGCTCGCTCGGAGAGGACTAGAAAGCCATGGGCAAAACCTTCGGGAACCCAGAAAATACGTTTATTTTCCGCACTTAAAACACAGCCTACCCATTGCCCAAAAGTGGGGGAACTTTGACGCGCATCCACGGCCACATCAAAAACACTACCATTCACTACTCGCACCAGTTTACCTTGGGGATTGGGAATTTGATAGTGCAATCCCCGCAGGACATTTTTTAGGGACATAGAGTGATTATCCTGGACAAAAGTGGTATTGACTCCAGTTTTTTCTCGAAAATCTTTCTGATTAAAACTCTCCAAGAAAAAACCTCGATCGTCTCCGTAAACTTGCGGTTCAATGATTAAAACATCAGGAATTTCCGTGGGAATAACTTTCATAAAATCGGAGAAAAGATAACTTTTGCGGGTAGTTTAGCACAAAAGGGGATTTTTTCTAAAGTTTTTTATTGATCTTTCCCCGAACCTCGGTAACTGAATAATGATAAGATCAGCCTAACTTAGTTAGAGCATAAACGACGTGGTACAAGTCTCTACACACACCGCTACTCAATCTATCCCCGTGGAGGGAGAAGCCTTAAAAAACTGGTTACAGACTAGGGCTAATCAGATTATCGCTGGCGATCGACTCAGTAAGCAAGAGGCCCTAGCTTTAACTGCGATCGAAGGTCAGGAAAATATTTTCAGCTTATGTGAGGCTGCCGATCGCATTCGTCAGGCCTGTTGTGGCAATACGGTAGATTTATGTAGCATTATCAACATAAAATCGGGAAGTTGTTCGGAAAATTGCAGTTTTTGTTCCCAATCCGCCCACCATCCCGGTCAAGATTCGCCTATCTACGGTTTAAAAAGTCGCGAGGAAATCGTCAGCCACGCGAAAGCGGCAGCCGAAGCGGGGGCCAAACGCTTCTGTTTAGTTAGTCAAGGTCGGGGATTAAAGTACAATAGCCCTAAATCGCAGGAATTCGAGGAAATACTGGCCACAGTTCAAGAAATCATCGAAACGGCCAAGATTAAACCCTGCTGCGCCCTGGGAGAGTTAACCCTTGCCCAAGCCCAGGCCTTAAAAGAAGCCGGAGTTACCCGTTATAATCACAATCTGGAAGCTTCCGAGAATTTTTATCCTAACGTGGTCTCCACCCACAGTTGGCAGGATCGGGTAGAAACGGTAAAAAACCTGAAAGCGGCGGGAATTCAGGCTTGTACGGGCGGAATTATCGGTATGGGGGAAAGTTGGACCGATCGTATCGATTTAGCTTTTTCCCTAGCGGAATTGGCAGTGGAATCAGTGCCGATTAACCTATTAAACCCCAGAAGTGGCACCCCTTTAGGTCATTTACCCAAACTGGACCCTTTTACTGCCCTAAAAGCGATCGCTATTTTCCGGTTTATCTTACCCCAACAAATCCTCCGTTATGCCGGGGGACGAGAGGCAGTGATGGGAGAATTGCAAAATCTGGGGCTAAAATCGGGAATTAATGCTATGCTGATTGGGCATTATTTGACCACTCTAGGACAACCCCCCCAACAGGATCAGGCGATGTTGGCTGATCTTAGTTTAATAGGAGGAGAAGCCCCCATCCCCGGTGAATACCAACCCCAACAGGCAACCTAAATCACGTCGAGGACGAGAATCTCCGCCTCGGCGCACTTCCGCATCGGTTCCCAATGAGTTAATCTGGGCTTTGATTGGTTTGCTGCTGACCATCTTTAGTACATTTGTTCCAGTAAGCCTAGCTAGTTGGTCGGATGCGGGTCTATCTTCGCAAAAACTAGGCATAACTTACCAAATTGGGGCAGTATTATTAACGGGCTGTCTGGGGGGCAAAAATGCCGGGCTTCTTGCCCAGGTGGCCTATATTTTTCTCGGTTTAACTTGGTTGCCCGTGTTTGCCCATGGTGGGGGAATGGGTTATCTGAAAGAACCCAGTTTTGGCTATATTTTAGGCTTTATGCCGGGGGCATGGCTGTGTGGTTGGCTGGCTTTTCGCTGGCGTGCCAAGATAGAAACCCTAGCGTTAAGTGCCTTTGCCGGTTTGTTAGTTATTCATCTGTGCGGTTTATTATATATGCTGGGATTGTCGATTTTTCAGCCCCAAGCCAGTCAAATCACCTTTCCCGATAGTTTGCCCACCCTATTTATGAATTATTCAGTCTGGCCATTTTTAGGGCAATTAGTAGTAATTTGTGTGGTGGTAATTATTGCTTTTTTCTTGCGTAAATTATTATTTTATTGATGCCACAGCCAATGTTAAAAAAGAATCGCTGGTTTTGGATAGTGGCGGTGCTTGGTCTAATTTTAGACCAAGTAACTAAGTATATAACTGTGCAGAGTTTTGAGCAAATCGGTGATACTTTTCCGATTATTCCGGGGGTTTTTCATTTCACCTATGTGATTAATACTGGGGCGGCTTTTAGTGCTTTTCGGGGCGGTGTTGGTTGGCTAAAATGGCTATCCTTATTAGTTAGTTTGGGATTAATGGCTTTTGCTTACTTTGGACCGCATTTGAGTCGTTGGGAACAATTGGCCTACGGTTTTATCTTAGCAGGGGCTTTCGGCAATGGTATCGATCGCTTTTTGTTTGGTTATGTGGTGGATTTTCTCGATTTTCGATTGATTAATTTTCCTGTTTTTAATCTGGCCGACGTTTTTATTAATATCGGGATTATTTGCCTATTAACTTCTAACTTTCCCCACAATTCGCCTCGTTCTAAGTAGTGCCTTGCGATGAGATAAAATACCCGATAATTTATCATAATGTCTAGGTTATTTGATAATAAATTCCCACAATCCTTAATCGAGGAAATTTCTAATTTTATTGCTATCTACAACACCCATTTTTACTATTCCTGCGCTTGTTCAAGCAAATAATAAACGTCCTTTAGGTTCAGGAATTTCTCGCCCTAATTCCTGTGCTGTTTCAATCCATTGTTGAATAATGATTTCAGCATTTTGCACAGCTTCTTGATAAGTTTCTCCATCAGCCATACATCCTGCAAGTTCTGGAACTTCAACGATAAATAGTTGATCCTCATTACTCCAGTAAATAATCAGTTCATAACGAATTTTCATCTTGATATCCTAACTTATATTTTAAAATCAGACTACGAATTTGCTTAACTTGATAGGCTTTTGCTTTTCCCTGTTTGGGTTGCAGATTTAAAATTTATTCAACTCCTTCTTTGGTAAAAATATGATGACTTCCTCCTATTCGTTGATCGAATCCTAATTTCCTCAGTAGTTGACAAAGTTGCTCGAAGGGAATGTTAGCATCAGAATTACCTAAAAGAATTTTAATCAATAACTTATCCTGTTTACTCATACATACAATAGATATACAAGCAAAATATAGCGTTTCCTAAGCTAGTGAGGTACACCGATTTTTCTTCCCTTTTGCCTCTTGCCCTTTGCCTAAAACCCATAACTTTTGTACCTCAGTAGACTGAAAAACGCTATAGTCGGCTCTCTCAACATCATGGGATAAAGTGTTTGTAAATGTGACATTTTGGGCGTCTACCCGAGCTTTCTCCCTAACTTAATCCTAACACGATTATTTATCCTCGATCGGGTGAGCGATGCCGACCCGAAAAACTATGCTTCTGTTTCAGAATTAGAGTGAAGGTTTCAGTCATCGTTGTTATCGGGTTTGTTGGCGCTATTGTATAGCCGATGGCACTAGAATACAGTTAGGATTATATTTAGGCATATTTGACCTTAAAATGCGTTATTTTACCGCCGATGGTCAATTAGTACCCACTCCTCAAGAAGCGGAATTACAGCAAAGACAGGCAAAAGAACAGGCTCTTTTAGAGAAAGAACAGGCTCTTTTAGAAAAAGAAACGGAACGTCAGGCTAAGGAAAAATTAGCCCAAAAACTGCGAGAATTAGGCATCGATCCCGATACAATTTAGGGGAAATCTGATCAGTAGGGTTTGAAGACAAAATAACAAACCCTGCTATAAGATTAAAAAGCAAAATTATTTTCTAGCAGTTATGGTGACAGCAGCGCCCCTAGTGGGTGTAATTATGGGCAGTGATTCCGACTTACCCACCATGAAAGAAGCGATCGCAGTTTTAGAGATTTTTCAGATTAGCCACGAAGTCGCCATCGTCTCAGCCCATCGTACCCCCGAAAAAATGTTTGAATACGGCAAAAACGCTCATTTAAGGGGAATAAAAGTGATTATCGCTGGAGCCGGCGGAGCTGCCCATTTACCCGGAATGGTGGCATCTTTAACTCCCTTACCCGTGATTGGGGTTCCCGTAGTCACGCGCACTTTACAAGGGTTAGACTCTCTCTATTCAATTGTACAGATGCCCGCAGGCATTCCCGTGGCCACGGTGGCGATCGGTAATGCCAAAAATGCCGGACTTTTAGCGGTTCAAATTCTCGCCACTGGTAATACTGATCTTTTAGAGCAAGTTATCGCCTATCGTCAATCCCTCACCGATTCCGTCCTCGAAAAACAAAGCAATCTTCAACGACTAGGCTATCAAGACTATCTAGGGCAGAGTTCACCTAAGTAGGGTAGATTGAGAAAAGATTAAGTAACAAATTATGAAGTAATTATGCGTTGGATCACCGCTTGTGTATTGAGTCTATTACTCTTTTTTGCCCTACCCATAGCAGCCTATGCCGATAGCCCGACTATTAGCGAAGAACAGATGAGAGAAGGGGAAGTTATCGCTGAAAAAGCCCTAGAAGCTACAGAAAAAGGTGATTACGCCCAGGCCGAAAACTATTGGACCGAATTAGTCGCCAAATTCCCCACTAATCCCGCCGTCTGGAGTAATCGCGGCAATGCCAGAGTCAGCCTCAATAAATTAGAAGATGCGATCGCTGACTTTAACCAAGCAATCGCCATTACCCCCGATGCCCCCGATCCCTACCTCAATCGTGGCACCGCTTTAGAAGGAGAAGGCAAATATCAAGAAGCGATCGCCGATTATAATAAAGTTTTAGAATTGGCCCCCAATGATGCCTTTGCCTATAACAATCGCGGCAACGCTGAGGGCGGTTTAGGGGACTGGGAAGCCGCCGTCAAAGACTATCGCCAAGCCACTCAACTAGCCCCGAATTTTGCCTGGGCGCAAGCTAATCTGGCTCTGGCCCTGTACGAATTGGGCAGATATCCAGAAGCAGTCCAAAAAATGCGGAATATTGCCCGCAAATACCCCATGTTCCCCGATGTCAGAGCCGCCTTAACCGCCGTTTTATGGACTCAAGGACAACAGGGAGAAGCGGAAAGCAATTGGGTAGCCGCCGTCGGTATGGATACCCGCTATCAAGACCTCGATTGGGTAAAAAGCGTGCGCCGTTGGCCGCCGAATATGGTTCTAGCCTTAGATAAGTTTCTTAACTTAAAGTAAAGAATTACTAAATAGTAACTTTTCTCGCAGTAGCGGGGCTGAGAGTCCAATTATCCTGAAATCAGCGACTAAGATACAATTGAGGACTGATAGTTCCATTCTCCTCGATCGAATAACCAGACTCTGGAAAGGAAAAGGAATAGCTAGAGCCGGCCGATGGCCCAATGCTATAATCCAATTACAGGGATAGATTGGACTCTATCAGTATCCGCCGCTACTGTACACCTTAAATCTTAGCCAGAATGCCAGATTTACACTTACTCAATTCTCATGCACAGGCTCTAGAAACCGCCTTTATCCCCACTGCCGACCGGTCTTTTTTCTCCCCTCTATCCCTCGACCTGGACACAATTAATCAACGTTTTGACTCCGCTAACGCCGCAGAAATCGTCGCTTGGGCAGCGGCCACCTTTGGGGAAGGTTTGGTGATGAGTACCAGTTTCGGCATTCAAGCGGCGGTGATGTTGCACCTCGTCACCGCAATTATCCCCGATATTCCCATCATTTGGATCGATACCGGCTATCTTCCCCCGGAAACCTATCAATTTGCCGAAGACTTAAGCCAACGCCTCCATTTAAACCTGAAAGTTTATCAATCTCCCCTCAGTCCCGCCCGCATGGAAGCAATCCACGGTAAACTGTGGTCAAATAACGATCTCGACTCCCTCAATCTCTACGACAAAATCCGCAAGGTGGAGCCGATGCAACGGGCCCTGAAGGAATTAAAGGCCACCGCTTGGTTAGCAGGTTTACGTCGCGACCAAACCGACCACCGCAAAACTCTCCAATGGGTCAATCAACAGGGCGAACGTTACAAAATATTACCGATCCTTGACTGGAATGCCAAAACCATCTACGACTATCTGACTAAATACGATCTTCCCTACCATCCCTATTTTGATCTGGGTTATGTCTCCGTCGGCGATTGGCACTCTAGTCGGCCTTTAACCGCCGATGATAGCAACGAACGAGACACCCGTTTCAAGGGTTTAAAACAAGAATGCGGTCTTCATTTACCCTTAACCCCCGGAGAAGCACAAAGTCTCGACGCAAGCTCCCTATAACTGCTGGGGTGGAAAATTTGCCGGTGCGATCGGTTCCTAGACGTTAGACAATGGTTAATGATTATTAATCCCCCATTAACCATGGCTATTTTAGAAAATTTTCTCGAAGTCGGCTCTCTCAAGTGGTTTTATCGACAGGTTAACCCCGCTCAACAACCGGACACAACCCCCGTGATCCTACTTCATGGTTTACCCGCCCATGGCTATATTTGGCGGGAATTATTGACCAGTTTAGAAGAATATAACATTAATGCCATTGCCCCCGATTGGATCGGTTCCGGTTTATCCGCTAAACCCGATGCCAGAGACTTCGCCTACACACCTAGCGCTTTTTGTCAAGCCTTGGCCGATTTTATTCAAGCTCTCCAATTGCCGAAAATCTCCCTCATTGTCCAGGGTTTTTTAGCCTCCGTCGGTTTACAATACGCCCTAGAAAATCCCGATAAAATTGAGCGCTTGATCGTTTTAAATACTCCCCTCTCCAGTGATGTTAAATTACCCTGGATAATGAAACAATGGGGACTACCTTTCCTCGGAGATATGGCGACTCAAGACCCCTTATTAGTCGATCGTACTTTAGAAACTGGTAGCGGTTTTGTGATTAGTGATGCAGATCTGGCTATTTTCCGTCAACCTTATCTAAAAACTTCGGCAGTGGGTCGCGCTTTACTGGCCACGATTCGCAATTTAAACCTATCGAAAACTATGGCAGAAATTGAGACAGGTTTAGAGAACTTTGAAAAACCTATCCTTTTTGTCTGGGGAATGGGGGATCCTTGGTTATCTTCTGTCACCGTCGAAAAATTAGCTACTAAATCAGGAGTGGAATTAATCCCCCTCGCGGAAGCAAAACACTATCCCCAAGAACATTGGTCAAAAGAAATTAGTCCCCGGATTATTAATTTTCTCGGACGCAAAACCTAAAACCCGATACTTTCTGGGAATTGATAGCAAAATTTCCTTAGAAAGTATTTAGAAAGTTATCCTTAGTATATCACTGTAGTTCTGCACTGGCCACAGCATCTGGAAATACCAGCTTTAGGAAGGATAAATATAACAAATAATCCCCCAGATATTAATAATTTAACCGATTGGGAGCGAGTTAAATCGATGAGCGATGCAGAAATCGAGGCTAATGCTTTGTCAGATCCCGATGCACTTCCTTTTGATGATGATTGGGAAAATGCGGCGATTATTTCTGCTTACAACAAATTAACATCTCAATAATTGCTAAAAATGATAATTGTCTCAGGGTTACTTGTTATGAAAGTTTAATAGACTGTTGTTCAAGAAAATAGTGATAAAATTTTTTGTTAGCTCAAAACAATAAGCAGGGAATCATTTGATAGTAATCATTCCACATTACCCTCAAATCGAATTACTTAATATTGATTATTTGAACCATATTTTCAAGTCTATGTATATAGGCCTGATGATATCTCCATGCTTCTAAAATACTTTGTAATAATTCATCTTTTGAAAAACAACCAGAATCAGCTACATCTTCAATTTGTCTGATTAGATCATCTTCTAACTCCAATTCTAGCATACTCACTTGTTTAGTTGTGTCTGCCATACTTTTATCTATCTAAAAGTTGATGGAACTATCATACCATAGGAACTCAGCACTGTGGTATCTATTAAACCCCACATTACACCCATTGCTATGCCTTGCATATATGTATATGTAATACCACCTACTAAATACCCTATTATACCCCCTGTTGTACCTAATGATGAATAAAACCTAAGATTATTTTAGTTAAAATTTGCGAAAAATAGCCTTTTAATAGCAAATAAGTCGATAAGTCGATGGTATTTGACCTATTGCACCCATTAAGTACCGTCAGGACTCGTTTATGTTGATTTGACATATCTGGTGCGATTGCTTGACATATCTGGTGTAATTGCTTGACATATCTGGTGTAATTAGGGTAAGATAGGATACTGTAGTTAGGATGCTAAGTTTCTAAAGGCAGACTATTATGGACATCTATAAGAAAGGACGATGACAACCCTTAAATCAGACTGTAGGGTCAATTCATGAATTGACCCTACTATAGCCCTCGATGGTAAAAATAGCTCTTCTCGACCTTAGTGATCAGTTATCAGTGAATCGATAAGTAGTCGTACAAAATAAATTTCCTAGTGGTGAGAGGGAACTCCAGAACTGCGGAACGGGCAACAGAAAAGAAATACAGCGATTGTTGCTTTACGGAGAAATGGGTAATTAATTTTGTTTAGGTACTTACAATCCATTCACTAAATTAACAAAAAAAAATGGCCACCAGACAATTTCGAGTAAATCTTAGTCAAAAGGACTCTGAATATCTTAAAGAAATAGCTAAAGAGCTAGACTTAACAGAGTCTGAAGTCATTCGTAAAGGATTAAAACTCATGGCTTTATATGCTAAAACTGAGACGGAAGAAGATACTCAATTAATACTTCAAAAAGGTAATGAACAGAGACCACTACTAATTGTTTAGTTATGACCAGTGATTCAAAAAATGAGACAGAGGAAGTTAACAACCCAAAAGATACCAGCGCTTCTTTGGTTCTTCCAACTGAGAGGAACTCTGTGCGTCATAATCTAAAGAAGAATCTGGAGCCTTATCATTTAGACAATGAAGTATCTGAATTTGATAAACCAGCTACAGCTATATCACCCTCAGACCAAAGACATAATTTTAATACTAAAGTAGCTGGTTCCTTAGCAAAGTGGCTTTGGTTGGGATTGTTAACCACTGCTGGTTTACAAATTCTTTCTATTTGTCTCATTTCTTTTGCTTCTCTTGGAATTTTTAATTTAAATATAAATTTGAAAGCTATCGAAGAACAAGAAGTACAAAGTAGAGTGGATAAAGCGGCAACCCTAATTAATGATTCTTCTAAGACAATTTATACTTTTTTAGGGCCAATAGCTACAGCAGTCACCGCCTTTTATTTTAGTGGTTTGGGTAGTTCGTCGAAAACTAACGATGAAAACTCTGAAAATGAAAAAAATGAATAGAACTTTCAAAAAAACACGAAAAAATCTCTCCCATTGGTAATTTTAGTACAAGGGCTAGAAATCTCAACTCCAGAAACCTCTCCTCCCCACTCCCCTATACTTTTAGATTGGAAGAAAGTTTTAGCTTAATTAATCTGGTTAAAGGCCTGTTTTTGTCGTTTCTAAATACCCCTGATAACTTGACCGGAACTGTTCGATCGATAGGTTCTTTGTCCAATATTCTACCAGAGCATGACCCCAGGCCCAAGCTTCCTTGTCGGCAGTGCTAGAATTCTCTAATAGTATTGGCCAAAGTGCCAATAAATCAAAACTTTTATTCTCCGGATTCAAGAGAGAAGAAAGCTCGTAGGCCATCTGTAATTTACCGATCGCTACTGGTAATTGTTCCACAGGAATTTGTTCAGCTAAAAGATAGGCTAAAGTCGGTCTTCCCGTGGCTAAAGTGGAGATAAAACCTAGAATAGGACTTTTTAATAGGGCCGTTAAACCTTGCCCCGTGGCCATCTGTAAAGTATAGCGATCGATTATTTTCGCCGCTGCCAGGGTTCGAGTTTCTAAATCCGCTAAAAAACGGGCTAAACGCAACTGTTTTGCGGGCGAAATTGCCCCCAGTAAAGCGATTGATAACTCCTCATCCCCCCAAGCTTCTCTATCTGGCTGTTGACTGACCATCGGCAAAATGCGATCGCAGAGATCCTCGAATAATTCCGCCCGATACTGCAAACAATCGCGGATATTGACTTCTTTAGGACTTTCTCCCGTCAGCCAATTATAGGGAGGTTGCCACTCTCGCACCGGACGCAGGCGATCAACTTGAGAAACACAGACTATAACTGGTAAATTGTCAATAGTTTGTTGCAAATCTTTAAGAAAAGCCTCATCCATGGCCAGGGCGGGATCGAGGGCGGGGGTGACAAGAATCAATAAATCGGCGTTTTTGGCATAATTAAGAACCTTTTGCCGATCATCGGCCCGATTTGCCTGTTCGTAGCCCGGGGTATCCCAGAGGATTAACTCGTCTCCTTCTGGGGTTTGCCAATGATAGGATTGGATGGCATCGGTACTGGGCAATAGATCCACTTGGGCTAAATCGGCCCGAAAGAGAGTATTAATTAAACTGCTTTTGCCGGCCCCGGTGCGTCCAACCAGCAGAATGTTAACCGGTTGGCGATCGATTTCCGTGATCGGTTCAGCTTGGGCGAGAATTTCCTTAAGAGTAGTGGTGGCGATTTTGGTCTTGGTGGGGAGAGTTGGGGCGAGATTACTGCCACTGTAGAGTAACACCGCTTGGCGAGAGAGGTTTCTTAGGGCATTTTCCCGCAAAACTTGCCCTAAATTGACTAATAATTGCTGATCCGCTCGATCGCTGTACTTTTGACTAGCAACTTTAGCCACAGCCGCAGCGGGATTGATCACCCATTGCGCCCAATTCCAGACCTGCCAAAGTTTCTGGGCCGAGGGTTGCAATTTTTGATAAACTTCGTAGGCTTGATAGGCTTGGCCGATGGTGATTTGATTCAGGGCCGGGGAAAGATTCTGCATCCAGCGATCGCTATCATCCACAGTTCCCCGAATTAAACCGTAGGCCTGGGGAATGTAAATATTTAATAAGGGGTACTTGACATCGGGGTAATATATATGGGCGATGGCACTGACCAAATCCTGACAGCGTTGCCAAAAAGTCGCCCAATCTTCCCAAACCGGGCGATCATTGCGGGCCTCGACGATAATCCTCTCGATAATTTCCTCGACATTGCCCCCGGAATCACCGTCAGGAGGGGTTAATTCTGCCTTAATTTCCCCGATGGCGGCTTCAATTTCCCCGACTGCTGGGCGCGTCCATTTGACCAACAGGAAGCGCCAAGCAACAAAAATCAGGGTAAAAACTGCCCAAATCCAATTCAAACCCCATTGATTGATCTGGACACTGGCGGCCACGATCAGAAAGATGACCACGGCGGCGATCGGAACTGCTAAAATCAACCCTTGCCAAGTTTTTAACCGTAACATTGCTCGATCTGGTTTTTTTCCATTCTACCGATCTCTGATTCTCGGTTAGGGGGCAGAAATTAGACAGTGGCATCAATTTGGGCGAGGATTGCCGTGGACAACTGACAAAGTTGTTGATGACAAGGACCATTACTGGCCATGATCCCCCCCCATTGCCGCACATCGCCGCGATTATAGCGCACCGGTTGACCGTCAAAATAGGAGAATTTGCCGCCAGCTTCCGTTAAAATCAACTCCGGAGCGGCAAAATCCCAGTCTTTAGCGGCCGATTTCCCCGATAGGGAGATATAAACATCGGATTTTTGTTCGAGGATCGTGGCAATTTTACAGCCCACACTACCCACATAATTTTTACCTAAGAAGGGTATTTGACTTAATAAATTATCAAAACGTTGGTCGCGATGGGTACGACTAGCCACCAGATAGAGATCGGTAATTTTATCTTTATTGGCAACTTTTACCTGTGTAATATTGCCGTCGCTAGTTTCTAGAAAAGTGCCTTTTCCTTTTTGGGCAAAATAGAGTTTTTCTTGATCCGGCAGGGCAACCACGGCGATGATCGGTCTTCCTTGATAACATAAGGCGATATGTAGGGCATATTCTCCCGTTTTGTCGATAAAATCGCGGGTTCCGTCCAAAGGATCGATAATCCATACCCAATCTTTCGGGATAGCTTCATTACCCTGATGGGTTTCCTCGCTTAGATAACCAAAGTCGATATCCGAGAAATTTGTTTGTAATTCCCCTAAAATATAGTGATTTGCCGCTAAATCCGCCGCCGTCACTGGTCCGCCTTTTTTTTCCTCGTTGACGGCTAAATCCTCTTCACCGCGGTAGTAGGATTGGAGAATTTTAGCACCACCCCAACCGACGGCACGAGTCACAGCTAAAATGCGATCGAGTGTTTCGGTATCTTGACAGGTTAAATTAATCATAAAATAGCCTCAGTTTTTCAGACTTATTATCCACTAAATTTAAAGACTGGCTTCTTAGCTTATCATCCCTTGCTTCCTAGCTCCTGACTGGCTTAATTTTGCCCCTGCCAAAAATAATCGGCGGGTTTTTTGGTTTCTGCTGGTGATGATTGGGGAGCGTCTCCCAAGAAAACCGAGCGCTGGCTGACGCGATCGCCTAATCTTCTTTGGACTCGACTGGGAATACCGTAACCGTAGGCAATATGACCTTTTCCTGCTAGGACGATGATCTGATAGTCGGGATGAGCTTGCCAGAATTTAGCGATCGCATCGGCCATGGTTTCATCCCAGAGAACCTGTGCCAGAAAAAAGCGATCGAATCCCTGACTACTGCCCCCCGTGTGTTGCTCATAAACGGCTAAGATCTGTTGACGGTACTCCTCGTTATCCCTGTTTATTTCGTTTTTAGGGGGAATGTAGGTCATTTCTGAGGTGGAGAGGCTTTCTAATCCCTCTCGTGCCACTTTTCTAGTGATTTCCGTGGGTGTATTGAGGGCGATCAATGGTAGTTTTTTCGCCTTGGCCAAGCGCAGGATCGGGGCGTAAAATTCCCAATCAAATCCCCAACGTTGGTCGTATTCACTTTTTTCTCTTAACTGATTTTCGCTAATTTTGCCGGCTAAATACTGATCCAAATAGATTTGGTAAGGACGTTGAAACATCTCGAAAGCGATCGCTATTTGGGGATTATTAGCCTGTAAATACTCGATAATAGCTAATTGGGCCTGATGGTCGGCCTGACTATCGTGCCTTTCTCCCAGATAAATAATCTCGGCTGTTTTTAAATCTGCCAGAATTTGTTTTTGGCTATTAGTAAAACTCCAGGCCCGGGGCAGCAAAATAAACAGTAAGCAGAGGGCAAGGAAAACAGGAAAAAAGCGTCGAGAGAATTTCATCTTTGTTAAAGGCCTTTTAAGTAGTTGGACAAAAGTAAAGTTAACTGTGGGGTCAGGAGTCAGGAGTCAGGAGTCAGGAGTCAGTAAGAATTGCGTCAATTTACATTTCTTAATACTAAATCTGGTTATTAAAAACTGATTATTTATTCCCGCTTTTGCCTCTTGCCGTTCGGCTGATCTTACGGCCGAAGCCTATTGCTTTTTGCCTGTCCTGATATGTGGCCTATACTCAACGGATTTAGTATAAGATAAACAACAGAATTGATGTCCTGCTACTTAAAAAACTGATCTTAACCGAAGCCAAGTAAAAAAGGGTGGACAATGCCCACCCGAAAAAATTTTCAGAGAACCTTTCTGGTTTAGTAGGTTTCTACGTGCCAGCGATGTTCTTTTTTCAGTTGTTTCTGATAGACAGACCAATCGGTGCCATTTTTAGCAGCAGCACCACTGATAGCATCGTCGATACCATCTTCCATCCCTTTTAGTCCGCACATATAAGCGTGGGTTTTGGGACTTTGGAGTAGATTCCAGATTTCGTCAGCGTGTTCGGCTACCCGGTGTTGAATATACATTCTGCCGCCCTGGGGATTTTGCTGTTCCCGGCTGATGGCATAGGTGAGACGGAAGTTATCGGGGAACTCCGCCGCTATTTGCTCTAATTCTTCTTGGTAGAGAATATTGGCCGTTTTGGGAACTCCGAAAATCAACCAAGCTAGACCTTTGAATTTATAATCTTCGTGTTGTTCCTTGAACATCCGCCAGAGGAAAGCTCGGAAGGGAGCGATTCCCGTCCCAGTGGCCATCATAATGAGAGTGGCATCTTCATCACCAGGTAGCAGCATTTCCTTACCCACGGGGCCGGTAATGGCTACATCGGCACCCACCTCTATATTACAGAGATGGGTGGAACAAACCCCATAAACGGTTTCCTTGGTTTCTGGGTGTTGGTATTCCAACTGACGCACGCAGAGGGATACGGTTTTATCGTCTAATTTATCACCGTGACGGGTGGAGGCGATCGAATAGAGTCTCAATTTATGAGGTTTGCCATTAGCATCGGTACCCGGGGGGATAATACCGATACTTTGCCCTTCTAAATAGCGTAAATCGCCCCCAGAAAGGTCAAAGGTGACGTGTTGTACGATGCCGATACCTCCCTCATCAACCAGAGGATAATTCTCGATACATTTGCCGATAAAGGGTTGGTTCGGACGGTAGATGTTGACGGGGATATCTGTTTTTTCTTTCGCTTGAGTCATGGCCTTTTTCTTGGTCTGTTCAGGGACGGGCGATGATTGAGCGATTGGCTGTGGTGTGGAGGCACTAGAAACAGTTGCTACGGGGGCAATCCCATTTAAGGGTTTGATGCTGACGATACGACCACCTAAACGGGTAATCCGACGCATTTCTTGATTCATGCGACTGTAGGGAACCGTGAAAAACACGCTTCCACTCTGACGGATTGAATAATCCAAGCTGTCAGTATTGTCGTTTTGATTGAGACCCGCCACTTCGTAAACAAATAAACGGTTTCCCGCTAGTGTACTCGGACTGTACATTAAATATAACTCCCAACTCAAGTCACGATAATCGTTCCATAGTTTAGCCTACCATCGGTACACTACACCTAGGCCTAATTGAGAGTTATCTTAAAAAAACCACAGACATCGCTTTTATCCTTTTGGATAGGATAGGTTAAGTCTCTGGTTAAAATCTGTTACATTTGCAGCATTTTACTTTTTATTAAGATTTCTGCTACTTTTTCCCATTTATGCTAAAAATCCCCCTAGTTTGCCTGATCAGGACAAGAGCGGGGGACAGATATTAGCAATAATTATTTTTTCAACTACTCGGCCGCGGCTGCGTTTAAGGGTTTAATGCTGACGATGCGAGCGCCTAAACGGGTAATCCGACGCATTTCTTGATTCATGCGGCTATAGGGAACAGTTAAAAAGACACTGCCACTCTTACGGATAGAATAATCTAGGTTATCAGTCTTGTCATTTTGACTCAAACCGACGACTTCATAGACAAAAAGGCGATTTTCTTTGGCACTAGAGAGACTTTGCATCGAAATGGCTCCTACATTGATGTTATAGTTCTCTAGTTTAGCCTAGCGGGGAGACTAGCAATCTAGTTAATTGCTGATTTAGGTTTGTTTATTGTACCATGACGCTCGATCGCAATTGTCCACAGGCCGCATCGGTCGCTAAACCTCTCGAATAACGGACAGTAACGGCGACTTTTTCCTGTTCTAAAATAGTTTTAAAAGCCTTAATTCTCTTTTCATCAGGCCGTTGATAATCCACCTCTTGAATAGGATTATAAGGGATTAAATTGACGTGAGATTGAAAACCTTTCACCAGTTTGGCTAATTCCCCTGCGTGTTCGGGTAAATCATTCACTCCCGCTAAAAGAATGTATTCAAATGTCACCCTTCGTCCCGTGATTTGAACGTATTCCTGACAGTCTTGGATCAGATTATTTAGAGGATAATGGTCGGCACTGGGGATTAATTTAGCTCGAACTTGTTGATTAGAAGCATGGAGACTAACGGCAAAAGTTACTTGTAAATTATGTTCCGCTAGTTGCTTGATTTTATGGGGTAATCCCACGGTAGAAATCGTTAAACAACGCTGACCGATACCCACATCTTGATTCAGGCAATGAATCGCTGTCACCACTTCGGGGATATTTAATAAAGGTTCCCCCATCCCCATAAACACCACATGACTAACTCGTTGCTGAAAATCCTCCTGTACTGTTAACACTTGGTCAACGATTTCATAGGCTTTTAAATTACGAGTAAAACCCCCTTTTCCCGTGGCACAAAAATCACAGGCCATGGGACAACCCACTTGGGAAGAAACACAGACTGTCAATCTTTTTTCACTGGGAATTCCCACCGCTTCGATAATTAAACCATCCGCCAGTTTTAGCAGATATTTACGAGTGCGATCGGGTGCTACACTGCGATAATGTATAAGGGAACGACCGATAGGATAATCCGCCAGTTTGCTGCGCCATTCTTGGGGGAATACGGAAATATCCGCCAAAGAATGCGCTCCTTTTTCGTATAGCCATTGGTGTAATTGTTTCCCCCGATAAGCGGGTTGTCCCTGGTCTTTTACCCAGTCAGTCAGTTCCTCTAAAGATTTCGCTAGTAAAGTCATAAGTAGGTAGGCGTTAAAAATTATCAGACACCCCCGTTATCAAGGGTAGGGTTGATTCATGAATCAACCCTACCTTATCAAGGGGGGATCAAGGGGGGATTAAAGGCAAAATCGATTTTTAATTTAATTATAACCAGCTACTTAAACTTAGCCTGACGACAAAAACCAATCTAGTCTTAAGCTTGCTCTTTTTTACTTTTCACCTAACCCAACTGTTCAAAGGGAACTGTCAGCGCCATAATGATCGATGGACTTCGATCGAGAACAGAAATTTTATGAGTTGCCAGTCAAAAAAGTCAATATGGGGAAATAAGGAGCTATTCAGTTTTAAAAGCAATATTTAAGCGAAAATTTATGAAAATCGCTATTTTATCGCAAGACGCTTCTCTTTATTCCACCAAGCGACTGAAAGAAGCGGGAGAAGCTCAAGGCCATGAGGTACGAGTGATCAATTATTTGCGCTGTTACATGAATATCACCTCCCATAAACCCACGGTTGTCTATAACGGTAAACCCTTGGAGAGTTTCGATGCGATTATCCCCCGTATTGCCGCCTCAAAAACCTTCTATGGAACCGCAGTCGTCCGGCAATTCGAGGTGATGAATGTTTTTACTGCCAACGACTCCCAGGCAATTTCCCGGTCGCGGGATAAATTGCGTTGTCTGCAAATCCTCGCTAGGGAAGGGATAGGTTTACCGGTGACGGGAATTGCTCACGCAACTCAAGATATCGATGGTTTAATCGAAACCGTCGGCGGCACCCCTCTAGTGATTAAATTATTAGAAGGAACCCAAGGTATTGGGGTAGTTTTAGCGGAAACCGATCAAGCAGCCAAGTCAGTTATTGAAGCTTTTCGGCAATTAGAGGCTAATATTCTAGTACAAGAGTATATTAAAGAGGCCAGTGGGGCAGATCTGCGCTGTTTTGTCATCGATGGAAAAGTGGTAGCCTCGATGAAACGACAGGGGGCCGAGGGGGATTTTCGTTCTAATCTTCACCGGGGTGGCAAAGCAGAAAAGATAAAATTAACCCCAGAGGAACGCAGTACGGCCATACGGGCCACTAAAGCTATGGGTTTACGGGTTGCCGGTGTGGACTTATTACGGTCCAATCACGGGCCTGTGGTTATCGAGGTTAATTCCTCTCCTGGTTTAGAAGGAATAGAAGCGGCCACCGGTGTGGATGTGGCCAAAAAAATTATTGATTTTGTCGCTAAAAATGCCACCCTAGTCCTAAATCGCGATCGATATCAATATTAGCTGGAGAGACCGATGGGAATTCAGGAGTCAGGGGTCAGATGTGATTTATCAATCGGCAAATACACGGACGCTATCGGGAATAATCGATAGTTTTACCTTTGTACCGATGTCTAATTGGGTGTTAATCGTTGTTCTAGCGTGGATTTGGCTGCCGGTGGCCGTTAGCAGACAATAACGGTATTCCCGCCCCAAAAATTGGCGATCGCAAATAACTAGATCTCCCGTCTCATCCGGGTTAATTTTGACATCTTCCTCTCTCAGCATCAATTCCCCTTTGTCCAAATCTTGACCATCGGCAATTTCCCAGACTCCTATCTCGGTTTGCCATTGTTCCCCCTTCCGTCTAGCGGGGAGAAAGTTAGCTTGGGTGACAAACTCGGCCACGAATCGCGAGGCCGGATGACTATAAATTGCTTCGGGATTGTTAATTTGTTCTAATTTTCCTTGACAAATGACCGCAATTGTGTCACTGATCACCATTGCTTCCTCCCGGTCGTGGGTGACAAAAATGGCCGAGATACCAGTCGCTTTCAGGATATGACGGATCTCGTGCCGTAAGCGTTGTCGTACCTGCACATCGAGATTACTTAAAGGTTCATCTAAGAGGATTAAAGAGGGTTTTGGGGCTAAAGCGCGGGCGAGGGCGACTCTTTGCTGTTGTCCTCCTGATAGCTGATGGGGATAACGTTTTTCTAGTCCTTGCAGTCCGACTAAATCCAAAGTTTCCGCCACCCTAGCGTTAATAGCTTTGCTCGATAATTTCTCCCCAGAATTTTTTAACCCAAAGGCGATATTCTCAGCGATGGTTAAATGGGGAAAAAGAGCGTAATCCTGAAAAACCATGCCCGTATTGCGTTTTTCCGGGGGAATAAAGGTTTTTTCGTCGGCAACTATTCGCCCTCCCAATTCAATCACTCCTTGAGATGGTTTTTCAAATCCCGCAATCATCCGCAGTAGAGTGGTTTTACCGCAGCCCGACGGGCCCAATAATCCGAGAATTTCGCCCTCTGTTAAACTAAAACTGATATTATCGACAGCTAGAGTAGGAGAAGCGGGAAAACGCTTGTTAACCTCGGATAAACGCAGAATTACAGACTTTTTCATGGTGGGAAAGACAATCGCCCAGTCAGTGGCGGGGCTATTTACTTAAGAATTATTCCTAATTAGTTCACTATTATTGTTTATAACATCTCAATGGACTAATTAGGAAACTTTCTCAAAAATTTCATGCTCACACCTGAAGATATTATTCTCGTTCCCCGGGGGGCCGAGCATAGCTCAATCCGTCGAGGATTAAGGAAAATCGGCGATTTAGCCCCGCAAATTATCCCGATTAACCTTGGCGCTCCAGAATTCCTCGACAGTTCCCCAGTCTCTAGGCAATCTCTAGAATTTCTTAATAAGTTTACAGGAAAAATTGTGCTGATGGGATTAGCAGGCAGTCTCAGCGATCGCTATCGGGTCGGAGATGGGGTAATCTATCAAAGTTGTGGCGCGGAAACGGGGAGTTATTGGCAGTGCGAACCGGAAATAACCGCAGAAATCGCCCAATTAACCGGATATAGTCTCGTTAAAGGTTTAACCAGCGATCGCCTGATTAGCCAGTCCGAGGAAAAACGACGTTTAGGACAGGGGGGCTATGAAGTGGTAGATATGGAAGGAGCAAGGATTTTAGCGGCTTTACGCGGGCAAAAAGTGGCAATTGTGCGCGTGATTAGCGATGAGGTGACACAGGACTTACCCGATTTAGCCCCGGCAATTGATAATCAAGGTCAGCTGCTACCATTGCCCCTAGCTCGACAAATGTTAATCCGTCCCATCCCGGCCTTCCATTTGATTCAAGGTTCCCTAAAGGGTTTATCCGTACTAACTCAGGTGGCGCGAAGGTTGTGCGGCAGTAATTTTTAAAATTTGCTTGCAGATTATTTTTTTTCTGTGCTATAATGGTTAAGCTAAAATCAAGCGGATGTGGTGGAACTGGTAGACACGCACGTTTGAGGGGCGTGTGGCTTACGCCTTGCGAGTTCGAGTCTCGCCATCCGCATAAACTTTTATCTGCCCTCTGACAAGAATTGCCCTTGTCACCCATCGGCAGGGATGGACATTTGGCCATCAAAATTTCCTAACTCACCCTTTCAGGTGGCTTAGGTTTGACTAAGTTTAGTTAAGCGGTTGCGAGGGGCAATTTAGCCAAAGCACTAGGTCGTTTAAGGTTGTAAAATCCAACAAAGCCTCAGCCAAGGACTCTAATTGCTCGATTTCTAAAGACTGAATCCGGGCAGCCAACACCTCATCCACCCCACCAAAGCGACGTTGCAACAGACGCAAAATCAGGGCAGATTCTCCTTCCAGTTGTCCTTCCAGTCGTCCTTCTTCCTTGGCTTCACGATATACCCTTGTATCTGCCAATTGTAGTCCTAGCATTGCTTCCACCTCCTGCCGACTCAAGTTAAGTACCTAAGCAAAATTAATTACACATATCTAACCACCTCTTGCCTCTTGCCCCTTGCCTCTTGCCTATCTTCACTAGGAAATTAATTTTGCACGACTACTTAGTAAATTTATAGACCATAGCGATTTAGCCAAAGCACTAGGTCGTTTAATGCCGTAAAATCCAACAAAGCCTCAGCCAAGGACTCTAATTGCTCGATTTCTAAAGACTGAATCCGGGCAGCCAACACCTCATCCACTGCACCAAAGCGACGTTGCAACAGACGCAAAATCAGGGCAGATTCTCCTTCCAGTCGTCCTTCCAGTCGTCCTTCCAGTCGTCCTTCCAGTTGTCCTTCCAGTCGTCCTTCTTCCTTGGCTTCACGATATACCCTTGTATCTGCCAATTGTAGTCCTAGCATCGCTTCCACCTCCTGCCGACTCAAGTTAGTAAATTTATAGACCATAATTGTGGCAATCATTTCTATTATGGCGCGACTGGCTTCTGTATCTGCAATTTGCTCTTGGGTTCGTGCCAGTAAATAGCGGGCTTTTTCTGGTGCTTGGGTTTCTTCCACAGTAGTGAGTACCATCAAGGCAACCCCTAGGGGTAACTGCTGAATTTCCCCTAATTCGTTCAGATAAATTCGATGCACCTGATGACAATTGAGCAGCGCCCGGTAGGGATGGGCATTACTTTGTTCTAGGCTGCGGGTGGGATAGATGACAACAATTTGCCAATCGGCAAATCGTTCTCGCTGACGATAAAAATACAAAAATGATTCACCAAATACCCTTTCATAGAGTCGTTCGTCTTTTTGAAATTGCACTTCGCAAAAATAGATTACCCCGCTACTATCATTATCGGGTGGCAGGAATACGCCATCGATCTCAAATTTGGGTTCTTTGACGGCTACGGAGTCAAAGCGGTATTCGGTGGCATTATCTGGCGGGTTTTCCAGTAAATCGAAGAGAAGGGAGGGGGATTGTTGAAAAAGCCGGTAAAATATCGAGTCTCGTTTCATGATGATCGGGATTGCACCTAGCAAGCTTTCCCGATCTTCCCATAAAACCCCAAAAAAAGAGAGAGGAAACCAGCGCCTCCTCTCCCTTGGCACATTATTTTATGGCCTTGCGGACAGCATCACTGTTATTCGCAAAATAGTTTGAGAAAATCGGTAGCGCGATAGATAGGAATTCCTTCGTAGGCGATCATATCTAACAGATCACTGTCCCCAGCGATTATGCAGTCTGCCTTTCCCGCAACAGCGAGGGAGAGAAATTTGTCGTCCTTTGGATCGCGGCAAGCGATGACAGACTCGGTGACGGTGACAGATTCTGAAATGCCAACATACCACTCGATATAATCTATGGCGCTGTCTTGTCGGATATATTTGCGAAATTTATCCCTTTTTAGTACGGTGAATAGTTCGGCAACTGTATCATCGGAAATCAAGGTAATGCCCTGTCTCGCCAAAAAATTGAACATTTGCTCAAAATTTTCGTTCGGACGGATGGCGAAACTGACAAGAATATTGGTATCAACAACAACCCGTATCACAAATCATCTTTTAACGATGCCATGAGTGCGTCGTGTTCCGCAGCTGTCATGCCAAGAGTTGCGGCCTCGTGCTGTAATTTTCTGGCAATAATAGATAAGCTGGGACGACCCACCATAAGGCGGACAATTTCATCATCTGGTATAAGCGCCAGTGCTTCTCTAATTTCCCTGGCCGTGCCTTGGATTACTGTTGCTTGTGTAGTCATGATTTTTTATCATTCTAGGGCGAATCCTAGCATAATTCGTGACTGAGATGCTACTCATAACCCCCAAAAAAAGAGAGAGGAAACCCGCGTCTCCTCTCCCTTGTAGGCATTATTTCCTCGCTTTGCGGACAGCACCTCCTAGCATTAAGCCGCCCAGTGTGATAAAACCGAGAAGGCTAGAGGGTTCGGGGACAGGAGTCGCATCAGGAGTCGCATCAAGTGTAACGTTATCGAAAACTAATTGTGTCCCCCCATTATTCGGACGGTCAATAGAGATGCGAATTCCCGCACCCTGATCGGCAATCCCCGCCAGATAAGAAGTGTTGAACGATAAGAACACTCCTCTTGACGAAAAGGAACTCTGATTGAATGTAAAACTTGACAAAACGGTATTATTATCACTCCGGCGAAGCGAAATTGTACTGTTCGGCAAGGTCAAGTCGCCCGGTTCATCTAGACGAATACCTGCGAATAAATTGAGCGTGTATCGAGTTCCGGCTTGATAAGTGGCGGCTACATCTTGATAGATTGATCCACCATTGAAACCAATAAGACCCGCCTGCGAACCGTGGGGTACTCCGCTTGGAAATTGACCCGGATTGAATAACCCCGCCTGAACCCCCGCATTGCCAATCACAGTCCAACCGGTAATACCTGGTGAAAAATTAGGGGTTGATGGTGTCTCGAAGGAAAAATTATTGACAGTCACGCTTGCAGCTTGTGCCGCACTAGCCGTTGCCAGAGTCGCTAGGGCAACCCCAGCGGAGACAATGCCGAGTTGTAATTTCATAAAAAAGGGTTAATGGTAGATAATTTGAGTGCTTACGACATTTCGATTCGGGTTAAGCAATAGGGCAACCCAAAACAATGACAAGCAAATGCTCAAAGAGAGCATACACACTTCCCCCCCGCATTGTATCAAACGCTACAATTTAATAAATATTTACATTCCTTTCCCCCAGGGCTGACGCCGCTACAGTAATCACAGTTACAATGTTTGAGAGGTCTGAGTGGTAACTGATAACTGATAACTGATAACTGAAATGACTACACCTACCTTCACCATTCCCCAATCTGACCCTTCCCTTTCCCCCCGGCAATCCCTGCCGACGATGTACGATTTACCTAGTGATAATCCACTTGAACCCGGTTTGCCTGACGAATTTCACCTATTACAACCTCAGTTATTACTGCTGACTTTTCAGCCTCCCAACTGGGAACCAGAGCTAGTTTTTAGCGCCGCTGACCTTAACCTTTACTACGATGTCAGACACCCTCAATGGTACAAGCGTCCTGATTGGTTTGGGGTGGTTGGTGTTCCTCGTCTCTACGATGGCCATGACCTGCGCTTAAGTTATGTGATTTGGCAGGAAGGGGTTTCCCCTGCGATTGTGGTGGAATTATTGTCTCCAGGTACGGAAAATCAAGATTTAGGCGAAGAACTACGCCAACCAGAAGAACCGCCAACTAAGTGGACAGTTTATGAACAGATTTTGCAGGTTCCCTACTATGTAGTTTTTAGCCGCTATACTAACCAACTTCAAGCGTTTGAACTGGTAGATGGTCATTACCAACCCGTGACTTTAGTGGAGGGACGCTTACCGATTCCTCAACTGGAATTGAGCTTGGGTTTGTGGCAAGGTTCCTATCGGGGAATTGAGCGGCTATGGTTGCGCTGGTTGACGCTGGAGGGAGAGTTGATTCCCCTGGCCGATGAGGAGTTAATTGTGGCGAAACAAGAGGCTTCTGCGGCGAAACAAGAGGCTTCTGTGGCGAAACAAGAGGCTTCTGCGGCGAAACAAGAGGCTTCTGTGGCGAAACAAGAGGCTTCTGTGGCCAAACAACGAGCAGAACAACTAGCGGCACGATTGCGGGAATTAGGGATAGATCCTGAAACTATTCCTCAGATTGACTTTTAAATTTAGGCAGAGCCTAAATGTTTGGTTCCAAGGCAGAGCCTTGGAACCAGGAATTAAACAAACTACCCCAAAAAGAAGTGCCAGGTATCCAGCAAAAAGAAGTGCCAGGTATCAAAAACCCCCAAAAAAGAGAGAGGAAACCCGCGTCTCCTCTCCCTTGTAGGCATTATTTCCTCCCTTTGCGGACAGCACCTCCTAACATTAAACCGCCCAGTGTGATAAAACCAAGAAGGCTAGAGGGTTCGGGGACAGTGACACCGCCGCCGCCTGGCTTGGTCAACACACTCGACATCGCATATAAGGAGTACAAAGGCTTATCACCGTCATCATCCGCGTCAACGCACGGGTCTGAATAGAGCCAAGCTTCCCCCGTTGAACCGGCATCCCCAGTAGCGCCACTCCCACTGCCCAAAGCGCAGAACGCTGGTATCCCAGAAGTATCGGTGCCAGTCCAGACTACCGGTTGCGTGATTGTGTCTAATTGAGTGCGGTTGATAGGGGTTAATATACTGCCATCCCAAAGATCATTATTATTGTTGGCGACTCGATTGCCATCTATGAGGTAGATGGGAACATCTGGCTGACTGCCATCAGTACCGGTATTGACTTTGGCAGACGTAGCGGAAGTAGAACCGATCGCCTTCCAAGTGGTCGTCAGTCCAGCACCTGAAAGAGCATTTGCAAGAGCGCTTCCTGTTACCTGATTAGTAACAAAGGTATTGTAGTCGTTGATGTCGGTACTTGTTGCATCCCGCGTGCCAGCAGTCACAAACACCAAACGATACTGAGCGCCGGGAGCCAAGTCAGTAGGGACGACCACCAAAGCAGCTTGTGCTGCACCAGCCGTTGCCAGAGTCGCCAGGGCAACCCCGGCGGATAGAATGCCGAGTTGTAATTTCATCAAAAAAAAAGGGTTAATGGTAAATGGTTTGAGTGCGTGACATTTCGATTCGGGTTAAGCAATAGGGCAACCCAAAACAATGACCAGCAAATGCTCAAGCAGAGCATACACACTTCCCCCCCCCGCATTGTATCAAACGCTACAATTTAATAAATATTTACATTCTTCTCCCCCAAGGCTTGCGCCCCTTGTATATTGGAGAAGTGGTAGGGTGTCAGCCTTTTCTTCGAGAGGATTTGCTGATCACCGGAACCCCAAGAGAGCCATCTGATCACTTATAAACTGTTGACTATCTAAATTACTCGTTAAGACTGCATTAGAGGTAAATATTTCATGAGCCAAACCATCACACCTTCTTCCTTAAAAGCTAGTTTAGCCCCCAATCCCACTAGAGCAGCAACGGTGGACGATGGGGGAAATGTGCTAGGGGAATTTCTGCAAGAAACTCTGGCCATGACTAAACGTCTGTTCATCCAATTACAACGTCGTCCTTCAACCCTAATCGCGGGGGTAATTCAGCCCTTTATGTGGCTGATTTTATTTGGGGCATTGTTTTATAAGGCTCCCCAGGGTCTATTCGGCAACGATCTCAGTTATGCTAAATTTCTCGCCCCCGGGGTGATTGTCTTTACCGCTTTTTCTGGGGCCCTCAATGCTGGTTTGCCGGTAATGTTCGATCGAGAATTTGGCTTCCTTAACCGTCTGTTGGTAGCACCTTTAACCACTCGTTACTCGATCGTGGCCGCTTCTACCATCTATATTATCGCCCTCAGTTTCATCCAAACCGCCTCGATCGTGGCCGCTAGTGCCTTTTTAGGGGCAGGATTGCCTAGTTTAGCCGGATTAGGTGCGATCGCTTTGATTGTTTTCCTAATAGTTTTGGGGATGACTGCCTTAAGTCTCAGTTTAACCTTTGCTCTCCCTGGACATATCGAATTAATCGCCGTCATTTTCGTCACCAATTTACCGCTTTTATTTGCCAGTACCGCCCTCGCTCCCTTAAACTTTATGGCAGATTGGTTACAAGTAATCGCTAGTCTCAACCCTCTTACCTATGCGATCGAACCAATCCGTTATATTTATTTCAATCAGCACTGGTCTTTTGATAGCATAGTCTTACAAACCCCTTGGCTTGACCTCAATTTCTTGACAGTTTTAGGCCTGCTCTTAGCTTTTGATCTGCTAATCCTTTTGGCAATTCAGCCCTTACTTCGTCGTCGTTTTGCTTAAATCAGTTATCAGTTATAAGTTATCAGTTTACTGTTCACTGAAAAGCCTACAACTTTCTCACCACCAAAAACTAGACAAGTAAGTAGTTATAATTAAATTGAAGATAGATTGTGCCTCTGATCCCCCCTGCCCCCCTTAGTCCCCCCTTGATAAGGGTGGTGCCTATCCCCCCTTAGTCCCCCCTGAATAAGGGGGGTGCCTGACAACTTTTAACACCTACTCACTTAATTTTCTGAGGAGTTAGATTATGAATACTCAAAAAATGTTAATCAAATCGTCTTTATTCCTAGCTACTATTTTATTGGTCGGGGCTGATTTTAGTCCGCAAGTGTTAGCTCAAAGCTTGAACCCCAGTCAGCCAGATTATCAAAAAAATGAACGTAGTTCCGATGGCAGGGATGATCTCGGTGGTTTTAATCCTCTAGACTTGATTCATAATAGTAATTTTCGCCGTAGCCGGGACGGATCGGAATTTCAGGAAGACACCCTCAATAATATCAACGACGCGGCCGAGGAGTTTAAACGCAAGCAAAGAGAACAACTGGAAAATCTGCAAAATTCTGCCCCAGAAACGAAATAAAATCTTTTTGTTGAGTAGCTAGACACAATTAATTGCACATAGGTAGGTATTGAAAACTTTCAGATGCCCCCCTTATTAAGGGTAGATCGCCCCGCCTATCGGCACCCCCCTTATCAAGGGGGGCAGGGGGGATCGAACCTAAAATCCATTTTTAATTCAATTATAACCAGCTACTTATCTAACTGCCTATTGCCTATTGCCTATTGCCTTTTGCCTATCCTAAGCAAGAGGTTGATTTTGTTCAATTCCTTAGTATATATGATCGCTAAGTGCAGATGATCTGAGAAAGACCGATAACTGAAGAGCATTGGGGGGTTTATCTGACACGAATTTATATTAAACTTAGGATTGGTTTATTGAATTATCGTCTTATTAAAACTGTGGAAGTAATGGAAATCGGGCAAAAAGTCAAGGTCTGTCGCTTAAGAGACCGCGTTAACTCGGATGTAGCGGGTAAATTGGGTAAAGTGGGTGTCATCAAAAATTTTAAGATGACCGATGGCAGCGGTGTTGGTGCTGTTGTCCAGTTCGATGATAAGACCGCTACTTGGTTTTTTGAGGATGAACTCAAACTCATCTAAATACAACGCTTAGGAATTAATTATGTCCTTAATTTTGACCTTTTTGGGCAAGGGGGGCAGCGGTCGCAGTACAATAGCGATCGCTTCGGCAAAGAAAATGGCTGGTCTGGGGTCAAAAGTTCTCTTGATCGGTCAAGATTCCGGCCCTGCTTGGGGATTACTCCTCAAGGCCTCCCCTAGCTCCTCTATTACCGAAATTGCTCCCAATCTCTCAGTTATCCAGCTTAGTAGTACAGGATTACTAGAAAAAAGTTGGGAAGAAGTCAAGGAATTAGAAAAGCAGTATTTGCGTTCTCCCACCTTGAAAAATGTTTATGGTCAAGAGTTGGGCATTTTACCCGGAATGGACCAAGCTCTAGCTTTAAATTTCCTGCGGGAACAGGATAAAAGCGGAAATTACGATGTCATCATCTACGACGGCAGCGGAGACATCAATAGCCTGCGAATGTTGGGTATCCCAGAGGTGGGTGGCTGGTATTTACGGCGTTTTCGGCAGGTTTTCAGCGATTCCGAGATCGGTCGCACCCTTTCTCCCTTTTTCCAACCGATTGCCGCTGCCGTGCTGAATTTCTCCTTTAATCCCGATGGTTTAGGGCAGAAGGCCGATAATAACATTTTAGACGAGGGGCGCTCGGCTTTAGCCGATCCTCGACGAGTTTTAGCCTATCTAGTCACCAATGACAATCCAATTGCGATCGCAGAGGCCAAATATCTTTGGGGTGGGGCGCAGCAAATCGGTTTAAATGTGGGGGGAGTGATTTTTAATCGCTGTCAGAGTGCTACGGAGGATTTTGCCCCGCTGCCGGCGGCGATTTTACCCGACCGTCAAGGAGAAGATTGGCAGGAGTTAATCGCCGAGTTACCCAATTTTCTCACGGTGCAGCCGCCCAAACCGTTAATAATCGATACGGCAGCCGCTCAGGTCAAGGTTTATTTACCCGGATTCGAGAAAAAACAGGTAAAACTGACGCAATCGGGTCCAGAATTAACCATCGAAGCCGGGGATCAACGGCGTAATATTGATGTACCACCGCCTCTAACCGGACGAGGGGTAAAAGGGGCAAAATTCCAAGACGGTTACTTAATTATTTCTTTTTAAGGGATTATGTCAAACACCGAGATAGAAAACAAGGACGAGCGGGGGGCCAAAACTCGCCAATTATTGGGCATGAAAGGGGCCTCATCGGCAGAAACCTCCCTCTGGAAAATCCGCTTACAATTGATGAAGCCGATCACTTGGATTCCCCTGATTTGGGGGGTTGTCTGTGGGGCTGCTTCATCGGGGAATTATACTTGGTCTTTAGAAGATGTCTTAAAAGCAGCCACCTGTATGTTACTTTCCGGTCCGTTGATGACTGGTTATACCCAAACTTTAAATGATTTTTACGATCGAGAAATCGATGCAATTAATGAACCCTATCGTCCGATTCCTTCGGGGGTGATTTCTATTCCGCAAGTAGTCGGCCAGATTTTGGTTTTATTAGTGGGTGGATTGGGAATAGCTTATCTTCTCGATCGCTGGGCCGGTCATGATTTCCCGATCATGCTCTGTTTAACCCTATTTGGTTCTTTTATTGCCTATATTTATTCAGCGCCACCTTTAAAATTAAAACAAAATGGTTGGCTGGGTAATTATGCCCTCGGTGCTAGTTATATAGCATTACCTTGGTGGGCAGGTCACGCCCTTTTTGGTCAGTTAAATGGGACAATTATGATCCTAACCCTCATCTATAGTCTGGCGGGTTTAGGCATTGCTGTAGTTAACGACTTTAAAAGTGTAGAAGGTGACGAAAAATTAGGCTTAAAATCCTTGCCAGTTATGTTTGGAATTACGACCGCTGCTTGGATTTGTGTGATTATGATCGATGTTTTTCAAGCGGGAATTGCGGGTTATCTGATTAGTATTCATCAGAATCTTTATGCCGCTATTTTACTGTTATTAATTATCCCTCAGATCACTTTCCAAGATATGTATTTTCTGCGGAATCCGCTCAAAAATGATGTCAAATATCAAGCCAGCGCCCAGCCTTTTCTAGTCTTAGGAATGTTGGTGACAGGTTTGGCTTTAGGTCAGGGTATGCTCTGAAGATTGTAGTTAATAAAAACAGGAAATATCCAGTTTATGGGACATTATCGCCTTAAATCGGTCTTCTGTTTACGGTAACTTGATCCGTCAAGAGGGGTGAAAATAGATTTTCGGTTCGATCCCCCCTTAATCCCCCCTTGATAAGGGGGGTAACGATCCCGCCTTGATAAGGAGGGTATCTGACGATTTTTAATACCTACCTACTTAGCTCGATCCCTAGTCTTTTCGTTACAATCAAGAGGGAATCGATGCGGGGGAGAAGATTACTTTTTTTCTTCCCTGCGATTCAGCATTCTTGACGAACTAATCAAGAATAGTTTCTGTTTAACAAGATTGATTGAGACAAGTATCTCGAACCTAGTCACCATGAGTAATACCAGTAATTTTCGTCAAGCTTTACGCGAGGCTAAAAGCCAAGCACTTATCGGCCCTAATGTTATCCCCAAGGCCTTGCCCTATCTCGGTGGCGGTCTAATTTTAACTGCGGTGGGAACCTATGGCGGTTTAGGTGTGATCCAATCCTATCCCCAGATTTTCTTCCCGACTTTCTTTGTCGCCCTGGTTGCCGAGATTATTTTATTTTTTGTCGCGCGTAGTAGTGCGGAAAGCGGCAATAAAAGCACTGCTCTGCCCCTGCTGACTCTCTATAGCCTTCTTTCTGGCTATACTCTCAGTGGAATCGTCTATGTGGCCCTAGGTACTTCCGGTGTCGGTTTGCGAGGAGTGGCAATTGCTGCCCTCGGTTGCGGCATCGCTTTTGTGTTGGGACGCAATATCGGCTCGAATCTGTCGGAAAAAGATGGTTTGGCACTGACTCAAACCGTTAGCATCGGTATTCTCGCTCTCTTTATTGTTCTCATTGGTCAGCTAATTTTCTCTATCTTTGGTGGCGGTACTCCCACCTGGTTAGAAATCGCTATTTCTGGCATCGGGGTTTTCCTGTTTGCCGGCTCCGCAGTGGTGGACTTTTACATCTTGCCCCGTACCTACAGAGATGAACAGTATCTCAGTGCTGCTTTATCGATGTATTTGACCTATATCAACCTATTTATCTTTATTCTGCGCCTTTTAATCGCTCTTAACGGTCGAGATTAGGGCAAATAGGGAGGAGTTAGAAATTAGTTACAACCTAACTTCTAACTCCGCTAGAATAGTAAAGAAATGTAAACGGCCTGTAAAGATCATGACTGAACCACAACCGACTCAAACTCCCAAATTAGAAGACCCCAAATTTGGTTTTAATGACTATGCCGAGCGCCTCAACGGTAGGGCTGCTATGATTGGTTTTGTGATCACCCTGTTGATCGAGTATCTAACTGGCCAAGGTCTGTTATCTTGGTTAGGTTTACAGTAGTTTTTTAAACTTTTTTAGGAATTCTAGGGGAAATACAGCCTTGAGTGTTAGTTAACGCATACAGGCTTGATGATTTTCCCCGTAGAATCCTTGCAGGACAGAATCACCTCGCTGTTGTGGTGTGCCGTGGGAGTTATTGGGAGCTTCAAAATCGCCCACTTCCGAGGCCGCTTCCGCTAGAAGTTTTCCTGCTATTATATAATCCTGTTTGGATAAACTTCTTGCTTCGGTAAATAACCAAGAAAGGGTATCTCCCGCTAGACAATCGGCCTGTAATTCAATGCCGATGCTCATTCCGCCTTCATCGATGCCACCGATACCCCGATTCCACTGAACAGCGTGAGCAGCCTCGTGAGCGACGGCGTAAAGGGGAAATAGGGGATTATCACTAATGCGAGTGACTTGCTGGAGATTGACGTAAACTGTATTATCTACAGTGCAGAAAGCCGCTAGGGAAATTACACCGCAGGGAGTGGTTATCGGGCCATCGCTTAACAAATACTTAAAATTGATCTGGTGTAATTGAGCCGTATATTCAATTACCGCTTCTAAGGCATCCGTAATATCGTCTGCTTGCGCTCTCTGGGCTAGAGGGGATAAAATCAGGAGAGAACTACAGGAAACAGCAGATATCAGGGATAATAAACGTTTACGGCCAGAGTTAGGTTTCATGATACTAACAAAGTCGGGAGTGAGGAAGAAGTTTAATTGATCTGAATTAGCCTACCGCTATGATCACAATTCTAAAAGCTATATCTAAGACTTCCAGAGAAAATACAGAATTTACGCAGCTTTTGATCGAAGTTTACAGAATTTCTGGTCGAGGTTTAGGAAATTAATTTGGCACGACCACTTAGGATCTGCTGAAAAAGTTTTTCGTGGGGGTAGGGTGTGGGGTGTGGGGTGTGGGGTGTGGGAATTATGAATTATGAATTATGAATTATGAATTATGAAGTGGGGTGTTGGGGGAGTGGGGTTTTAGGGTTTTAGGGTTTTAGTGGAAAATACTTTATCTCCCCATTCCCCTATTCCCCCATTTACCTATCCCCTTCTAACTGATAACTGATAACTGATAACTGATTAAAGTACCATTTCTCTGGTGGCTTCTGCATCTATGGGTTTAATTAGATACAATCGCAATAGATCCCCGACGATACCTAACTGTAAGGGTAACTTACGCATTGTTTTTAGCCATTGAGGAGCGCTACTTTCATCGATCGCTTTTAATTGTAAATTACGTTCGGCACAACGGTTTAAACGGGGAAAAAATTGGGGATGGTCCACATTTAAAATGGTGGGAAAAGCGCGAGCGGAGGTATTATTAGTCTGACGAATTACCTCTTGATCAAAAGCGATCGCATCCATTCCCAAAGCATCATAAAAGTCTGAGCGTTCGCGCACAGTTAAACTATGGGTAGCAAAGACGGAAAGCAGAAAAAAACGACTCCATAATCTCGATCGCCAATTATTCCACAATTGTGGTTTAGCTCGCAGTAAGGTTTTAAAGATATCTCCGTGGCGATTTTCGTCCTGACACCAACTCTCGAAGTAATTAAAGAGAGGATTAAATTTATACTGGGGATGTTCTTCTAAATGACGATAAATGAGGATATAACGCCAATAACCGATTTTTTCGGAGAGATAGACCGTATATAATACCCATTCAAGGGGGAAAAAGGTGTAGGTGCGGGTTTTGGTAATTTTGGCTAGATCGAGGGAAATATTAAAGTCAGCCATGGCTTTATTGAGAAATCCTGCATGACGCGCCTCATCTCTAGCCATAAGATGAAATATCTCCCCTAACAAGGGATTACGGCTTTTTAGTTGTCGTGACAGTTCCTTAAATAACAAAAAGCCAGAAAATTCGGAGATACAGGAGCGTTCTAGGTAATCTATAAAAGCGTTTCTCGTTTTTTCATCGAGATTGTCTTGATAGTTCTCAAATTCTTGCTGACGTTCAAAGTGATGCCGGTTGTAATCAGTTCGCATCTCCTCTAACATCGCTTTGATTTCGGTTTCTTGCAAAGAAAGGTCAAAATTAGCGGCAGCCTCAAAATCGGTGGTATAAAAACGAGGGGTGAGGATAGTTTCGCGCAGAACAGCTTTTTTCTGGGAGGGAGGTTCGACGGTAGTGACCATGATGGAAATTACTTGACTACATAGCTATATAAGATTTTAAACATAAATAGGTAAGCCAATGATAATTATTAAGTTTTATCAATATTTTGGGCAGTAGTGAGCAAGGGAATCAGACAAATAGCGAGCCGATTAGGGAAATAGGGAGTAGAATAGAAAGGTTGTGAGTCTATAACTATCGTTAAAATACTATGGCTTGTCCCAAGAAGAAAACCTCAAATGCCAAGCGCGACCAACGGAGAGCGCACTGGAGAAAGCAAGCGGCTCGGGAAGCGCAAAAAGCCTTATCTTTGGGTAAATCTGTTCTTTCTGGTCGTTCTAACAGCTTTGTCTATCCCACTAAAGAGGAAGAAGAAGGGGGAGACGAGGAATAACTTGATGGTGGGGAGTGAGGTAGAGAAAACCTTTTCGCTCCCTAATATTTTAAGATTTGTTTAGGGTGTTCGTTGTGAGTCTCAACTAATGTTAGGCAAATTCTTTAAAAAACCAGAATCTCCCGATCAAGACCGAGTTCCTCCGGGCCAATATCTCGCTAGTGGTTTTCCTGTCCTTACCTACGGAGATACTCCCCAAATCAAGACCGAGGAATGGTTATTCAAGGTTTGGGGAAAGGTGGCCACGACTAAAATTTTTAACTGGTCGGATTTTATGGCCCTTCCGCAGTGGGAATTTACTAAGGATTTTCACTGTGTCACCCGTTGGTCAAAATTAGACGTGACTTGGACGGGAATTAAGGTATCGGATTTTATCACCTTAATTGACCTGTTGCCGGAGGCTACCCACGTCATGCAACACTGTTATGGGGGTTATACCACTAACCTCACCCTAGAGGAATTCCTGCACGAAGATAATTTTTTCGCTTTTCAACTGTTTGGTCAACCTTTACCCCCCGACCACGGTGGTCCGCTGCGTTTAGTTGTCCCCCATCTCTACGCTTGGAAAAGTTCTAAATGGATTAATGGCTTAGAATTTCTCGATCGAGAGCAACTGGGTTTCTGGGAACTTAATGGCTACCATCGACGAGGTGATCCCTGGTTGGAGGAACGTTATGGCGGTTTTTGACGAGTTTTGTCTTAAAATCGGGTAATATCAGCAAACGGAAGTTACCCCCCACAAAAGATCATTTGGGTTTCCTTTTTTTGTACCCATGTAATTGAAGTTTTCTTAAGGTTTATAGGGATAGAAAGAGTCCCTTATAAAAATTCCCCCGAAGACTGGTTGTAGTCATTGATCACTGATAACTGAAATAATGGCTCTCTTAGGTTTGGTGGGTAAAATGTATTCTAAGATACAGTCTTGGGGCAGTGAGTGGAACGAACCACTCCAGACACAAAGGACACAAAGACCGATCGCTACTATATAAGTTAAAATTATCACACAAAGAATAAGAGAGCCAAATAACCGACTAATGAAAAAGATGATATTGACTTTACTAGCTTGGCTTTTAGTTGCTAACCTGAATAGCCAAGGGGTTTTAGCGGTGACGATCGATTTTCAATGGTTGGGAAATCAGGGTTATACAGCTAAAGGTTCTTTTAGTTATGATGAAAAAACGGCCCCGACTATCTTTTCAGAAAAAGGTTCCGGAAAAATGCAAGTTTTAGAAAATTTTCGGGTATCTTTTTATGATAATAGTGGTCAGGAGATCGCTAAATACAATAATGTCAGCGAGGAAATTTCCTCAGCTAATTATTTTCAGTTTAATTTTAATACAAAAACCGGTCAAGTTTTTGGCTCGATCGATCTAGGGGGTGAAGGGATGGGGGAAATCTATCTTCAAGGGGTGGTTAACGATAATTTGGCCCTCTTGCGGGTGGAGTCGGTAGATCTGGTCATGGATGAGGATGATTCACCGGAAATTATCACTCAGTTTTGACTAAATTGATCGGGAAAATAGGGATTATCCTAGCCTAATTTTTCCGCTAATTCTAACCAGCGATCGGTTAAAGTATCAATTTTTTGACTCAATTGAGCTAATTCTTCGGTCAGCGCGGTTATTTTGGTAAAATCTTCTAGGGGTTCTCCATAAAGTACCTGTTCAATTTCAGCTTTTTTGGCTTCTAAAATTGGTATTTGTTTTTCGATATCTTCGTATTCTTTTTTCTCTTTAAAAGAGATTTTCTTATTGACGGGTGAGGGAGAAGCTTTAACAGTTTTTGGGGTGACTTTTTTTTCTTTTGGTTCCTCCTCCTCTTTTTTCTGATCGAGATAAAGGGAATAATTACCCGGATATTGACGGATATTACCCCCGGTTTCAAAGGAAAAAATAGTATCAACTACTCGATCGAGAAAATAGCGATCATGGGAAACGACAATCACACAACCGTTAAAGTCCTCTAAATATTCTTCCAAAATTGCTAAAGTCTGCACATCGAGATCATTGGTGGGTTCATCTAAGATTAAAACATTAGGCGCACTCATCAAAACTCGTAGTAAAAATAAGCGTCTTCTTTCCCCTCCAGAAAGTTTATAAATTGGTGCATACTGTTGATCGGGAGGAAAAAGAAATTTTTCTAACATCTGGGAAGCGGTAATCACGCTACCGTCTAGAGTTTTGACTAATTCGGCCACACTTTTCAGATATTCGATCACTCTTTGATTTTCGTTAATATTGAGATCATCGGATTGTTGATCGAAGTAACCAATATGAATAGTGGAACCGATGTCAACCGTGCCTGAATCGGGGAGAGTTTTCCCGGTAATAATATCCATGAGAGTAGATTTTCCTACCCCATTACTGCCAATAATACCGATGCGATCTTCGGGGGTAAAAATATAGGTAAAATCTTTAATTAAAGTGCGATCTCCGTAAGCTTTCGAGATATTTTCTACTTCAATAACTTTTTTGCCTATGCGTCTTCCTGCGGTGGCAATATCGACTTTTCCCTCCACCTGTTTAAATTCCTTATTACCCATTGCCTGAATGCGATCAATCCGCGCTTTTTGTTTGGTACTGCGCGCTTTTGGTCCCCGGGATAACCATTCTAATTCCCGTCGCAAAACTCCCGCGTGTTTGCGTTGACTACTGGCGATCGATTCTTCCTCTAAAGCTTTTTTTTCTAGATAATAGGCATAATTACCAGAATAAGTAGATAAGTCTCCCCGATCGATTTCAATGATGCGATTAGTCACTCGATCGAGAAAATAGCGATCGTGAGTAATTAATAATAATCCTCCCCGAAAACGGGACAAATAACTCTGTAACCACTCCACGGAAAGCGCGTCTAAATGGTTTGTGGGTTCATCCATCAATAAACAGTCAGGATCGGCTAAAAGTGCGGTAGCGATGGCGATTCTTTTGCGATATCCCCCCGATAAATCTCCCACACGAGCATTAAAATTATCGATACCCAGTTTACTTAAAATAACTTTAGCATTGGTTTCTAAATCCCAGGCGGCAAGTTTATCAATTTGTTGCGAAACCCTTGACAAACGTTCCATAATAGTATCCAGATTTTCTGGCTCATGGACAAGGCGATCGGACAATTCCTCGTATTCCTTGATTAAAGTCATGCTTTCGCCACTATCGGCGAAAACCTGCTCTAAAACCGTTTTATCATTGTCTAGCTCCGGTTGCTGGGGTAAATAGACGATTTTCATCCCCGAATTGATTTGAATTTCGCCACCATCGATCGATTCTAAACCGGCGATCATTTTCAATAGGGTCGATTTTCCCGATCCATTCGTACCGATCAGGCCGACTTTATCGCGATCATCGAGGCTAAAACTGGCATCTTTGAGAATTTCCTTGATACCGAAGTCTTTTTTGAGCGATCGAACCGTCAGCAGTGTCATGATTTCTGGGAATAATCCTTCTTTTCTAGTGTAGTGTCTGGACTAATGCAAAGGATAGATTAAGCAGGTTCTGCTGAAAAAGTTTTTCCCGAGGAAAAAAAACCTGTCCCTAATGGCGATGATAACCAGAAAAGGGACAGATTGGTTCAATTGAATGAGATTATTTTCAAGGGCCAGACGGCATCAGGAATTACATCATGCCCATGCCGCCCATGCCGCCCATGCCGCCCATGCCACCCATGCCGCCCATGCCGCCCATGCCACCCATATCGGGGGCTGCAGCTTCTTTAACGGGTTTTTCGACCACGAGGGCTTCCGTAGTTAGGACCATACCGGCGATGGAAGCGGCGTTTTGAACGGCTGACCGTACCACTTTAGCTGGATCGATAATTCCAGCGGCGATTAAGTCTTCGTACTTGCCGGTGAGGACATTGTAACCGACGCTAAAAGCGGTCTCGCGCACACCTTCCACGATCACATCCCCTTCCACGCCGGCGTTATTAGCTAACTGACGCAGGGGGGCTTCTAGGGCTTTGGCGACGATATCGGCGGCGACTTTTTCCTCATCGTTAGTGAGAGAAGCTTTGAAAGCCTTCACCTTAGAAGCCAGATGAATCAAGGTTGTACCACCGCCCGGGACGATACCTTCTTCCACGGCGGCTTTGGTGGCATTGAGGGCATCTTCGATGCGGAGTTTGCGATCCTTGAGTTCGGTTTCTGTGGCTGCCCCGACCTTAATGACGGCCACACCGCCGGCTAATTTAGCGATGCGTTCCTGTAATTTTTCCTTATCGAATTCAGAATCGGTTTCTTCTAACTGTTTTTTCAGTTGGGCGAGACGTTTCTGCACATCGGCCTTATTGCGGCTGTCCCCGGAGGCGACAATAATTGTATTGTCTTTCTCTAGGGTGATTTTTGCTGCTTGCCCCAGCAGATCGAGGCTAACCGTGTCAAGACTTAAGCCCACTTCTTCGGAAATCAGACGACCGCCGGTGAGGATGGCGATATCTTGTAAAACCGCCTTGCGACGTTCCCCGAAACTGGGGGCCTTGATAGCGACGACATTTAAGACTCCCCGGGCCTTGTTGACCACTAGAGTGGCTAAGGCTTCGCCGTCCACATCTTCGGCGATAATTAATAGGGGACGACCTTGACGGGCAACGGCTTCGAGGACGGGGACTAATTCTGCGATCGCACTGATTTTTTTATCGGTAATCAGGATCAGGGGGTTGTCGTACTCGACGATCTGTCTCTCTTGATCGGTGATGAAATAGGGAGAGATATAACCGCGATCGATCTGCATCCCTTCCACTACTTCTAATTCCGTGGTTAGGGATTTCGATTCTTCCACGGTGATTACGCCATCGGTGGTGACTTTTTCCATGGCGGTGGCGATCATTTGTCCCACTTCTTCATCGTTGCCGGAAGAAACGGTGGCCACTTGAGCGATCGCATCTCCGGCGATCGGTTTAGCGACGGCGGCGATTTCTTCGACGAGATAGGCGATGGTTTTGTCTAGTCCGCGTCTTAAAGCGACGGGATTGGCCCCGGCGGTAACGTTTTTCAGACCTTCTTTAATTAAAGCTTGGGCGATGATGGTGGCGGTGGTGGTGCCATCTCCCGCTAAATCTTTGGTTTTTGCCGCTACTTCCTGAATTAATCTCGCCCCGGTGTTTTCGAGGGGATCGGACAATTCGATTTCTTTGGCGACGGTGATGCCGTCATTAACGATCTGGGGGGCGCCGTATTTCTTTTCTAACAAGACATTGCGTCCTTTCGGACCGAGGGTGATTTTTACCGCATCGGCCAAGGCGTTGACACCTTTTTCTAGGGCGCGACGGGATTCATCTTTAAAGGCAATGATTTTGGACATGGTATCGCTGTTGTGATAGGACTCCTTTAGTTAATTTAGCACTCTTAGGGCTTGAGTGCTAATCCCGGTGTGCGGTTATTGAGGAGATAACGATGTTGAGGGGATCAGGGTGTTATGTTTCTAGGACAGACTGAATTGAGTTAAAAAAAATAAAAATTTCCCAACTGGGAGGCTCTATTAGTTCGATACCGACGACGCTAACGCCAAACTCTTTTAAAGACTTGACGCAGTGTTGTCCGAGACTACCGAATCCACATACTAAAAAGCGATCAGCTAACTTGACATTCCCATGGACAAAGCTTAGAGATTCTTGGTTCATAGATTCTGCTCGTCTTAAAAAATATAATGCTTTTTCAGACTTTTAATCCCCCCTTAATTCCCCCTTAATAAGCGGTGTGCCGATCCCGCCTTAATCCCCTCTTAATAAGGGGTATGGCTGACAATTTTTAACAGCTAACTAATTATAACATACCAGCATTTTTATGGCATACCCGTTGATACATTTCTTCCATTACCTCGATCAAGGAAGTATCCTGATCTCAATAGGATAAAAAAACATTGAGAAGACTTGATTAACATTTTTTTTGAGATTAAAGCTTATCCCTACATGGGTTAAAAGCTATTTTTGTTCTAAGTTTTGTTTAAGTTCCACTAAGAGGGATAGCTAATTATAGCGTTTCCCAATCTCATGAGGTACACCAAAATCTTAACTCCTGAATCCCGAATCCTGACTCCTGAATCCTGAATCCCGAATCCTGACTCCTGACTCCTCAAAACCTAAGACTCTGTACCTCACAACTATGGGAATTGCTATATATCAATTTTCCACAATCTAGCTACAGGAGTTCGATCCCGCTACCTTCGGTATCTCGCTTAAAAAGGGGGACTTAAATTCGATAATTCGATGTCTAGTTTTGATGGGTAAGAATTGGTATTAATTAACTTTTACCCAAATACTGCGGAAATATTTTTCGGGACTATTTTTATCGGGAATATCTTTACAGGGAGTATTACCAACTCGCTCGATTGTACCATCATCGCTTAAATGGGGCAGCCATTGAGACAAAACTTTGGCCAAAGCTTCCGGGTTAATCCGTTCAAAAACCCGCCGAAAAGTATCATCAGAAGGAATGCCATTAGGTAATTCTAAAAACTCAGATAACCAAGACTGCTTACTGAGTCCATAATTTTCTATGTCTTCCCAACCTTCGGCTCCTGCTATAACTGCTAAAATAGCAATGACTAAAATATCGGTTAATAAATGTTTTTGGGTTCGGGACACTCTCGGGTCAGGAATATCTTGAAGATAAGTCAATAAACTAGCTTGAATTTCATTGATTGATGTTAAAGGAAGCTCAGGTTTTAGTTGAGCTTTATTTCCAGTGGGGAGAACGGGGGTAAAACCTTGACCCATGAGCTATTTCCTCGTTAATTTTCATGAACAACAGTGAGACTAAGGCTTAATTATAAATTATACAGAGGTAGCAGCGGCTAAGTCTGGTTACTGGCAGTGCGGGACGGTGCTATGGCGATTTCATTACCCTATTCAGAAATCTTTGTAAAGTACAATTTATACCAAATTAGATGAGCTTACCCTGAGAAAATTATAGGTAATAAAAGACAAAAAGACAAGAAATTACTAGAAATAATTTGAGAAATAAATGGTTTGAGGATTGATGGAAAATAGTTAAACTGACAGCCATAATTATTTATTTCTGAGTATTAGGAAATATGGGTTTACCAGTATTACGCACATTGATAAGCTTCCCTAAAATATCAAACCAAAAAGGTGCGCCCATCGCCACGGCTACTCCTGTCATTAGCCAGCCAAAGATAGCTTGCCAGCCATTTTGTTCTTTTATTTGTTCACCATTAAACCATCCTTTTTCATCCCAACCAAGCGGCAAAGGTTGATTAATTTTTTCTAAATCCTTGACACTAACTTGTAATTTTTCTGTACATTTAGCTACTTTGGTGGGATCAGCTTGAGCATCTTTAAAACAAGATTCATTAGTTTGAAAAACTTCTGTCGCTACCTGATTAAGTCCCTGTCTTAAATTGGAATTTTTGAATAGTTGCTCAATGACATAAAAACTATCAATATTGAGCAAGGCAGCCGCTAAGAAACCAAAAGCAAAAGATACCCCCTTGGCATTTCTTTTATATACCCCCGATGTTCGCTCCATAATTTGAGTAAAAGTTTTGGCTATTTCATCAATAAAATTCTCCAGAGTTGGATTGTCATGTTTGAGTTTGGTACTATAACCTATTTCTATCAATCTGTCAATCGCTAATTTGTCTATTTTAGAGAAATCGGAAATACTAGCTAACTTCTTAAAAATTCCTGTTTTTTCTTCAACAAGATTTTTTCCTAAAAAATCCGCTTTCAATAATTTTTCATTATCTGAAAGTTGACTATTAACTAGACTAATTAGAGACTCTGCCAAAACCTTTGGTTCAACATAGGAAGGACCAACTGATTTCCCAAAATTAGTGTATTGATTGAAACTTGATAATAACGATCCATTATTGTACAAAGATTCCACCGTATTTTTTCCCAAGAATATTTCCAGAGCTTTTTTTAAATTTCTAGCCCGAAATTCTAATAAGGCGGCCAATTGTTCCTGTAATTCGGAGATAATAAGGCTGGAAGCTAAGTAGATAAAAATTAGAGCAACAATAATTTCGAGAAGGGTTCCTAGGTTCATTTTTAAGACCTCACTATTGATTTTACAAGTTTTTGTTTTTAGTTATGACCAAAGCAAATTAAGCCAATTCCTCGGTTAAAATGCGGCGGACAATTTCGGTGACAGCGGCGGCTAAATTGGTATCTCTTTCCCTGTCGGAACCGTTGGGAGTACGAAGAGCTAAGGAGAAAGTTCTCAGTTTAGCTGGTTGCACACGATTATCAACAAATTTGACGAAAGCTACATAAGCAAAGGAACTAGGACCGAAGCCAACTTTAGAAATTACCACAGGTTGACTAATCACATTTATCACACCTAAAGTTTCTAAAGCAACATCAATATATCGTGCTGCATCGGTTCCCATAGCACGAACAACGGTTTCTAAACTATGCCATTGACTGCCGATAAAACGAGTATTAGTAGTTAAATGTAGATGCCATCCTAACATCGTAATTAAACGCACTAAATCATAAGTCGATACATCATTTGTTCCCGTGGTATTATCTACTGGTGATCTTAAGACGGTAGCACTGCTACTTAAATCTTTGATAATTGGATCTTTAATCAGAGAAGGATTAAAATATCCCCCAGTAAATTTACAACTGGTATTTCCCGTTTGAGCTTTTAGCCAAGCTTCCAAATCCGCTCGTTTAGTAAAGCGTTTAAACAAGGCTCCAATTTGATTCGAGCGTCCCAGAGAACCATCAGCATCTTTTCTATAGGAAACCATATCAACCACCAGATCAAAAAATTTAGGTTTGGGAGAATTAGCTGGTTCAATCACACAATTATCAACATCAACTGTAGGGAATTTCCCATTAATTTGTTCAATTGCGTTAAGAACTCCAATGAATTTAGTGGCACTGAGTAATTGTTCTGGATTAAAGGCATCTTTCCCTAACCAATGGGTTTTGATTGGACTGCTGCCATCGCCAAAACTTCCCACACATACACAGGCATGAGAGATGTTACTGGCCAGAAAATTTAAGCCATTTGTGTCAATATTGGGTAAGTTTCCCCGTTGGGGATAATCGCTAAAAGTAATAGTTTTCCCTGATCCTACGAGAGTAAAATTAGTTCCGTAGGAAACTAAATTAGTCCCGTCTGGTTTCTGTTTTAAGTGTTCAGGATAGTCGTCCACTTCCATCGCAAAAGGCGAATTCCGCAGTGTTCTAGCGACGAATGACTGAGTTACCCCAATATTGACCGGTGCGATTGAATTATCTTGGATGGTGGTTAATTTGTTAAGTATAAATTTAGTATCTTTGGCTTGATCTAAGATAAAAGGTAGCTGTTTTGTGTCAAGTAAATTAGTAGCAATATTGGGATTAATTGCCACTGTGTCAGAAGGAAGTCCAGATAAATCCACGGCTTGACAAAATTCTTTGAGTCCTCGCCAAGTAAAAGTATCTCCAGTGCCTAAATCACCATCAATCCATTGTCCACCGGGATATAATCCTAGGTTAGCGAGTTTGGTTTGAATTTCTATTACTAACCCTTTGTCCGTTTTTAGTTGGGAACGTGTCAGAGTTTTGTTATCGTTAACAATGTCTTGTAAAGTTGCCATAGTTTTGTCCTTGAAAGAGATTAGGAAAGGATAGGAAAAGTATTAAAGCAAATTCTTAATGACAACAAACCAAGGTCGAGTAGTGTCCTTTACTTTACCATTGGTATCAAGTTTTAGGGTCTTTTGGGTAACTGAATCGCTGACATTTCCTCCAATAATATCAATTTCATTCGTTCTTTTTGCTACTACCAAATCACAATGAGAAATATAATTTTTATTGGTATCATAAGTAACTCCTGATTGACGAGGAGCGCAAACTAAATCACCAATTTCTGGAGTTACTTCATCAATTTTAAAAGCCACAAAAGGAGCATTAATGACTTGATCTTTGCGTTTTTTAACACTATCTCGAATATAAACTGAATGACTCGCATCTCGCTTAAATTTATCGGCCGCACCTGCTTTTGTCATGATCCAAGAAATAAATGCTGCTGACCAAGGTACGTTACCCACATCAAAACGAGTGTCAATATCGTTACGATTTAGAGCTTCTTTCCAATAGGTAACAATGCGTTGCCAAAACCCATCTTCTCGTTCTTTTCTTTTCCCTTTTTTAAAAAATTCCCATTCTTGAGTAGCAATATTAACTAAGTTTTGCTTAAAATTTTGATCGACAAAAATTTCGACATGAGAAATAAAAGCAAACCAAGTAGTCATACCATCACGAGGCGTTTCTAATTGAATTTCCCAGTGATTATTGGGAGCGGATCGATATTGTTTGATGGCTAGGGTATCCCCTTTTGCTAAGGGAAATTTTTGGGAATCTGTTAAGGTACTGCTATCTTGAGGTAAAGCCTTGATGACGGTATTCACTAAAGCTTTTAGGGTTTTGTCAGCCATGATATAAAGTCTCCTTGAGAAAATAAAGAACGATTGAACGATTAGGATTTGTGCAGTGTATTTAAAGCACTTTTAATCCGGGTATCAGTAATCACAAAGGCAGTGAAGGTTTTGCTAGGATCACTCTTAACATGGGAGAAGGGATTTTTATTAGTAATTCCCAAAAAAGTATCAATCTTATTTCCTTTAATTGCACTACCCACATCCGCCGCAAAGAAATAACCATCATGCTTCACTTTTTTTCCCGAAGGCAAAATGACTTCTTTTCCTCTTGCATCAGGAATATAAATAACTGTTCCTAAAGGGATCACGGTTTTATCAACGGCAATGGTACGATAAGGAACTAAGATAAAGCCTCCTGAACCATCTCCAAAAGATCCTTTAGCTGGGGCAAATAAAGAGCGATTTATGGCTCGGATAATGGCCTCTTTTAAGCTCGGAAAAAAGGGTTTACAATTGGTTTGAGCGGTTGTTCCGGTTGTGGCAAAGTTAAAGGTTTTAAGGGTATTGCTATCCGTTTTAACTTGTACAGTGCCTTCTAAAGCGGCAGTACACCAGTCTTTTTTAGACAGTTTAACGCCTAAAGAAGTACCACTAGAATTTTTTAAGGCAATGGCATCGGTCGCACTACTCACTTGAGCTTGATGAACAAAGTAGAAAGTAGAAAATAGGGTCAATTTTTTATCTTTAACGCCTTCTGTCGGTTCAGGAAAATCAAAGATAATTTGAGATTCAGTTAGGGCAATTAGGACAGGAACAAATTTATCCTTTTGAGTAGGGGAAGTATAGCTAAATTGTGCAAATGCAGGAGAGACAAAGCTGCTCATAATAACTAGATAAATCCCTGCGATAATTAATAGTAAGCGTTGCAAATATTTGTTCATAATTAACTCCTAAGAACGAATTTCAGTTAAAATGTCATTGAGTTGTTTTGACCACTGGTCTAGGTTAAAATTCTGGGGGTCATCATGTCCACCCTGTACGATTTGATCAAGAACAACATGAAAAGCAGGAATTAACCATTTTCCGCGCCGTACACTGGCCGCAACATAAACAACTGCTAGGCGATCTAATTGGGCTTTGGTAAACCCGGGATCGGGCGATTTAGCATCATTTTTTCTGGGTGGAGAACACTGTCTTTGACCAGCATTTGGTTGACATCTTCTAGGTTGAACTAATTCAACTGCTAAGAATAAACCCTTACATTTATTCACCCCACAAAATTGCTCCGATTCTCGTCTGGTAGAACGCCAAGGTGTATTAAAATCCTTACGAGTGACGGATTGTCCTACTCGATTAATAATGATATGAGCGGGAGAATTGTCGCCACTACCATATTGATTGAAGTTGTTAAACCTCCAACTAGCTTCATTAATATTATTGGGAAAGGGATCATTTCCCAAATTAGGAGTGCTGGTATCATGAATAATAAAATAACGAGCCAATTCTGCACTGGGATTATTATTATTAGTTCGTGAAACTGGTTTATCTAATGAACCGCCAATGTCTGCTTCGTTAATTCCTTGAGCTTGTAGATATCGTCTTAATTGCTCTTTACTGATATCGATGGTGGGTCTAGTTAAGAGTTGATCAAACGGAGCAGGTAAACTGGTTAAAGTTAGTCCTACATTCCCAAAAATTTTGGGTTGACGCAATAAACATTTAGCCTGATCGATAGAAGAAATCTGAGAAGTCGGTACTATTTGACAAACGGTTTGAGCTTGGATTTTTGCTTGAAAAAATAAGATTATTACTAAAGTAAATCCAAAGATCATGAATCGCTGAAAAAGCTTGAATAACACAGCTTTACCACTCCTTGAAATCTTGAAATAAATAGAAAGACAAATTTCTTCTAACTAGATAACTGGACATGACTGACTAAAATTGATTCTTGAGGGCTGCAAACTGAATTGATGATCAGAACCCCAAGAAAGCCAAGGAAATCAAGCTAGATAAAATTGTTGATAGCCGACGCTAACAGGTGTGGTGGTCCCTTGCAAAACAAAGACTGCATCGTTAAAGAATTTAATAAAGCGATCGCAGTGTGCGGAAGTACCAATGGGAAATTGACGCATTCGCCAACGATTATTGGAATTTTTGTTTTCAAATAAAGAACCGGCATTATAAGCACAGGCAACTTTGGGCGGATCTAACAAAGTTTTCAAGCGTTGATCGGCAATAAATGACGTTCCTGCTTTAATAGAAATACTGGCATTTTTTAAGTCATCTCGATCGATGGTTGAATTATGTAATGTACCTCTGGCCGTAGAAATTAATGTTTGCATTAAGCCAACACTGATCAAATGAGGGGTGATAGAATCAGATACATAACCCGGTTCTTTGCGGATAGCGTCTGCTTTTCCGTTCGATTCTGTGGCAATGGTGGCAATAATAATTACTGCTGGCACATTAAAATGTTTTGACCATTGATTAATTTCATCAGAAAAATTATTCCAAATTTTAGTAGCAGTCGCCGGTTGACCACTGGTTCGCTCAATGCCGCTACCTTCAATTTCCACTCCATCTTCTGCCAATCGCCAGCGCACACTATTAGGAAAAGCCCGATGAAAATTTTCTAGGGGATTATTGTCATTGTCATCGGCAAGCTCGGGAATTTCTAAAACTTGTCCCACGGAAATTTGATTAGGATTGGCAATATCGTTGGCTTCTTGAATTACCACAAACTTTGAAGCATCACCATAAAATTTTAAAGCAATTCCTCTGAGGGTATCTCCCGATTTAATCGTGTAGGTTTGCATAAAATCATCTCCTGATGTTATCGATCTTTACTCAATTGTTACTGTCCGAGTTGTGCCATCCCAAGTTACAGAAAGATTTAGTGCTTGTGCCAAATCTACTATTTTCACAAAGCCGAATTGTTCAATTTTCTTGATGATTTCTTGTTTGCTAGTTCCCTCGGGAATATCCATCGGTTTATTGCTGTGTTCAATCAGCAAAAATCCTAAGGATTTTGCTTCTTCTCCATCAGCAAATTTTAATTCCATCACTTCTTGATCATTGGCAGTAATAATTTGCCAATTAAAAGTATCTAGCAAAGGACGAATCTTGACGATACTTTTTTCATTAAATATCTGCGCTTCTCGGAAGGGTTTTCCTTGAACAACTGCTGTGATACTAGCCGGAGTTTCCACTAAACCAGAAACGCCCGTTAATTTCGTTTTTACTAGGGTTCTAAATTGATCTCCCACCTGTCTTTTACTTAAAGATGTATCCCAGGGTAAAACCATTGGATCCCATTTTCCGCGTTGGGGTTTATTAGGAAACTCACGTTCTACTTCTCCATGACCTAAAACGGTTTTAGCTGTTACTTCAATATCGTAAAAATCGCAGAGTTCTGCTACTACCTGCGCCATGGTTTCCCATTGGGTTTGTGTCATCGGAAAACTTCCTGCTTTAAATGGTTTTTCCACCGCACCACTCATACAACAGACGCTAACTCCGATTGAACCCGTACCAAACAGTGCCGTATGAGCCGCATAAACATTATCTGCGGTGGAAACATTATCTTTAATTGAGTGAGTTCCTCGCACTAACTTACCATCATCTTCGATTAAAATATGATAATGAGATTTATCGTTGCTAGATGCTTTATGTCCCCCTGCCGTCCAGTGAATAATGATTCTTTTCATCGAACAGTTAGGCATCCATGCTGTCGGTACAATTCCCATAGTTTTTACCTCTCAATTATTGAATTATCTGGTTATTTAATCAATTAAACTAAGCTCTCACGGGAGGGCGAATAGCAAAGTGAATGTGGTTATCATGACCAGGAGCAAAATTGCATAGTTTTTGTCCCAAAAAAGTTTCATCTTTCAGGGTCGCATCATTAAAAAACACTTGACTAACCAGTTTTTGTCGTCGCATGGCTTTAATCAGAGCGCGTGCTGCGGTGCGGTCAAAATTGTCACTTTCCCAAGTGATTCCGCCATGTTGTCCATCCCTGCGCGGAAGCCTTACATCACACATTAAACCCGTTTCATGGCCTGCGTGTTGGGGGGTGTCTCCTCCTGTGGGTTTACTAACATCATTAATAGAAAAAGCGGCACTACTAGGATTAGAAACTCGGAATGTATTATGATAGTCAGCAGCAATTTCTAAGATGGCATCTGCTAACCAACTTGTTCCAAAATCATGATCATCATTAGTTTGATTTTTCTCATGATTAATTAAGCTAATAGAAGGATTACTATCGGGCATGGTTTGCCAACGAGGTGCATTGGCCGCTTCTAACCATTTCTGAGTGGTATTGTCCACATCTATTCGTCCATCTCCACCTAGAGTTTCTCTCCCTGCAATAATCGATTGAAATAATTTAATAGCAAGAATGAAACCTGTATTCAAGGCTGCACTATTAGGATCACCGACAAAAGTATAGCCAAGGGAATGTAATCGCTGTTTAACCGCAATCTTATCGGCTGTTCGGTTGATTCCTCCTAATCCGACACTTCCCGTTAAATTCAGGGTAACTGCACCTGTTGCCTTCGGTGGAGAAGCCTTGATTTTGATTTCTACACTTTGATTATCAATGGCTATTTTCACAATGCGATCGCCCGCTTGTAAGAAGACAAATTCGGCTTTCCATTCTCCTCCTTCTTCTATTTTAATATCATCTAGGGGGAATTGATTATCAATTAAAACGGTGAGTTTTTTGCCTTTGTCGGCAGCAGCTGCGGTTCCTTCAATCCGAAAACTTTGTCCCACTTCCACTTCCTTGGGAAAACTGGTTACTTGTAAGGTATCGGGGGGTGGTGGAATAACAATTCCGTTGGCTTTTGCTAGTAAAGTCCTCGCTTCGGGAACAAGTTTTAACACTTTGCTTATATAACTTATATCTGCAGCAAAGCCTTTACTTTGAATAAAACCGATAAAGTTTTCAGGAGTTTGAGTATTTTCTTCTAATCCTTGATAGGGTTCACGGGTTAAAAATTTCCAATAACCTCGCAGAAAATTGTCAATATCCGTGAATAAGCAAAAGTCCATCGCTTCCGATTCAGAAGGTACTTTAATCGATTTAGGAGTAGCAAAAGGAGTCATTTCCTTGCGCCATTTTAAACCAGCGAAGTTTTTCTGGTCTTCGGCTAGTTTACTGGTGGCTCTGGCGGACTCTAATAGCCATTGAGCCAGAGAAACTTCTTTTAAATGACTAAAATGATCGGGAGGAATTGCAGTTAAGTTAACTTGCCGATTATCGGTAGCGTCAACTTCTCGAAAAATTATGGACAAATCAGCTTGAGCATATTGTTGAACTAAGTCATCTAGTAAAGCCATTGCTGTCTCCTGTAAGCGGTAGAAAATCAATTATTTTGCTGATATATTTCCCTTTATTTTGAGAAATAAATCGATAAATTTCTGTCTATTGCACGATCTTGGCAAATTCCTCAAAAATGAAATGTTCATCTCGATTAGCCTGACTTTTATCAGGCCATTTCACCCAAAAATGTCTTTCTTCCAAGCGCACATCCAACACGGCATAATCTCCCGGTTCAATCCCAACTAAGGTACTTGCCTCTAATTCAGAGGATTGTTCTGTGGAGGGTTTAAGAACAGTTTTTTGAGTAATTCTTAGGGTAGCTGGCTCTGGTGTGGAGTTGTCATCAGCATCCCCAATTAAACCAACTTTAATCGCTTCTGCCATCTTTTCTGCATCAAAAAGATCCATGTCTGCTTGGGAATCCACAAAGCAACATTCAATTAAAATCGCCGGCATTGAAGTATTTACCAACACAGAAAAACGGGTATTTTTTACTCCTCTATTTTTAAATCCTAGCTTGACAATTTCCGTCAAAACTGATTTAGCGATCGCTTGAGAAGTTTGACTAATACCATAAACCTCCGATCCCACTGCCTTTTTGTTAAAGGCATTAAAGTGAATAGAAACAAAAATATCAACGTTATTACTATTGGCTTTATTGGCTCTTTTTCGCAAAGAATCATTAAGACTAACGGCACTGGTCGGGGTGCAGTTAATTACTGAATGACCCGATGCGGCTATTTTAGCAATTAGGCGAGTACCCACCTCTTTAATAACAACATCTTCCTGTCTAACTCCCGATGCGCCAATGTCATGAGGTGGGCAATTATGACCCATATCAATCCCAAATTTCATCTGTATACCTCCAGTTTCTTTAATGTTTATTTATTGATCAATTTCTCTGAATATACTCTACATCAATTAAATTAATAAAAATCATATTTTTACAAAAATTTACTATTGTTTTATGGCAATTTTTACTAGAAAGTTTGGCAGCAATAATGCTATTCTAAATTAAGCTTTAGAATAGCATTACAATCAATTATTTTTCTTAACCATTAACTTGACTCCTTGTAGCTTTTAGCGTATCAGAGACTAAAGCGGGCAAACCATGAAATAGCTTAGTTCCTGTGGCAATACCTAAGGCTGAAAAAACTGCATTTCAAGGATCATTCGTCCAACTTTTTAGTTTTTGAAAGAGAAGATTGAGTCATGAATTTAGCTCCTTTTATGGATAATTTTGAATCTCAAAGAATAAATTAAACAAATTGATCGGTAGCAAGAATTTGAGCCAATTTATTCTCCCTGTCAGCCACAGTTTCTGTGGTGGGAATATGGTCTAATAAACTACTATAGAAAAAATAGGCAAAACCAGCAAAATCTCGCTCACGAGTCTCCTGAGTTTGTGCTTGAATTAATTGGAAATTTACTCGTCTATCACTGGGTCTTAAACCAGTGAGAATACCGATGACGGTGGGAATATGTTCCCGCGCTGCTTTTACCTCTGATTTATCGATTTCGCCTTCAAAACTAGGCAGATTTGGACGATAAACTTGTAATGCCAGTTCTTCAATTAATCCCTCCTTTTCCCAGGCTTCCCAATCAGCTAAAGCATGATTGATCGAAAATCCTAAAGGATTGGGAGAAATGGAGAGAATACAAACATCTTTTTCTGCTTTAATGGTTTTAAAAATCAATCGCACTAACTGAGTTAACTTCTCCTTGCGCCAATCTTTAAATTTCGCTAATTGGGGGTTACTTAAGGGACTAACTGAACCAGTTTCCTCTTGAAAAAGTTTGATAGTAAAGGAGTCAAACCCCATGCTAAAATCAAAATTTTTAGTAGCATTAGGCAAGAGTTTTGCGTGATGAATAGCGAAGTGATCATCTAATTGAATACCATCAATTTCATAGTTTTTAACTACTTCACGAATAAGACTAACCCAAAAATCTTTAACTTCAGGATGAGCGGGATTTAAGCGGCAATTACCATCACCATCAACTGTATTTTTCTGTTGATGAGTAAGCATAAACCAATCTGGTTTTTGGGCAACTAAGGGAGCAGCTGGGGGAACCATTAAACCATATTCAAACCAAGCAATAATCCGAAAGTTATACTTTTCTGTCTGATTAATCTCAATGATTTCTGCTAGTAGATCTCTACCGACTAACTCTTTTTCAAGGTTGACTTTTTTGAGGGTTTCTTCATCAGCAGTGAAGACATTATCAGCAATTTGTGATTGAAAAAACACATAGCCTTTGTTCCAAACTACTAGATAAAGAGTATTAAATCCTAAATTTTTAAGTTTTTCCAACCCAGCTTTTAGGTTATCTTTAGACTTGAGAATATCACTGTCAACATTGGTGAGCCAAACGCCCCGTATTTCTTCTACTTGTACATGATCATCAAAGAAAAATCCCGCTTTACCCACTGAACCTTGTTCTGCGGCTAACTTGACAGAATAATGATTATTTTGGCGAAAATAAGATTTAATTGGTAATTTAGTTCCTGCTTTGATTAAGGATTTTTGCCCACTATTGAGGGTTTCAGAAAAAGCTGTGGAAGACTTGAAAAACGTATCCTGAAGAATATGAATGTGCAGCATATTTTTTACTCTCTCTCAGACAAAGGATAAATGAACCTCAAATCCGCAGCAGCGACGGGTTCGGAAGACAGACAAAGGGCAGCAGGAACAGGGAATAACTCCACGTTCTCAAGCGCACTTAGTTCTGATTAATTCTCAGAATTTGCTCACGGCAAAATATAGTCAATAACCGACCCCAACTATTGCTGGACAGTTACCACTACTCAACTGTTTACCTAGCTTGAAAGCAACACTTAAACAGGCAAACCAAGACCCGATGATTCCTCCCATTGACCTAAGGTCAAGGCAAAAGGGTTTGGGAGCAAAGATCGGTTAGTTAGGGAAATAATTTGGGAACAATTTAACTTGCTCTATGATAACTATAGATAAGCAAAAAAAATACTTAAATGTAACAAAAAAATACATAAGTGGGGAAGTGTAATTAAATATCAGGGCTCTTCTAGTTTCTGTGTGGAAACGAGGTCTATACTGAAAGTTTCTTCCGCAAAATAGCCCTAAAAGTCTTGCCCGATCAGCATTTCACGATTCCATAAGCAAAAATTATCACACAAAGTCGAGAAGAGCCATATCAGACTTATCGAGGTTGAATTGAGGCACGAACCCCACAACCGGCATAGGTAATCAACTACACTAACCTATATTACAAATCCTTAAACCAATTGACAGCCTTTCTGATCAAGATCAAGTCTAACCTAATTTGTTATCGACGACCGACTCCCCAAAACGAAAATTTTGTACCTCACTATTAAGATAACTGCTATCAAAACGCGGATATCACTGCCAATAGAGTTCGGTTTTACCGTTATGGCATGAGCATTGACGGGGGTACTATTCTAGGTAAGGAATTTGTATCTAGTCAGTGATGAAGACGATGTTAGAGGGGTCTTTACCGAAATTAAGCGATATTTTCCCGCCGACTGACCATCAGGACCGGGAAACTTTCACCCCCAATGCTTTTTATCCTAATTTATCGGAATGGCTCAAGCGCTCGCAACTGAAAGCGGAAAGTGAATGGTTTGCAGCGATCGCCGCTTTAGAAAATATCTTATTACAAAACCCAAATAATGCCGCCAGTCGGGGTTTAATTCTCTCCGGTCCGACGGCTTTAGTCAGAGAAAGCAAGGCTTTAACGGGTTTTGAATTCGGTGTTTTTACCGTTAAAGCTTTAAAACATTTACAATGGCTGGGTTTGCAATTGCCTTCTCAGGAAAAATCCGCCGCCGATATTTCCCCGACGGAGATTCATGAATTGCCTCTCTTGCCAACGGATCCGATTGCTAATGAAAGATTCTGTCTGGTTTTTAGTGAAAATTTCTCTCTTTTGTTGGTTTTAGGCGAGGATCAGTGGGGTTTGTCCTCTTTTCAATTTTCCTTTGATCCCGTCCTCACTCAGCAAGCTTGGCAGCAGTTGCGGCAACGATTAGTTAATCTGCGTTATCCACAAATCGGGACTTTAGAGGCAATTATCGAGGCTAATGGCAGTCCCTCGCCGGATTATCGTCTAGTTAGCCAATTTAGTCGCCAATTACTGCAAAATTTACCCGACCAGTCTAACTTAGACCTGAAAAAAACGAAATCGTCTATCAATAGCGAAATCACTCCCCCAAAGGAAGATAATTCTAATTTAGAATCGGGTTGTGATTTGGAATTATTGCGCGCTTTAACCCACGAAATTCGCACCCCTTTAACCACCATTCGCACCATTACCAGATTATTGTTAAAACGGGCCAAAGTAACGGAAGATGTGCAGAAATATTTAGAAACAATCGATTTAGAATGTAGTGAACAAATTCAGCGCATGGAATTAATTTTCCGAGCCGCAGAATTGGGGATTAATCCTCTGGGGGATAAACCAATTCAATTAATTCCAATTGCTCTAGAAAAAGTCTTTCAAGATAATATTCCCCGGTGGCAAAAACAAGCTAAACGGCGCAATGTCAATTTAGAAGTTAATGTACCGAAAAAATTGCCTTCGGTAATTAGCGACCCGAATTTATTGGATCAAATGTTAAATGGAGTCGTGGAAAAATGTACTCGCAGTATGGCTAGTGGTGGACTGCTGCAAGTACATATATCAACGGCAGGAAATCAATTAAAAATGCAGTTTCAAACTCAAATAAAATCACCTAATCTTACCCTCAAAGCTTTGGGAAAAGTCCTAATGTTTCAACCAGAAACCGGTAGTTTAAGTCTGAATATGAAGGTGACTAAAAACCTTTTTCAAGCTTTGGGAGGTAAATTGATTGTGCGTGAAAAACCCGAAGAAGGTGAGATTTTAACCATTTTCTTGCCCCTCGGACGCATTAAATAAGTTGGGATTATTCTAAAATTTTCATCTTGGAAAATAGGCAAACTTGCCAAGAGGATGCTATACTAGGGCAACAAATATTATTGATAGTTGCCATGGAAAAAACTGTTTTAATTTTAGGTGGCACTGGTCGCATTGGTCAAAGTGTCTCCCTAGATATTATTAATCATACTGCAGCTAAAATTATTATCACCGGACGCAAGGAAAAAGCCATTAAATTACTGCCAAGAATGCAGTTTTTGGCTTTAGATTTAGAAGAAATAGACAAGCTTAGACAGGCAATTAAAAATAGTGATTTAGTTATTCATTGTGCCGGTCCCTTTCATTATCGCGATGGCAGGGTAGTAAAAATTTGCATCGAAGAAAAAGTCAATTATATTGATGTTAGTGATCATCGTTCTTTTTATCAAAAGTTAATCCCCTATCGAGAATTAGCGATAAAAGCGGGAATAACTGCCGTGGTTAATACGGGAATTTTTCCTGGTATTTCTAATAGTATAGTGCGGGAGGGAGTGGAACAGTTAGATAGGGTAGAAACGATCCGTTTAAATTATGCCGTAGCTGGTTCAGGAGGTGCGGGATTAACTGTGATGCGGACTACTTTTCTCGGCTTAAAAAAGCCTTTTTTAGCTTGGATTGAGGGACAATGGCAAGAGATTGAACCCTATACTGCCAGAGAAGTAATTGACTTTCCCGCTCCTTTGGGTAAAACTGGTGTTTATTGGTTTGATATGCCAGAAACCTACACTTTCGCTGAATCTTTTCAGGTGCAAAATGTGATCACAAAATTTGGTTCTATTCCCGATTTTTATAATCATTTAACTTGGATTACTGCCCATATTTTTCCCGATGCTTGGGTAGAAAGTTCTCGGGGAATTGAGTTTTTTTCCCAAGTTAGTTATCGCATGACAGAAGTAACCGATAAATTTTCGGGAATTGGGGTGGCAATGTTGGCAAAAGTCGTCGGATGGCAAGGGCAGCAAAAAGCAGTTTATCAAGCAACTATGGTTCACGAGAACACTGCTCAAGCAGCGGGTTGGGGAACTGGCAGCGTGGCAGAATTAATCTTAGCGGAAAAACTCGAAAAAGCAGGGATTTATCCCGTGGAACAGGTGTTGTCCACAGAACTATTCCATGCTACGATGAAAAAAAGAGGTATTAAACTCGATCGCTCCTGTACAATTGTGGCTTAGAAGATGAAAAAAATCTGGCGTTACCTAGGACTGTTTTGTTTAGTTTTGTTACTGACTTTATCCCCTATCTTCATGATAGCAGCCCAGAATAATCCTGCTAAACAAGGACAGGAAACACCCCTGGAAACTTTGGGAGAAGTTTTTCCCGTCATGCTTGATAATCAAGAACTTTTTACGATTCGGCAGGGAATAGGTTCTTTTTCAGCGCAAGAAAGAGCGAAATCGATTACAGACAGAATTGAAAAAATTGCCGATGACGATGCTCTTTCTCCTGAAGATTTAACCATAAAAATCGATCCTGAAGACAAAAACCCTTCGATTATTTTGGGAGATACGGTTATTGCTACTATTACTTCTAAAGATGCCAAATTACAGGCGGTCAGTCAAGAAGTATTGGCCGAACGAGCTTTAGCAAAGATTAAAGCGGCCATTGTCCGTTATCGTCAAGAACGTCAACCGGATAACCTCTTCAAAGATGCAACTTTGACGGTAAGTGCTACCTTAGCCACGGTCTTAATTTTCTGGGTAATAATTTTTATATCTTCGCGGGTTTTTCCCCAGATTCAGAGATTAATCACCTCCCTAGTTCCTGGGGTCGTATTCCAAAATTTTGAGATTATTAGTTCCCAAACAATAGGAATTTTTTCCCTAAGAGTTTTGCAATTTATCCGAACTCTAATTATTTTAACTATTCTCTATTTTTATTTAACTTTTGTCCTTCGTCTTTTTCCCTGGACTAGAAAATTTGGTGATGGTTTTCTGCAATACTTTTTTAGTGCTTTAGAAGTTGTTTCCCAAGAGATAGCAAAATATTTACCCAGTATTTTTATTATACTGATAATTGTTTTTATAACTCACTATCTGTTGAGAGCAATTAAACCATTTTTCACTGGATTGGAAAGAGAAAATTTAGTAATTAATGGTTTCTATCCCGATTGGGCAAAACCAACCTATAATTTACTGTCACTGCTGATAATTGCCTTAGCTATAGTCATCGCTTTTCCCTATCTACCCGGATTTAACTCTCCTGCTTTTCAGGGGGTGTCGGTATTTTTAGGGGTACTATTTTCCTTGGGTTCCACCTCTGCTATCGCTAACGTGGTGGGGGGAATTATCCTCATCTATACCCGCTCTTTTCAACTAGGAGATAAAATTTCTATTGGTGATGTTATTGGAGATGTGATTGAAAAAGGATTATTAGTCACCCGTATTCGCACACCGGCTAATAGAATTATCACGATTCCTAATTCATCGCTGTTAAACACCAATGTGATTAACTTTAGTGTCTCTCAAAGGGAATTCAAACAGCCTTTAATTTTGCAAACCACAGTCACTCTCGGTTATGATTTACCTTGGCGTAAGGTTCACGCAACCCTGAAAGAAGCAGCCCTAGCAACTGAATTTATTGTCTCAGAACCTGCTCCTTTTGTCTTGCAAACCAGTCTCGATGATTTTTATGTCAGCTATCAGCTAAATGCCTACACTGATCATCCTAGCAAAATGGTGTATATTTATTCTGAATTACATCAAAATATTCAGGATAAATGTAACGAAGTCGGTATCGAAATTATGTCTCCTCACTACAAGGCTCTCCGGGATGGCAATCACAGCACTATTCCTGAAAATTATCTGCCGGAAGATTATCAAAGTCCTGCTTTTGGTATTCAGTCAAATCCTCAGAAGTAATAATTTTCCTAATAGCTTTAATCCCATTTGTCAAGCCCTTTTGAGTTATTGTTGATAATTCTTCACCAAATTCACAATTAATAGCAGGAATAAATATTCCCCAGGCCCTGGGAGTTTGTTGATAAATTGCTTGAGTTAATGCTAATAAAGAAGCGGGACTTTCTGCATGACCTAAATTATTCCATTCGGTAACTGCCGCTAATTTTTCTATCCAGATACCGGTTTGATTAGATAATACCGCATCAACAAAAATAACTAGAGAAGCATCAGCTATATCCGCCGCTAACTCAGGAGTCAATTGATGGGTAGCGATGACTTGCACATTAGGCAAATTCTCCTGGGCGATAATTTCGGCTATTCTCACTCCCACTCCGTCATCATTTCTTAAAGTATTACCGTAACCGATGAGCAGTATTTTAAAATTATTCATGGTTAAATAGAGGGAACAGGAGTTGGAAACTTAAGTAGCTGGTTATAATTAAATTAAAAATAGATTTTAGGTTTGATCCCCCCTGCCCCCCTTGATAAGGGGGGTGCCGATAGGCGGGGGGATCTGAAAGTTTTTAATACCTACCTACTTAAGTATAGGATATCTGGGATGCTCTCGATACAGAGCTTAACCTAATCGATTTATCTACTTCGATGCTCCGCTACTTCCCTAAACCTTTTAAACAGGATTTAGTATTAGAAGTATGTTGTCTTGGCATTTTGTGTGTTAATTTAGCATAAAGAGTAAGGAAGGGCCATGAAGACTATCTCTTTTCTCTCACCCAGAAATCATCTCTAGGCGAACCAGAAAATGCTGATATTCAATTAAGTCTAGAATTTAGTCTAGCTATGGGGAAAATTGCCTATTTAAGCGACTTTTTTCCCTAAAATGACCACATCAGCCAGAAAATCGTCTAGAGCGGCAATTTGGGGTAAATAACCCCATCGTTGAAAGCCGAATTTTTCAAAGAGACGAATACTGGCTTGATTGTGGGCAAAAATAATACAGATAAGATTAGATATACCCAATTTTGGACAACGCTCCAAGGCATATTCTACCAATAATTTACCGACTCCACGACCTTGATAATCGGGGGCAATATATAAACTAACCTCTGCTGTTTTTTGGTAAGCGACACGACCATAAAACATCTGTAAACTCAGCCAGCCTACCACCCGACCTTCGAGTGCTATTACCCAGATGGGATACTGTTCAGGATCGTGCTTTTTAAACCATTCTCGCCGACTTTCGAGGGAAATAGGCTTTAAATCTGCGGTTGCCTTGCGAGTGGGAACAGCAGCATTATAGATATCGATAATTGTTGGTAAATCTGTCTCTTTAGCCTCGCGAATAATCATAGAATATCAAGTAAAAAGTCAAAAGTAAAAAGTCAAAAAATAATATTTCTTATTTTCTATCTACCTATCCGGTTGATTCTCAGGATAAAGTATAACCTAATTTTGCCTTGTCTCCTAACTTCTGATACCAAATCCGTTTTTAATAGCGTGATTAACTCCCAAGTTATGAATTGTTTCTCCCCGCTCCGCTCTCCCCACCTCCCCCCCGCAACGCGCACGAAGTGGTCTTCCCTCTCACTAATTCATAATTAGACATCTCCAAAAATTTATAAGTCAGTCACAGCTTGCTTTTAGCCTGCGTACTAATAAAATAGTTCGATAACTGGAATGTATATCTATCGTTGCTAATTCAATTTTATTCGGGTAGATTCCTTAACTAGAAAAACTTTTGGTCTTGAGATAATATTAGGTCGAGGTCTATTCAGGTTCTTCGTTACTTGGTATGGTTCGATAGGGGGGCATAAATCGACTAAATCCTTATCTGGCAAGAGATTTAATTGATTAGTTCGCTCTAGATCAAAAACAATTGACAAAAATCGCCAAATGTCTTTCTCTATAAGGGTTCCATCCCTTATAACCCCCGTCCATTGCATAACACAAACCGAAGAACCTCTATTCATAATTCATAATTCATAATTCATAATTCATAATTCATAATTCATAATTCATAATTTATAATTCATAATTCATAATTCCCACTCCCCTATACCTTCTAAATAGGATTTAGTATGAATTCTGCTATATCTCTCAATCTTACTTTAGAATTGAGTTTGATAGCGGACGGTAAACTCATTCAAATTGTAATCGTAGGAGAAGCGGATAAAAGACTGGGAATTAACTCGATAGACGGTTTCCAAATTGGGAAGAATATTAAAATCCGTTGCTCCGATCACATTACTAACCGCATTCTCCACATCATACACGACTCCTTGCGCTAAGAGGGGAATTGCCAACTGAACCACTCCAAACTGAATTAATTGTTCTGTATTTTTCCCCTGTAAACCATTAAAAACCGACAGCAATTGTTCCCCCAAAAGTCGAACGATTTCCCCTTGGCTGCGGGGGGGAGTGCTGGTTAATTTAACTAGAGGAGTATTAAGCAATCCCTCATCTTCACCTCTAGCAAAAGCCACTGCTTGTAGACAATTAGCAGCTTTTTGTAATTCTGTATCTGTATAGTTTTCCTCCAGGGGAAAAGGTGGACTATCGGGACGAATTTGGCACACTTCATTGATATTACGTCCTAAATTTGGTAGCAAGCGGTTTAATTCCCCTTCAACGCTGAGGGTGACATCAATCCTTTGAATGCGATTGAGGCTATCATCGGGAATTTCATTACTAGGAAAATCCCCCCCCGGACGGGAGATAGCAAAATCGCGAGATTGAGAAAATTCGCTGAGAATTGTTCGCAGTTGAATATCAACAAAGGGATTAAAAAGTCCCAACCCGCGACTAGAATCGAAAACAATAACATTTTGATTGCGTCGGTTAAGAAGAAAACGAGTATCGATGTAGCTAACCCGTCCTCGCTCGAGATTAATCACTCCATTGGTTTGTAATTTCTCCAGTGAAGTGAGCGAACCGTTCAAGGTTAAAGCACCACTAAAATCAAATTGATACAAAGGTTCTTGTTCGATTGATAATCCCGCTAAAGACACTTGGAAATTATTTAAAACCGGAGTAATATTTGTCGCCTGAGGAATGTTGAGAGGCTGCAGCCAGCGACTCACCGGTTTATCCGTTTCTTGATTAATTTCTGCTGTGCGAGGAAGAAAAACTTTACCCCTAGAAAGACGCACATTCCCTCCGATAATTGGTTGCTGAATTGTTCCAGTTACCAGGGCATTCCCAGCAATTAATCCCCGATAAAGACCATTAATTTCTATATCTCCCTCTTGAATATTAACTGTTAAGGGATTAGGATTATTTTTGATGGCTTGAAAGAAAGGTAAAACTCCCACCACAGAAATTTGTCTATCAGCGATCGAGCCTTGTAATTCCTCTACTGTTAAGCTTTCAGGGGTTAGACCAATGCGGCCATTTACGGTTAAAATCTCTGGAAAAGCAACACTGCGGATAGCAGCATTATCGAGAGTAACTATACCATTTGCTTCTAAATCTTTGATTTTTAAACCCTCTTTTATATCTAATCTTCCCGTCGCTGAAAGAACTACCTCACCCTCACCGTTAACCCATTCAATGGTGTTTTGACTGATAGCTTCAATTAATTTAATTGCATCGGTTCCCAATTTTGCTTGGATTTTTAATTGATCATTACCCGGTAAGGGAGGATAGGGAATGCTGGCATAGAGTTGGATTGATTCCGAGGAGGTTGTCCGCAAATCAAAACGATACTGATTATAGGTAAATAAACCAATTATATCCTGATTAATATTTTGGGCATTAATTGCACCATCAATAAAGGCAAAGTTACCCTGAATACGAGGATTTAATAAGGTTCCTGTAATTTGTCCTTGAGTTTTTAGACTACCGGATACATCCAAGGGAAACTGCACAAAATTTCTCAAGAGATCGAGAGAAAGATTTTCCACGGCAAAAGTTCCCTCTACTGTTTTTAGGGAAAAATCACCCGCTAAAAATACGGAAGAATCTCGTGATTTTAATCTAATCGGTTCTATCCTGAGCAACTGACGATTTAAGTTAAGATTAATTGTTACTTCATCAATCGGAATTAATTGGGTATCGGTGGTGACAATTCCCAGAGGGTTAACAATATTTACCGTCGGTCTTTGGGGTCGCCATTCCCATCTATTGCCCTGAAATTTTACGCTAAGATCGGGATTTTTTAAAGTCCCAGTTAAGGCTATATTTGCTTGATAACTGCCGCGAAAATCTAGTTCAGAAGGTATCCCGACTACCCCTCTTTCCCTTGCTAATTGCTGGATTATTTCTTCAATTTTTGCCCGCAAATTTACCTGTTGTGCTAGGGAAGCTTCGGGATTACCTACTTCTAGGGGACTAAGTTGAATAGCTGGGTTATTCTCTGAGGAGAAAAAGTTGATTAAACTGGTTAAATCATAGATACTAGCAACTGATAATAAATCTTGAATATAACCTTGATCTACCCTCAGTTTAGCTTCTATTGCTTGGGTTTGCCAATTAAATAAACCTTGCAGATTATATTGACTTGCACCCGCTTGTAAACTACCTTCTTGCAGTTGAACTATGGAATCCCGATAAACCAAATTTGCCGTTAATTTTTCCCCGATTAAGTTACCTAAACTAGGTCGATTAATCTCTAGTTGTCCCTCACCCTGTAAGTTAAATAAATTGATGTCTAGATTAGCATTCACTTGTCCAGCAATAATCCCCGGAATATTGTAGGCTGCCGTGGGAGATATTTTCAGCATTTCTAGGGGAAAATCGGCAATCTGAACATTTAAATTTTCTCCGCTTCGTTTAGCTGTTGCTAAAAAAGGAGTTTTATTTCCAAAAGCTTGGCGAATATTTATCCCTAAGGGAAGATAGGGCAGCAGACAATTATTTTGTTGACAAGGATCGAAAGTTAGGTCAATAATGTCCTGATTTCCCCGCAGATTTAAACTAATATTTTGACCGATTCCTGCTTGCATACTTCCTTTTAAGATAGGTTCAAAGGGTCGATCATTAATGCTAAAGTTAGCTAAATTTATATCTCCTTTGATTTGTATATTTCCCACTTTTTGCCACGCAGTTAAGAGATTTTTTCCTGTGATTTTTCCTTGAAATTCTCCGAACCCTGTCAGTGTCGATTCTCTGGGTTTCAAACGAGGATCGATCGGTAAAAGCGATATAATCTGATCTAAGGGTATAGTAGAAAAGTCAGTTTTTGCCTGTAGATTTAAGTTAACCTCAGCGATATCAGGTTGACTGGTAAGATTAGCTAAAAGAATATTTCCGCGCACATCAAAGCTATTTTCTCCCCACTGTGCCGAAAGATTATTAACCTGAATCGGTGTTACTCCCTGCCAAATTTCTTTAATATTTCCCGCTAAATTAGCCCTAAAATCTAAGTTAGGAATCGAGATTGATTTTATTCCTGGCAATTGCCCTAGTACGGCAGCGGGATCAAGATTAGCGGCAATAATATCACTTTGCCAGAAATTATTATTCAGTTGTGCCTTAGCTTTAATTTCTCCTTTGGCTACATTAATACGAGAGTTAAAAACTGCTTTGATACTGCTTAAGTTGAGTCTTTTTTCTAGCAGGGAGTCGAAAATAGTTTGAGCATTTCCTGCTGCTTGAAAACTCGCTTTGTCAATATTCAACGCTAGGGGAATATTAGTCTGAAAATTCTCTAAACTACTGAAAATATTAAAAATTCCGTTGTTTAATTGAATAGCAGTATTGATCGGATTATTATATACTAATAAGCGAGTATTTACCCTAGCATTGACGGTGGACAAATTAGGGATTTTTCCCGCTAGTAAATTATTGATTGCACCGGTGAAATTGACTTGGGTTTTTCCTAGACTAACAGGAATATTTATCTTGGGTAAAAACGGATTTAAGTTAATCCCAGTCGTATTAACTATACCGCTTAAAATACCTTGTTCCAGTTGGGCTGTCGTTCTTAGGGATTGACTATTGACAAATAACTGTATATCCCCTTGTCCGCGCCAAGTTTTTAAATCCGTTAAAGTACCGCTAATCAGAGAATTTATTCTGCCAGCAAAGTTAATTTTTGTCTTGCCTAAACTGACGGAAACTGTTAAATTTTCCACTAGAGGATTGAGACTAATTCCCCCGGTGTTGACTGTTCCTGTCAGGAAACCTCGATTCAGTTTGGCTGTGGCAATTAAAGGATTATTATCTACTAATAACTGCATATTACTTTGACCTTGCCAACTGCTGAAAATATTATTTTTATTATTCAGTAATTCCCCTAAATAACCTTGTAAATTAATTTGTGATCGCAATAATTTAACCTGAGTTGGTAAGTTAGGCAATAGGGAATTAATCGGCAATCCCGCTAAGACAGCTTTAGCCTGAAAATTTCCTTGCGATACTTGACTATTGACGAAAATTGTGCCTTGTTTACCGCTAATTCCTAAGTTAGCAATTCCGTTTAAAGTATTAACATTAAGTTGGTCAATTTTGCCACTAACTTGAATATTAGCTGTCTCTAAATTTAAGGGTTCTAAGGTTTCTAGGTAGGGGCAAATACTATCCAAATATTGACAAAGGATAGGCACAAAAGGAGTCAATAAAAAGTTATTGCCCGTGATTTTTGCCCTGACTAATTTGCTAGTAAAATCACCATTACCATTAACCTGTAGTCGGCCGCCATTTGTTTTAATCACCGTATCGGTTAAATTGATTTTGTTGCCCCCTAAAAATACTTTGCCCTCCCCGGCAACATTGATTAATCCTGACTGATTAACCGCGGGTATTTCCCAATTAATTAATAATTGGGGCAGTCCTAAACTACCTCTAGCTTTAATATTAGCTTGCAGATCGTTTATATTAATTTTAGCGGGAATTGTTGCCAGTTTAGATAAAATTTTTCTCGTGGGAAAATTGGCTTGTAAATTCAAATTAATTGGCATTTTTGTCCCGTCAAGAGGTTGATTTTTTTGCAAGGATTGCAGAATATTTAACTGTAATTTTCCTTCCCCTTTAATTTCTCCACCTGCGACGGGTTTAATTTGAATTTTATCTAAATTAAGACTATTGAGATTTGTTTGGAAATTACTGGTTATTGATTGAATAGGAATTTGCTCAAAAATAATCGGTTTGCTGTTGCTAACGGTTCCTTTAATTAGAGGTTGATCTAATTTTCCCGTCACTTGAAAAGTAGATTTTGCCTCTCCCCGTAAATCTAGAGGTGATTGCAGATAAATAATTCTTAAAAGCTGTTGTAAATCCACCGATTCTAGAGCGACCTTGAGATGATAACCAGTTTGCCAATTTACTTCTCCTCTCACCTCAGTTTTAATTTTGCCAATACTTGCGCTCGCCTGTTCAACTAATACTTTATCTCCCTGTAAATTTAACTTAGTTGTTAGCTTAATTGGATACTGAAAAGGTTGGAATTTTCCCGCCAAATCTGTCACCTGAAAATTACCATTACCTTGACTTTGATTTAGCTTTGCCCAACTGGGAATATTGAGAGCAATATTAGCATTTACTTGTCCTTGATTTAATTGGAAATTGCGATCAGGAATTAAAGTTAATAGTTCACTTAAGTTTAAACTATCAACCTGAAGATTAGTTTGACTTTCCCCCGTTTTTAACGCCGTTTCTCCTTGTATTTTTACTTGACTTTTGAGGATTTCTGCGCTAAGATCGTAGGTAAGAAGCTGCTTTTGATTATCGATAAATCTTCCCTGACCATCGGCCTTAATTTTTATCGGTTTTTTCAGGGCATAGGGTTGGATAGTAATAGCTCCCTTCTCCACCTGAAACCCCAGATTTAACCTAATGGGAGCTTCCCGATCAAAGTTACTAGCTATTTTTTCTAAATTATCGAGCCATTGACCATTTTTATCCTGATCGAGATAAATACTGGGATTAATTAACTTGACATCAACTGGCAGCGGCAGACCCAAAAGTAAGGGCAGCGGATTTAATCCCAATTCGATCGCATCAATAGATAAACTATCGGCAGAATTGGCCGTAGCTGGAATTGCCGATTTACCCATACGAATGCGATTAAAATAAAAGCCCTCTATCTTACCTACCCTGACGGGTCTATGCAGCATTTCACTGAAGATATTATCTAAAATTGGGGTGAGACGCTCATAAACTAAATAACGAGTTGTAAAATAGCCAAGGGAGGTAATTCCTAGGAGAGTAATTCCCCCGACAATTAAAGTAGAAGGCCGGCGTAAAAATCGACCGATACTCAGAAAAAGATTAGGACGAGGAGAAGGATCGCCAGGGGAGTTACTCATAATTGTTTACCTCACACACACCAAAGAAAGGGCAACGGCTCACCAGAGCTATTGAACTATGATAATTCGCCGCGGCACTGATAGCACTCAATCGATTAATCTCAATTTTTTAGGCGATTATTCGGATTAAATCCTGTGAGGAAGTCAAGGGCTGCGGCCAATTAAAAGCCTCTCCCCCATCTTAGCCTAAGACTCAAATGGCTGGCTAAAATTTTTAACAATCCGCCAAAATCTCGTCAGTTTCAACAGCTAATCGAATTAATATTGATCAACCCACCAGTTCCATCAGAATATTGCTCGGATCAATAGGTTCGGAAATTGAAGATTGAGAGAAAACTTGTGCAGACAGACAACAATCCGGCGCAGTCTGGAACAACAACCGCCAGTATTCAGTCTTAGAATGTTGGGATTAGCACGTCTATTATTTTTACTGCAAAAATCGTCTTATAGATAAAGATCATGAAAGCCAGATTATCGATCGCCCTAACCGCCCTAATGACCTTGGGCATAACTGCCACACCAGCGGCCAACTTTGACGAACAAGACATCGAGCAGACCCAGGTAGTAGCGATCGCTCGTCCCTACGGAGGTAATAAATTTGACCTGCTAGTATTGGAACAAATTCCGGGAAAACAGAAGTGTTGGAGCGAAAACGGCTCAAATCCCGTCATGATCGACCCGCTGCTCCTCAACTTTGACTTTACCGGCATTTGTCGCCGCGCCACCGATAGCAATGGTTATTCTATCCGTCTCGATGGCCGGGATTTTGGGCTAGATTACATCCTGCGTATTGTGGAACGCAATGGCGAATTATACTTAGTGGGAACTCCCCGGGATGCTCGCAGACCGGAATTAGTGGTGGGAAGAACCCGAGGAATGCAAACAGGATTTATGAAAATTATCCTCGAACCGGGTTGGAAATTTAGCCGTCGTACCTTCCAAGGCAAAAGTTTAGGCCACTTCTACTTTAGCGGCAAAGAAGCGGAAGTTCTCGCCGCCGCCGGCAGACCGCCCATCAACGAAACCACTCCTCCCCCCAGTTCTGGGGCCAGTTTCCGGGATATTAGCGGCGATATCTATAAAACTGAGATCGAAAAAGCGATCGCCCTTGGGGTAGTGGCTGGTTTTAAAGAAGATAACACCTTCCGCCCCGAAAATCCCGTCACCAGGGAACAATTCGTCTCGATGATTATTGAGGGGATGGGAACTGTCACCAAAATTAACCTAGAAGATATTCCCCCCGGCAGCGGCAGTTTTAACGACGTAGAAGCGACCCGCTGGAGTGCCAAAAAAATCCAATGGGCCCGGGCCAATGGTATTGTTGCCGGCAAAGCTAACGGCGAATTCCGTCCCACCGACCCCATCACTAGGGCTGAATTGATGGCGATTCTCAAACAGGCCGCCACCTACCTGAAAACTCGGCAAAAACAGGCCCCCGATTTAGCCCAAACTAAAACCCCCGTCAATTTTTCCGATACTTCCGGTCATTGGGCCGCTGGTTTAATTACCCAGATGTCGGGATTTTGCGCTGTGGCCTCTCCCTTGAACGAGCAGGGTAGTGCGTTTGTACCAAATGATCCCGCCCGTCGTAACTATGCGGCTGCTGCGATCGTCCGTACCCTCGATTGTGTTAAAAGCACCAAAAAATAACGGCCTCTCCTCAATCAGGGTTTGCGGCAAAAAGTTTTTCCTAGGGGTAGGTTGTGGGGTTTCACCCATTTTTGGGTGGTCAATTACCTAATTTTCAGGGAAAAAGTCCCCCAATTTTCCCCCCGACCACTCCCGGATACAGAACTTTTTGATGTCAAAAAGGCCTAGGCACTCATGCAAAAGGAGGAATAAATAATCAGTCTTTAATAACCAGATTTAGTATGATCACTGATTACTGTTTACTGATTACTGATTACTGATTACTGATTACTGATCACTGATTACTGATCACTGATTACTGATTACTGATTGTGGTTATTAATTTTTACTTTAGGTATGCCGTCGAGTATTCCCGCTAGACTGGAAAATAATGCACCTCGGCTAGACAAAATCCTATGGTAAAGCTGCTCGAAAATCCTCTCCGAGTGGGATTGCGACAAGAAAGAACCCCAGAACCCTTAATTTTAGTCATTTTTGGGGCATCGGGAGACTTAACCCAAAGAAAACTGGTTCCTGCCCTCTATCAACTGAAACGGGAAAGACGACTACCGGCCGAATTAACCATCGTTGGTACAGCGCGCCGAGAGTGGAGTCATGATTATTTTCGCCAACAGATGCGCCAAGGCATCGAAGAATTTTCCGACGGGATCGGGAGTGAGGAATATTGGCAAGACTTCGCCCAAGGGTTGTACTATTTCCCCGGCAACATGGACGATCCGGAAAGTTACGCCAAAATGAAAGTTTTTCTGGAAGAACTAGACGGAATCCGGGGAACTCGCGGCAATCGAGTCTTTTATCTAGCGGTTTCTCCTAATTTCTTCCCTCCCGGTCTTAAAAACCTCGGCGCGGCCGGAATGCTGAAAGACCCAATTAAACACCGGTTAGTGATCGAAAAACCCTTTGGCAAAGACCTTAGTTCTGCCCAAGTTCTCAATCGAGTCGTACAAGAGGTTTGTCAGGAAAACCAAGTTTATCGCATTGACCACTATTTAGGCAAGGAAACCGTCCAAAACTTGCTGGTGTTCCGATTTGCTAACGCTATCTTTGAACCCCTCTGGAATCGTCAATTTATCGATCACGTCCAGATTACCGTAGCCGAAACCGTGGGAGTGGAAGAGCGGGCCGGATATTACGAAAAATCGGGAGCTTTGCGCGATATGGTGCAAAATCACCTGATGCAGTTATTCTGCTTGACGGCGATGGAAGCACCCAACGCTATTAACGCTGATAGTGTCCGCGGCGAAAAAGTCAAAGTCCTACAAGCGACTCACCTGGCCGATATTAATAACCTGGAAAAATCCGCCATCCGCGGCCAGTATAAAGCCGGTTGGATGAAAGGAAAACCCATTCCGGGCTATCGGGAAGAACCGGGGGTTAATCCAGAATCGACCACTCCCACCTACGTCGCCATGAAATTAATCGTCGATAACTGGCGTTGGCAGGGTGTCCCCTTCTATCTGCGTACCGGTAAACGTCTGCCGAAAAAAGTTTCCGAGATTGCCATCCAATTCCGCCATGTGCCGTTATTAATCTTCCAATCGGCAGCCCAACAAACTAATGCAAATGTACTGAGTATGCGGATTCAGCCTAACGAAGGTATTGCCCTCCGTTTTGAGGCGAAAATGCCGGGGTCAGAATTACGCACGCGCACGGTAGAAATGGACTTTAGTTATGGTTCCTCCTTCGGTGTCACCAGCGCCGATGCCTATAATCGCCTACTTTTAGACGCTATGCTGGGAGATCAAACCCTATTTACCCGTTCTGACGAGGTAGAAGAAGCATGGCGCATCGTTACTCCCGCTCTCGCCGCTTGGGACGCTCCCTCCGATCCCGCCTCCGTACCCCAATACGAAGCGGGTACCTGGGAACCCACAGAAGCGGAATTTCTCCTTAACCGCGATGGCCGTCGTTGGCGACGACTCTAAAACAGTGAACAGTAATCAGTAATCAGTAAACAGTAAACTAAAAACTCACATCTGATAACTGATAACTGATAACTGATAACTGATAACTGATAACTGATAACTGATAACTGACATGACCACCCAAAGCCCCCCCATTGTCTCCCTACAAGCACCAAAAGATGTTTCCATCGATGTGATCGAGCAGGAACTGCGCGATATCTGGCAATCCTATAATAATAATGAGGATGGTATGGCCGCCACCCGGGCCACCACCTTTAGCTTTATTGTCTATGAACCCGACGCAGTACAGGAATTGTTAACCCTTCTCGGCTATTACACTGGCCCGATTGATGGGATTGCCGGTCCGCGAACCTACGCCGCAATCAAGGTGGCCCAGAAAGACCTAGGACTAGAAGTAACCGGGCATTCTAGCGATGAATTTGTCGCCCGCCTCAGGACAGCCTGGGAAACGGAAAAAAACGCCCAGGATGGGGCTAATCATCGTCAATACGCCGCCGATTTGGATGCTATTGGGGTCGCAGATGCGATCGCCGCTTCCAATCCCTGTCGCATTATTACCCTCTGTCCCACCGCCGAGGCCGATGAAGGGGTAAAAGCCTCCGTTTCTGCCTATTGTCCCGTTAACAAACGTAGTCAGAACACTTTAGTTTGCTGTGAATACGTTACTTTAAGCGGTACAGCGGAAGCTTTGGAACGAATTGGCGGCATTATTTCCGAGTTAACTATTCCCAGTTTGCCCAAATTTCTCTGGTGGAAAGCCAGTCCCGATGCGGAATATGGACTATTTAAGCGTCTGGCCAGTCAATGTGATACGATTATCGTCGATTCCAGCACTTTTCGGGAACCGGAAACGGAACTGCTGCAAGTGGGGGATTTATTAGCCACAGATGTACCATTAGCTGACCTGAACTGGAGTCGTCTCGCCCCTTGGCAAGAACTAACCGCCGAGGCTTTCGATCCCCCAGAGCGCCGGGATGCTATTCTGGAAGTCGATCGCATTACTATTGATTACGAAAAGGGCAATCCTTGTCAAGCTTTTATGTTCCTCGGTTGGATGGCCAGCCGGTTACAATGGCGACCGGTAGGATATACTTACCAGTCAGAAGATTACGCTATTCATCGGATTAGCTTCCTCGGTCAGGACCAGCGTTTAATTGAGGCGGAATTAGCCGGTGTTCCCGTGGCCGATTGGGGTGAGATACAAGGGGATCTGATTAGTATTAAACTCAGTTCTACTAATCTTCAGGCTGATTGTTGCACGGTAATTTGTTCGGGAACTACAGGCTGTATGCGGATGGAAGCTTCGGGAGGGGCCCAATCTTGCCGCATTGAACAAGTGTCCCATCTGGAAGACCAAAAAACAGAAACTCTGCTAGGTAAACAGTTACAGCGTTGGGGCCAGGACGTGCTTTATCAAGAAAGCATGAAAGTCACCGGCACTATCCTCAAATTATCCCAACCAGATTAACAAATTAGCAACAATAATCTAACCCACTTTCGAGAGACCTTGTTAACAAGGTCTCTCGATATTTATCCGGCAGTCAGCACCTGATTAAAACCGATAATTGTAAGTAGGTAGGCGTTAACAATTATCAGACACCCCCCTTATCAAGGGGGCAGGGGGGATCGAACCTACAATCCATTTTTAATTTAATTATAACCAGCTACTTACCTTTTCAGAAAACAGGTTATTATAAAGACAGAGCTTTGCTTTCAAGGGGGCAATATGGTCGCAACCACTGAGAAACGCTACACAGTCGCAGAATACTTTCAACTAGAGGAAACTGCCACCGACAGACACGAGTATCGAGATGGAGAAATTATTATTATGACTGGGGGAACTCCTAACCATAATCGCATTGCCTTGAATTTCTGTAGAAGATTTCCCTTAACTATCCAGAATCAAGCCTATGATATATTTATCAACGATCTACGCTTGGCAATACCCGCCTATAATGTGTACACTTATCCCGATATTATGATCGTTAAGGGGGAACCAATTCTTGAAAGAGGACGCACCGATACGATTACCAATCCACAGGTGATTATCGAGGTTTTATCAAAATCTACTCAAGACTATAATCGGGGTGATAAGTTTAAATTTTATCGCTCTCTTAATAGTTTTGAAGAATATATTTTAATCGATCAATATGGTTATTATATAGAACAATTTCATAAAAGAGGCGATCATTGGGCATTTCGGGATTATCACGATCAAGAAGCGATTTTAACTTTGTTTTCTCTAGATTTTCAAATATCCCTGACAGATTTATATCAGCGGGTGGATTTTACCGCAATTGAAGTATCCTAATGATACTAAATCCGTTGAGTATAGGCTACATATCAGGAGAGGCACTCATGCAAAACGGAAAATAAATAATCAGTTTTTAATAACCAGATTTAGTATAAAAACCCACTTCCTAATTCGGGTGTGCTGAATAAATCTAAAAACCTTGTTGGATAAGAATTTTAGACTTTTTTCCCATCAAAAAGTGCCAGACCTTGGGGTGATCGGGGGGAAATTTAGGCACTTTTTCCCTGAAAATTAGGTAATTGACCCCCTGAAAATCGGTAAAACCCTACACCCCACACCCCACACCCCACACCCTACCCCCACGAAAAACTTTTTCAGCAGACCCTAATTCCTAATTCCCACTCCCTAATTCCTAATTCCTAATTCCCAATTCCCAATTCATAATTCCCAATTCCTATAGTCATTTCAGATAAGTCTGATACACTCTAGACCAGTTAAACCCTTATGAACTCTAGCATTGATATTCTCAATCTTAATTGAAATGACTATAGCGTTTTTCAGTCTGCTGAGGTACAAAAGTTATGGGTTTTAGGCAAAAGGCAAGAGGCAAAAGTCAAAAGGGAAGAAAAATATGTGTACCTCACTAGCTTAGGAAACGCTATATATAGCAATTCCCATAGTTGTGAGGTACAGAGTCTTAGGTTTTGAGGAGTCAGGAGTCAGGAGTCAGGATTCAGGAGTCAGGATTCGGGATTCAGGATTCAGGAGTCAGGATTCGGGATTCAGGAGTTAAGATTTTGGTGTACCTCATGAGATTGGGAAACGCTATAATTTATAATTCATAATTCATAATTCATAATTTATAATTCATAATTCATAAAAAAAAGGCGGGCCAGCACCCACCTTTTTTCAACCTTAGATATTAGCGATAATTAGGCCTCATCGAGGGCGGCAATACCGGGTAAAACCTTCCCTTCGAGTAATTCCAAACTAGCGCCACCACCGGTGGAAATATGGCTCATTTTTTCCGCCACTCCCACTTTTTCTACCGCCGCTACCGAGTCACCACCACCGATAATGGTAGTTGTACCTGTAGCAGTTAAATCGGCTAAAGTGTGAGCGATCGCATCTGTACCCGCCGCAAATTTATCGAACTCGAACACCCCCATGGGGCCATTCCAGAGGACAGATTTACAGCTAGATAAAGCTTCTTGGAAAACTTTAACTGATTCAGGTCCGATATCTAATCCCATCCAACCATCGGGAATATTTTCGACCTTGACGATTTGGGAATTGGCATCTTTATCGAATTGATCCGCTAACACCACATCAGTAGGAAGGAGAAATTCCACCCCTTTTTCTTTAGCTTTCGCTTCCAGGGATTTGGCTAATTCCAGTTTGTCCTCTTCCACCAAAGACTTACCAACACTTAAACCGCGGGCCTTGTAGAAAGTAAAGATCATACCGCCACCGATGAGCAGTTTATCGCACTTTTCTAATAAAGTTTCGATCACGCCAATTTTACTAGAAACCTTAGAACCGCCGATAATCGCCGCTAGGGGACGTTGGGGAGTTTCAATAGCTGCTTGTAGGTAGTTTAACTCTTTTTCAATCAAATAACCCGCCACCGAGGGGCTGAGATAGTGGGTAACGCCTTCCGTAGAAGCGTGGGCGCGGTGGGCGGTACCAAAAGCATCATTAACGTATAAATCGGCATTAGCGGCTAATTTTTTGGCAAAATCGGGATCATTTGCCTCCTCTTCACCGTGGAAACGCAGATTTTCTAAAAGGGCCACTTGACCGTTAGACATTTGGCTAATCGCTGCCGTAACTCCCTCACCAATACAATCGGGACACATGACTACTTCTTGGCCCAGTAATTCCGAGAGACGTTTAGCCACAGGAGTCAGACGCAAATTTTCTTTAACTTGACCGTCAGGACGACCCATGTGGCTGCATAAAATAACCTTAGCCCCTTTTTTGATTAAATCCTCAATAGTTGGTAGTGCTGCCCGAATACGGGTATCATCGCTGATTGCCCCGGTGGCTTTGTCCATGGGAACGTTAAAATCGACCCGGACTAAGACCCGTTTACCCGCTAAATCAGCTTCTGTTAAATTCGCTACTGTTTTTTTTGGCACAGCCCATAACCTCCTAGATTGCTTACCGTACAATAAAGATTAAATCAGGGTATCGCTACTTGCGGCAATTACTTTGACAAAGATTATTTCAGATTTGGGGATCAGTGTTGCAGTTCCAAGACTGATTTGCCCAGAAAAATTTGATTGGAGAGACTTGCTAATTATGTTTGAGACGATTTTATTTCCCATCGACCACAGCCGCGAAAGTCGTGACGCTACCAGTAGTGTGATCGAATTAGTCAAAATTTTTGACAGTCGTTTGGTGCTGTTGTCGGTGGTGGAAACGACAGCCACCGGAGAAATTACCCCCGACGATAGGATGAGTTCGATCGAAGCGGTGGATAAATTGTTACAATCGGCGCAAGCGATTTTCGCCCAAGCTGGCATCAAGGCGGAAATGATTGAAAGGGAGGGAATGCCTTCTTTTATCATCTGTGATGTGGCCGATGAAGTTAATGCCGACCTGATCGTTATGGGTTGTCGCGGTTTAGGTTTAACCAGCGAAGGCGTGTCCGAAAGCGTCACCACCAAAGTTATTAACCTTGCCCCCTGTCCGGTGTTGATTATCCCTTAATCAGTGACCAGTTATCAGTGATCAGTTATCAGTGATCAGATGTGAGTTGTCAGTTCACTGTTTACGGCGGTTCCTCTATCCATCTGGCACAGACAAATCCTTATTGGATAAGCTTTTCGGCGTGGAGAATGTACCAGACTAATCCTGAATCCGCCGTACTGATCACTGAAACAAAGCTCCCCATCTCCCCCACTCCCCACTCCCTACTTCATAATTCATAATTCATAATTCATAATTCCCACTCCCTTCTCCCCACTCCTGTCTCCTGAGAGAAATGTAACGAATTGTGAGAGTTTCAGCCGTCAACCCTTGAAAACTCGATCGATGGGGTTGCTTGAAGTAATTCTTAGGCCTAAAGTGTAATCTTAAAGTTTTATGATCAATTTTCCTGTTGATCGGAAAAAGGAGAACTCAAACACAATGGCTGAAACTGGATACAAACAGGTGGTGACACCCTACAATGATGATCCGTTCATTGGTCATCTAGCTACCCCCATTTCCGCTTCTGGTTTTACCAAAGCTTTTATTGGTAACTTACCTGCCTATCGTCCTGGTCTAGCTCCGATTCTGCGCGGTCTAGAAGTGGGTATGGCCCACGGTTATTTCCTCGGTGGTCCCTGGGTTGTCCTGGGTCCCTTGAGAGACTCGGAATATGCTAATCTCGGCGGCTTAATCCCCGCTTTAGCCATGGTTCTCTTGGCTACGGGTTGTTTAGCTAGTTATGGTCTTGTCTCTTTCCAAGGTAAGGCCGCTACTGGTGATCCGCTGAAATCGTCCGAGGGTTGGAGTCAATTCGCCGCCGGTTTCTTTATTGGTGGTATGGGTGGTGCTTTTGTGGCCTATTTCCTCCTAGAAAATCTTGGTGTCGTTGATGGCATCATGCGCGGGGTTTTTAATCAATAATTAACCCTTTTTCTACCTGTTATCATTTCCTTATTTTTTTACTAGGAGCATTTGACATGACTGGTGCCTACGCAGCTTCCTATCTGCCTTGGATTTTAATCCCGATCGTCTGTTGGTTAATGCCAGCCGTGGTCATGGGTTTGTTATTTATCTATATCGAAAGTGAATCCTAATTTAACCTAGGATTCCTACAATTCAGGGCTTGAAAATTAGCTATGTGATAGTTAGTTTTCAAGTCCTATTTTCTGGGGAAAAAAGAAGATAAAAATTGGTAAAACCCTACACCCCACACTACACCCACGAAAAACTTTTTGCCGCAAAACCTACTTATAAAGCGGTTAGATAGCGGATTTTTTCCAACAATAGGGAGGGTTGAATCGGTTTGAGCAGATAGTCATCAATGCCATGACGACCGAGGAAATTAACGCTGATTTCGGGGGTATCATTCAAGATTAGCACTTTACTGGCTTGAGTTTGGCGGGATTTTTTTAAGAGATGACAGAGATGATATATATCGGGCATTTTTCGATCGACAATTATAATACTTGGCTGCACGATCTCAATTTTTTTGATAGCGGAGACACTATCGATTAACCAAATAACTTGATAATGTGCCACCATCAATAACTCACAAATAAGATTGGCAATTTCTTCGTCGCTTTCAATCAAAACTATAGTGGGATGGTGGTGATTAAAATGGGGATTATTATCCGAGGGTTGGGGTTGGGATTTGGGGGGCTTTTGTTGAGGTAAACGGACGGTAAAGATGGAACCTTTGTCTAAGCAAGATTCTACCTCGATCGTGCCGCGATGCAGTTCCACTAATTGTTTAGTTAAAGCCAATCCTAATCCTATCCCACCATAACGACGTTTGCGGGAGCCATCCAACTGGGTAAATTTTTCAAACAGAAGCGGTATTTTTTGAGCAGGAATGCCGATGCCCGTGTCTTCTACCTGAAAAATGACCTGACTGCCTTCTTTCCACAGTCTCAGCGTGACAGCACCCTGTTCGGGGGTAAATTTCAGGGCATTTTTTAACAAGTATAAAAGTATCTGCTGAACTCGATCATAATCGGCATAAAAATAATAATCTTTTTCGGCAATTTTTATCTCTAAAATCAGATTAATTTCTTTAATTTCTGCCTCAAATTTAATAATCTCTAAAACGTGATTACAGAGATATTTGAGCGAAAATTGTTTAATATCTAAAACGGCTTTCCCTGCCGAAACTTGCGAGAAATTAAGCAAGTCATTAATTAATTCTAATAGTTTATTGCCGTTATCCTGAATCACTTGTAGATAGTGTTTTTGTTTGTCGGGAGGTAAAAAATTACTAGCTGCCGAGCATTTTTGCAGGGTACTGGACAAACCGATAATACAAGTTAGGGGAGTTAATAACTCATGACTCATATTATTTAAAAATTCACTTTTGCAGAGGTTAGCAGCTTCGGCGGCCATTAAAGTATCTTGTAATTCTTGGGTTCTTTCGATTACCCGGCGTTCAAAAATATCTTTTTGTTCCTGTACTTGAGAATATAATTGCGCTTGATAGATAGCGATGGCGAGATGTTCACCAATCTGACCTAAAAATTTCTTTTCCTGCGGCAACCATCGGCGTTTTTCTCCACATTGATGGGCAATTAATAAACCCCACAATTCTTCTTGTACCACAATGGGGGCGATTAATTTTGATCGCACTTGGTGTTGTCGCAAAAATTCGGACAAACAGAAGGAAGAAGAATAGTTAACATCCACATCATCCACGGCCAGAATTAATCCTTGACGATACTTTTCCTTGTATTGGGGAATATAGGAAAAACAATCGTCTTCGGGGGTTAAATTTAACACCGAATTTATCTGGTCAGAAATGCGCGACTCGGAAGTTATTTTTCCCTTTCCCTCACCGGTACCGGGGAAAAATTGATAAATTAACAATCGGTCCACTTGCAGAAATTCCCGCGCTTCCCTGACTACGGTTTCCAGAATCACCGGTAACTCCAGACTCTGACGCATTTGGGTGATGACTTGGTTTAATAATCTTTCCTCTTCGATTTGTTGGGATAGGGCAGCTTCTACCGGTTGACAAACAGAGAAGATGCGGGGACAACCCCCCTCAGCAGACGGAGAAGAAATTATCGAGAGAATTTTGACTAAAATTTTATTTTGAAAACTGCTGACATTAGTGGATAGAGGCAGATTTAAAATTTGATAACCCTGCTCAATTTTCGGGTGGTGGAGAGACTTGACGGCCAGTCCTTGCAGAAAATTTTTAATCGTGTTCGCTTCAAAACTAATGCGGACTTCGTACTCAAAGTTATGTGCTTGGGGACTGGCTAACAATAAAGCTTGTAGGTCAGTGGAAAGCAAGAGTTGATAGATTTCCCCTGTCTGTGGGGGAATATCTCTTTCACTGAGACTAATCCTGGGCCCTGTTACCTGTATTGCCAACTGTCCCCACCAAGAACGAATTTGTTCGAGGTGAGTAGATGACAACACTTGACAGCAAACATAAGCGGGAGAAGCATTCATTTATCATTTATCATTTATCAGTCATCAGTTATCAGTTATCAGAAGGCAGCAGATAGGGTGGTGGGGTGTTGGGGTTTTAGGGTGTTGGGGTTTTAGGGTTTTAGGGTTTTAGGGTTTTATTTGAAATTCCCCCACTTCCCCACTTCCCCAAACCCCAGTCATCAGTAAGGGGACTGGGGTTTGGGTTTTAGTGAAGATTTTTCTTAATCCCTATCCCCTAACACCTATTCCCTGTTCTTTAAATTGCCGCAGACAGATATAATCGTCTCTATCTACCTAAGAATGATCCCTCGATCGAGACCCTGATTCTCAAAACCTAATCATTATTTAACCTGACTCTCAAAACTTATGCACCGAATTGCTCCCCAAGCGGGTGGTTGGACAGCAGATACCGAAGGGGTGATTATTATTGACCAAAATCCGGCCCCGATTGTTCTCCTCACCATGGCTGATACCGATATTCAAACTCTAGCGGCAGCTATCGACCATCTACCGGATAATTTTCCCGCAATTCGCGCCCTGAATTTATCACAGTTACAGCAGCAATACAGTATCGATAACTATGGGGACAAGGTACTATCCCAAGCAAGAGTGATTATTCTTCGCTTATTGGGGGGACGGGGGAGTTGGTCCTACGGGTTGGAAGTAGTTAAGGAAATTGTCGAGGAAACCGGTGCGACTTTATTTGTCCTCCCGGGAGAGGATAAACCGGATTTAGAGTTGATGAGTCATTCCACTGCTTCCCTGACTACTGTTAACCAGTTATGGTGCTATTTCACGGAAGCAGGGATAGATAACTGGATTAATGCTGCTAAATTTATCGCGCATACCTGTCTCCATCTCGACTATCCTCCCTCTCCTCCTAGGGTTGTCCCGAGGTTGGGAATCTATTCCCAGACAACCCTATCCCAACCCCAAGCACGGACTTGGATACTTTTCTATCGTTCCCATTATCTCGCAGGTAATACCAAAGCTATCGATGCTTTAATCAGCGCTTTCACCCAAAGAAATATTGAAACTGTCCCTATCTTTCTCTCCTCTCTGCGGGAAATTGAAGTGCAAGAGGAACTATTAACCCTCTTTTCCCACCATCCCCCAGACCTAATTCTCGACACCACTAGCTTCTCTATCCAACGACCGGAAGACAAACAAAATCATCACTTCTGGCAGTCCCTCAATAAACCCATCTTCCAAGTTATCCTCAGCAGCAGCAGTTTAGAAGCTTATCAACAGGGTTATCAAGGTCTTTCCCCCCGGGATGTGGCCATGAATATCGCTTTACCAGAAATGGATGGCAAAATTATCACCCGCGCTATTTCCTTTAAATCTGTCCTCACCCGACATCCGAAACTAGAAACGGAAATAGTTGTCTATCAACCCCTCCCCCACCGGGTTGATTTTGTCGCTGATTTAACCGCAAACTATTGTCAACTCTCCTCCCTTCCCAACTCCCAGAAAAAAATTGCTCTCATTTTCCCCAACTATCCCAATAAGGATGGTCGTATCGCTAACGGAGTCGGTTTAGATACCCCCGCTAGTGGTCTGGAAATTCTTCGCGCATTACAAACCCAAGGTTATACCCTCACCGACCTCCCCGACCATAGCGACGAATTAATGCGATTGCTTATTTCTGGTATCACTAATGACTTGGAGACAAGGGAATTAAAACCTATCTATCAATCTCTCTCCCTAGAGGCATATCTAGATTATTTCTCCTCCCTTCCCCCCGATAATCAAAGCGCTCTGCTTGACCGTTGGGGATATCCAGACAAGGATTTCCCTATCCCCGGCATCCAGTTAGGTAATGTCTTTATCGGTATTCAACCTTCTCGCGGTTATGACCTTGACCCGACTCTTAATTATCATTCCCCCGACCTGGAACCTACCCACAGCTATCTCGCTTTTTACCATTGGTTACGACAGGAATTCCAAGTCACTGCTGTGATTAATCTCGGTAAACACGGCAATTTAGAATGGCTACCAGGGAAGAGTCTCGCTCTTTCTCCCCATTGTTATCCCGAAATCGCTTTCTCGTCGCTGCCGAATTTTTATCCTTTTATTGTCAATGACCCCGGGGAAGGTTCCAGCGCTAAAAGACGTTCCCAAGCTGTTATCATCGACCATCTCACTCCCCCGATGACGCGAGCGGAATTGTATGGGGATTGGGAAAAGTTAGAGTCTCTCATCGATGAATATTATCAGGCAGAATCTCTTGATCCTTCTCGTTTAGCTCTAATTCGCGAGCGGATTAGTGATCTGGTGGCGAAAACTAATCTCGATCGAGAGCTAGGCACGATCTCGCGTAGCGAGCGCGTTGCGACCAGCGCCTCCTTTGGTCAATTTCTCACCGTCGTGGATGGTTATCTCTGTGAACTCAAGGAAGCACAAATCCGCGATGGTTTACATATCTTCGGTCAATGTCCCCAGGGTCAGCAGTTAATTGATTTAATTCAATCGATTGCTCGTTCTCCCAGTCCCGACCGCCCCGGTTTAACCCGTTCCCTTGCCCTTGACCTCCATCTCGACTGCGACCCCCTGACGGAATATAACGATACTACTACTTATCTGGAAGGTCTCGCTCAGGATTTAATTAGCCGGAAAATTGAACCTGTAGGCGAAAATACGGCAAAAGAATTGGTTTGGCTAGAAAATCAGTTAATTCCTGCTTTAAAACAAACCCCCGATGAACTTACCTATCTCTTAAAAGGTCTCGCTGGCCAATACGTCCCCAGTGGTGCTTCTGGCGCTCCTACCCGCGGCCGTCCCGATGTTCTTCCCACCGGCAGAAATTTCTATTCCGTCGATACCCGCGCAATCCCCACAGAAACCGCGTGGGAAGTGGGAAGAAAGGCCGCAGAGGCACTAATTGAACGTTATACCCAAGAAAATGGCGAATATCCCCGCACTTTGGCGATTTCTATCTGGGGAACTTCGACGATGAGAAATAGTGGCGAAGATGTGGCCGAAGCCATGGCTTTACTGGGAATTCGTCCCCTTTGGGATGGGTTTTTCCGTCGGGTGGTCGGGTTTGAAATCCTTACCCCGTCTAGCTTAGGCCGTCCTCGAATTGATGTGACCGTTCGGGTATCGGGCTTTTTTAGGGACAGTTTCCCCAGCATACTACATCTTCTTAATTCTGGCATAAATGCGGTAGCTTGTCAAGAGGAAGAGGAAAAAATTAATCCTTTAGCGGCGAAAGTGAAGACAGAGAGGGAGTTTTGGCTAAGTCAGGGCTTAGGAGAAAAGGAGGCGAAACTGAGAGCTACTGCCAGAATCTTTGGATGCAAACCGGGTGCTTACGGGGCCGGTTTACAGGGGTTAATCGAGTCACAAAACTGGCAAAATGATCAAGACTTAGCTAATGCTTATATTAACTGGAGTTGTTATGCCTATGATAGTCAAGGAACTGCCCATTCTTTACCGGAAGTATTGAGAAATAGACTGCAAGAATTAGAGATAGTGCTGCACAATCAGGACAATCGAGAACACGACATTTTCGACTCCGATGACTACTATCAATTTCAAGGCGGCTTAACTGCCAGTGTCCGGGCATTAACCGGCAAAAATCCCGTCACCTATTTTGGTGATCATTCCCGTCCAGAAAATCCCCGCATCAGAAGCCTAGAGGAAGAAATTCGCCGCGTTTACCGTTCGCGAGTGGTTAATCCCAAATGGATAGCGGGAGTGATGCGACACGGCTATAAAGGCGCTTTCGAGATGGCTGCGACCGTAGATTATATTTTTGCCTACTCTGCCACTACTCACCTAGTGGAGGATTTTATTTATCAGGGGGTAGCCGAAGCTTATTTATTTGACCACAAGGTACAACAATTTATTCAGGAGAAAAACCCCTGGGCATTGCGAGATATGGCCGAAAGATTATTAGAGGCTCAACAACGGGGATTATGGACCCAGGTGGACCAGAAAACTTTAGATCAATTGAGAGCAATTGTCCATGAGGCCGAAGGAGCGATCGAATCGGGTCAGTAATTAGGGTTTGCTGAAAAAGTTTTTCCTGGTGGCAGGTTGTAGGGCGTAGGGTGTAGGGTTTTATGGCTGGCACTTTTTAATTTCAACAAAGTCTAAAGATATTATCCAACAAGGTTTTTAGATTTATTCAGCAAGCCCTATATATCCGGCGAGCCGAAATTGCTGAGATTACTTTTCCCCAAAACGAAAACTTCCCATCTCACCACTCGGATAACTGCTGTAGGTAGTGAAAACTTAAATCTGATCACTGTCAGGGGAATGTAGCGAAATATACGGAGCGCTCGAACCAATTTGTAATATATGTGGCCTATAAAATAGGATGATGCGAGCGTTGTCCATACTTGCATCGGGAGGGAACCGTGACAACTTTTCAGGCTTCGCTCAATTTACTGCCTTCTAGTTCTCCCGCTGCTAATTTTCAGACCGGAGAACGGACTTTTCCCACACTCTACTCCACTCTTGCTCCTGCTGCCCTAGCAGATTTGATTTTTTCTCGTTACGAGATTGATGTACCGAAAAATTGTCAATTTTGGCATCGGGGTTTAAGTGATGTGTATCTCCTCGAAACCCTGACAACTCCCTACATTTTGCGCGTATCTCACTGCCATTGGCGCAGCAAAATGGAAATCGACTTCGAGTTAGAATTATTAGATTATCTCGATCGCTCTCAGGTTCCCGTCGCCGCGCCAATTCGCAGCAAAAACGGTGATTTATCCCTAGAAATTAACGCTCCGGAAGGGAAACGTTACGCCGTCCTTTTTCCCTATGCTCCGGGGGGAATTGCTATTGGAGACATAGATATAGAACAAGCCTATCATTTAGGGGCGATCGTGGCTAATTTACATCGGGTGACGGCCGATTTTCAACCCCTAGCCTATCGTCATCCCCTCAACCTCAAATATCTTCTCGAGGATTCCCTGCAAATTATCGCACCTTTTCTGCACCAACGACCGAGGGACCTAGACTGTGTTTTAGAAACCATTGGGGAAATAGAGGAAGAAACCGCCAAATTACCGACAGAATCTCCCTATTGGAGTATTTGTTGGGGCGATCCTCATAGTGGTAATGTGCATATCACCCCGGATAATCAGATGACCCTATTTGATTTCGATCAGTGCGGTTATGGTTGGCGAGTTTTTGATATCGCTAAATTTCTGCAAGTTTCCCTACAATCCGGCTTAAATCGCCAGGTTCGCCATGGTTTTATTCAAGGTTACGATGAAACAGTGCCTTTAACCGATGGTGAATTATCTTGTCTTCAGTATCTCACCCAAGCGGCCTATATTTGGTCTTGGTCAATTAGCTTAAATAACCTGCGTTTAACTGATTATAGTCGTCTCTGTGCTAATTATTTTAGTAGCCGTTTGGCTATTCTCAAACGTTTAAGAACCCAAGAATGGGAATTATTCTAAGCAGCTTCGATATTGCTGGTGATCAAATATAGTTGCCAATTTCCCAATCACCGAGGCGGACTGAAAAATATAACTAACCAAGATAAACTTTCTTGCTGGTCAATGGCCAAACGAGGTATCGATCCCTGTATGCTGGTAAGTATAGATAATCACTAGGTAAAGATTTTCTTCTTCATCTGCCAAAAGTGAAGCAAGCTTTACCGCTTTTGAATACTCTCTCACAGCCTTACAGACAGATGGTATTATGTCTAGAAGAAAGAAGAAGTTTCCCTGTGGTCACAAGGGCTATGGCCAAGTCTGCCATCATTGCGCTCAACGAGATGCCGCTTGGGAAGAAAGAAAACGTCAAAAAAATGCTTGGGAAGCCACTTTTTCCGAAGATCCGATCGATTTGCGGGAATTACCGAAAAATGTGGTACTTAAAGCTAGGGAAATCCTGCAAGGATTGCAAGATCACCGCAATTATCGAGATTTCCACGGTAAACGATTGCGACACGATCGCTTTATTATCAGTATCCCCGTTACCCGCAATTATCGCCTCATCTGTCGCGACTACGGCAATCTCCTCGTCCCGGAGGCGGTGATCTCTCACGAGGACTATAATGTCTGTAAACCGGGTAGGTGAAGCTAATCTTTAGTTCACCTCGGAAGATTTATCCCTGTTTATATCTCCCCAATCTGGCAGCCAATTTTGATCGAGAATCTCCTCCAGACTAGCTAACACTTCTAGAGGGAAAATATTGGCATCTAATTCGGTTTCGTCAATAAGCAGATTGCGAGCATCGAGATAACATTCCTGCAAAATTTCCCTTAAATAGGACTTTAAACTGGGACTATCTTTGAGAATTTTTTTGATCTGAATCCGAAAATTGCGAATTTCTTTTTTCCAGCCAGCTTGATTGTAATCCCGTTGGGATTGCCAGTAAGTTAACTTCAGTAAATGTTCTAAAAGTCGAGTTAATAAACTTTCTAATGCTCTTCGTTCACTTTTCCCCAAATCTGCTAACTCCTCTAATAAATTCTGCCAATCTACTGCCTGAAAATCCCCTTGACGCAATTGGTTGATAGTGTTTTCTAACCAAAGCTGATAATCGGTATCGTAGAGAGTTGGGATGGTAACTTTGATCATTTTTAAAATGGGTAAAAATCAGGAGTTAAGCTGCAGGTATCTAAACTATAGAAGAAATTTGGGGCTAATCAATCAGCTAGTTTTGCCGGTTTAGCCGAATTATCCTCTCGATCACATCTAACCGCGAAAAAAATCGCCAAAAAGAGTGATAATAAACCTAGCTACTCCCAGAGTAACAAGGAAAGCCCGATGGTGAAAACAGTCATAGGTGTCGATTTAGGTGGAACCGCTATTAAAATTGGTAAATTTGACCAGGAGGGCAATTGTCTCGAATCTCTCACCTTACCCACTCCCCAACCCGCTACACCCAAAGAAGTCGCCCATACCATACATCAAGGCATTTGTCAAGTAAATTTAGATAAAAATTGTCAAGCCATTGGTGTGGGAACGCCGGGTCCGACGGATGCTCAGGGAAGAATTGCCAAAATAGCGATTAATTTGGCAGGATGGCGGGATATTCCCCTGGCCGATTGGTTAGAAGAAAGCACGGGAATGCCGACAATTTTAGCCAATGATGCCAATTGTGCCGGTTTGGGGGAAGCTTGGTTAGGAGCGGGCAAACGGTTTCAAAACTTGATCCTGTTGACCTTGGGGACGGGAGTAGGAGGGGCAATTATCCTCGATGGTAACTTATTTGTGGGCAGCAAGGGAACGGCCGCAGAATTAGGCTTAATAACCCTTAATTTTGACGGTCCATTGTGCAATAGCGGTAATCAGGGTTCCTTAGAACAGTACACCTCCCTGCAAGCTATTCGCCGGATGACCGGCAAAGAACCGAAGCAATTGGCAGAATTGGCCGAAAAAGGCGATCGAGAGGCTTTAGAATTCTGGCAGGGTTACGGTTGTTTACTGGGGGCTGGTATCGCCAGTTTACTCTATGTTCTCACCCCAGAGGCGGTAATTATCGGCGGCGGCATTAGTGCCAGTGCTAGGTTTTTCTTTCCCTCTCTGCTCACAGAAATCGAAAGACGGGTTTTACCTAGTTCCAGAGAAGGATTAGAGGTATTAACGGCCGAGTTAGGTAATCGCGCCGGGATGGTGGGGGCTGCTAAATTAGCTTGGCAATTAGTGGATCGCTGCGGGGAGTCCATTATGGCTGGGTCTGACTAAAATTGTCTGACTTGAAAGAGGGGGTGGGGTGTGGGGAAAGAAACCTCTTTCATCTGTGGGGGTGAAAATTTTTTCATCAGGACTGAGTTAATCGTGAATGATTAAATGGCGATCGCGATCGCTGCTCACCGCTCCCTGACGCTGAAATTCCCCTAACAAACGCGTCACCGTTACTCTCGTGGTACCGATAGCATTGGCGAGATTTTGATGGGTTAAACGGATCTTTAAACGACTGCCTTGGGCGATCGGTTCTCCCATTTCCCGCTTTAATAACTGTAGTAACTGCTGGAGACGTTCCTCCACTCGTTTGATTCCTGCGATTGCCAGTAGGGATTCCGTTTGTTGTTGACGACGGATCATTTGATTTAACATCATCCTGGTTAATTCCACCGAGTTTTCCACTTCGGCGATCGTGTACCATTTTAGGTAAAGTTCCGACAAGGCTCTGGCGTGATAGGATTCCAGATGGGTCAAATTTAAGCCAAAAAAGTGGGATGAATGAACCCAGCCTAGTAAAATTTCCTCTCCACTCTCAGATACTTGACTTAGTTGCGCCATACCCCGATAAACTTGCCAGACTCCATCGGCCACCAGAGGAATATTTTCCCCGCGATCATAAAAGTGGAGCCGACGACTCTCGCTATAGTCTTCTCGGAAGGGTGAGACGTTGGGATTATAGGTCAGCAACATGATCAAAGTTCTCCTGGGTGAGGGGATAGCAATTTTAACCCCACTTTACTGTATCAAGGTAAACATTAGGTAATCCCCAGGTTAACAGTTATCAGTTATCAGTTATCAGTGGGTAAGTCATCAGTTTTCAGATGTGAGTTATCAGTTCACTGATTACTGATTACTGTTCACTGTTCACTGAAATAACTTCCCCATTTCCCTCTCCCGCAGCTGAAAAACCTCAAGATTATTAATTTAAAGCATCTTTAAGAGCCGTGCGAGCGGCCAGATGATTGCGGGTTGAGGTGAGAATTTCCGATTCCCGTTGCAGACGACTAACTGTATCCTGCATTTCCAATAAAGCTTGTTGTTCCCCGGCCACACCGTAGAGATTACCCGCCACCCAGTAGGATAATTCCAGGGGAAGACTAGGCAAATCGTCGGGGAGTTCAATTTTTTGAGCGGTTAATTTGGCTGAGAGATGAACCACATCCCGCAGCAGTTGGTCTACTTCTTTGGCCAGAGGTCGCATATCTTGGGTGGTGGGAACATCTTCAATCCACTCCACTAAACCGACACGATAGGGTTTTTCCCGGACGTATTCTAGGACACGGAAGCGCTGTTGACCGATGGTGAGAATTTTTAGGCGATCATCTGGGAGACGTTGACAACGGACAACTTCCGCACAACTGCCCACTTTAGCGATTTCTCCCGTGGCTGGATCTACCATTAATACCCCAAAACGGCGATCTTCTTCCAATATCGTATTCATCATAATCCGATAGCGAAACTCGAAGATGTGCAGGGGCAGGGGACGACCCGGAAATAAAACAACTTCGGGTAGGGGAAAGAGAGGTAATTCTCTAACGGCAATGGAAGAAGTGGCCATAGGTTTAGTAAAAAAAAACCGATCTTCTCCTATTTTTACACAATCCCCCCTGAACCGCTAGGCAAGGGCAATAGACGGGAGTCTGTCGTCGGTCGTCAGCTTTTTCTCCCTGCTCCCCTGCTCCCCTGCTCCCCCATCTTCCCACTTCATAATTCATAATTCATAATTTATAATTCCCTCACTGCTCACTCTGCAATCTAGATGAGAAAATTGCTCATTTTGTCATCTAGATTGCATCCCGATGGGAAACCTCTGGGTAATATATGAGTAGAGATACTCAAACCTCCTCTTCATCGGTGGGTTCCTGAGAGGGATATTTTTTTTTCTCTCATAAACTTTACAATATTTAATAATTGTTGTAATATTGGTTAAATAACCAAGCTTCTCACTACTTGCCATTTATGCCCAAAAACTCTATATCTAGCCAAAAAAAGGACTATAGAGGCAATTAAATCGTCAATTAGATTTCTCTCTATAGTTGAGTAATCACTTACCAATCTCTTTACAAAACGAGAAAAAACTCTGATAGCATCTCCTTAACCGCCCCTGGGGAAGCGATCTTAAAAACGCCATCAATTCCTGAATATCAACCCTCAATCGACGCGCACTCATGAAAACCTCGAAAAACCTTACCGATCCAGTTCGCGCCTATCTCAGAGAAATTGGCCGAGTTCCCCTTCTCACCCATGAAGAAGAAATTCTCTACGCGAAACAGGTGCAAAGATTAATTTTTCTGGAAAAAATCAAAGAATCCCTAAGGGCTAAACTCGGCAGCGACCCCAATGATCGCCAGTGGTCAGAAGCGGCGGAAATTACTGAAGAACAACTGCGTCGAGAATTAGGGGCAGGGGATTTCGCCAAACGCAAGATGGTAGAAGCGAACCTGCGTCTAGTGGTTTCCGTCGCCAAAAAATACCTAAAACGCAATCTAGACCTATTAGACCTGATCCAAGAGGGAACCATTGGGATGCAAAGAGGTGTGGAAAAATTCGATCCCACCAAAGGCTATCGCTTTTCCACCTATGCCTATTGGTGGATTCGGCAAGCCATCACCCGGGCGATCGCAGAAAAAAGTCGCACCATCCGTCTGCCCATCCACATCACCGAAAAACTGAATAAAATCAAAAAAGCCCAGCGTCAACTAGCTCAAGATAAGGGTCGCGCCGCCACCATTGCCGAATTAGCCGAGGAATTAGACCTAACTCCCAAACAGGTGCGAGACTACTTGGAAAGGTCTCGTCAACCCCTTTCCCTTGACTTAAAGGTGGGGGACAATCAAGACACGGAATTAGGGGAACTCTTGGAAGATACGGGACTTTCCCCGGAAGATTACACTGCCCATTCTTCCCTCCAGGTGGACTTAGAAAAACTGATGGCAGACCTCACCCCTCAACAAAAAGAAGTGATTTGTCTGCGTTTTGGTTTAGATAATGGCCAGCCCCTCACCCTAGCAAAAATTGGCGTTCGACTCAATATCAGTCGTGAACGCGTCCGTCAGATCGAACGAGAAGCGATCGCTAAATTGAGAAAACGCAGGGCTAACATCAGAGAATACCTAGCTAGTTAGGGTTTGCGGCAAAAAGTTTTTCGTGGGGACAGGGTGTGGGGTGTGGGGTGTAGGGTGTAGGGTGTGGGGTGTGGGGAGAATAAATAAAATAATCTCCTATCTCCTGACTCCTGAATACTGCCTCCTGCCTCCTGCCTTCGTTAAGGGTCAAATTGATCGTCTGAATAACAGCGAGAAAAATGACCCATTTCTAGATTCATCGGCGACTTTTCTCGGCTATTTCTCTACTTCTTCATATTTTTTCAAAAAGAGAGCTAATTTTTCTTTAGTGGCGATGGGAACAGAATCTAGACGGGTAAGAATGGCGTATTTAAGGGCAGAATGAGCGACGGAAACGGGAGGATTAGCTGCCAGACGGCGCACCGTTTCTTGGATGACTTTTTGGGCATTAATAGCGTTATGGTGGAGATTTTCGATCACCATTTCTACCGTGACATGATCGTGATCGGGATGCCAACAATCGTAATCGGTAACTAGAGCTAAGGTAGCGTAGGCAATTTCCGCTTCTCGAGCTAATTTGGCCTCGGTTAAATTAGTCATACCGATCACGGTTGCCCCCCAACTTCTATAGAGATTTGATTCCGCTTTAGTAGAAAAAGCTGGTCCCTCCATACAGAGATATGTACCGCCCCGATGTAAGGTAACTTCCGGTAGGTTTAAACTAGCGACGGCATCCCCTACAATTTGCGCTAATTGGGGACAAATGGGATCACCAAAGGCGACGTGGGCAACAATCCCTTCCCCAAAAAAAGTCGCTATTCTCTCTTTAGTTCTGTCAATAAATTGATCGGGAATGACTAAATCTAGGGGTTTAACTTCCGCTTTTAGGGAACCAACGGCCGAAGCGGAAATAATATATTCAACCCCTAATTGTTTGAGAGCGTGAATATTAGCTCGAAAGGGTAATTCGGTCGGTAAAAAATGGTGATTTCTGCCATGACGCGCTAAAAAGGCAACTTCTGTTCCGTCTAAAGTACCGAGAATTAAAGCATCGGAAGGAGAACCAAAAGGAGTATCGAGGGATACTTCCCGCACATCCTTGAGGGCATCCATTTTATACAAACCACTGCCGCCAATGATGCCAATTTTTACCGTCGTCATAGTCTTGGAAAGAATTAGTTATCGTTGCCTTGATGTTACCACAATTGAGCGATCGAACTGTGATAATTTTTCCATCAAGCCTTACTTTTTCTTTTTCTTGCCTTTGAGGGAACCATTAATTAAACCATTAAAGCCATAAATTTCTTCAGTTCCCGCGATGGCAACTAACTCCACCTCTTTCGTGTCTCCCGGTTCAAATCGAACTGATGTCCCGGCGGGAATATTGAGATGGGTTCCTTTGGTTAATTCGCGCTGAAACTCTAGGGCCTCGTTAACTTCATAAAAATGATAGTGGGAACCCACTTGAATCGGTCGATCGCCTGTATTAGCCACAGAAATACGCAGGGTGTCGCGACCGACATTAATCTCGATCTCCCCAGATGGTGTGATAATTTCTCCCGGAATCATAACTGCTAAAAATCTCCTCTTAGTGAATGGGATTGTGAACGGTAACTAATTTAGTACCATCGGGAAAAGTCGCTTCGATCTGCACTTCCGTAATCATTTCCGGGATGCCTTCCATTACCTCCTCGCGGGTTAACAAAGTAGTGCCGTAACTCATCAATTCAGCGACGCTACGACCTTCCCTCGCACCTTCGAGGATGGCGGCGCTAATATAGGCGATCGCTTCGGGATAATTTAACTTGATACCGCGATTTTTGCGTCTTTCGGCGAGCAGTGCCGCCGTAAAAATGAGTAATTTATCTTTTTCTTGGGGCGAAAGTTGCATAGATGGGCCTTTTTTTTCACACAGATGCCTAGGGTTATTGTAGTTCTTGGCGGGATAGTTGTAGCGATCGAGTTGTGAAATTTTATTTACTTAGCCAGCATTATTGATGAAGATTTGGGAAGATACTTAAAAGTCTTGCGTCGTTCAAAACCTTGCTTCTTCATCGGCCCGCGTCCTCTAGGGGCGAAGCATTCGGGCAATAACCTATCGGTGAAACCGTAGATTTTCTAGTCACCAGTAAAGTCCAGAAAACGGGTTTCTCGGAGAAACCCGTTTTCTAGGTGACTTAGAAGGATAACTTAGACACTTAAACAAAGAAATTACCCACTGGAATGCTCCCTAAAGCTGGTAAAGTACCAGTAAATCCAGTCATATTTATTAATAAATCATTGCTGGATTGGAAGCCAGCCGTGCTATCATTAATAACGAGGTAAGTTCCAGCTATTGCACCGGTTGTTACCTGCACTAAGGCGGCACTATTAACCCCTAATCCTTGATTACCTGTAATCGCTCCATTAGCATCAGTAAATACCTGATTGATTAAATTGTCTAAAGTGGTAGTAGTGCTATCAGCAGCGCGACTGAAACTACTAGGCGCACTCATGGCGTTTCCAGTTTGAGTTAATAAGTCTATTTTATCACTATTGATGGCAAAATCTGTGATACGATCGCTTGTTGATATGGTAGATTGGCCAAATTGGAAGATGAAAGTATCTGCACCTAAACCACCGGTTAAATTATCAATTCCCGCACCTCCATTGATTTGATTATTGCCACTATTTCCGGTGATATTATTGTTACCAGCGTTACCTGTACCATTAATATTATTACTGCCAATTAGTCTGAGGTTTTCGACATTGTTGGGTAAGGTGCGAGTGATACTGCTTTGCCAAGTATCAGTAATGATAACTTCTCCTATTCCTCCTTCGGGATTGATGGTAGCATTAACGGGATTTGACAGGGTTACTGTAAAGGCTTCATCGGCTTCGTTGAGGTTATCATTGAGGATGGGAATGCTAATAGTAGCAGTGGAAGTATTAGCAGCAATGGTGATAGTTCCAGTTTTGCTAGTGTAATCTACATTAGCGGTAGCGTTAATGGGTGCAGTGGTATAGTTGAAGGTAATTGGTTGCGGGTTGGGGTTATCAACTGTGACGGTGAGGATGGCATTATTATCTAAGCCTTCGACCACGGTAATATTATTGATGGAAAGTTGGGGAAAGTCGTCATTGGTAATTGTTCCCGTCACTGGGGTAGTTGTCCCTACTGTATAACCTGTCCCGGAAGCGAGGGTTAAAATGACAGTTTCGTTGGGTTCAACTGTAGTATCCGCAGTGGGGTCAACGATTACGGTAGCTGTTGATAAACCAGCAGCAAAGGCGATACTGCTGGGAAGCGCAGCGTAATCGGTTCCATTGGTTGCTGTCCCACCAATACTGTAATTAACCGTTAAAGGATTAGTGGTTACTCCAGAACGAGTGAAGGTATAGACTAAATTAGTCGTTCCGTCTTCAGTAACACTACTAGGAGAAACTGCAAGAGTAATACTGGGAAGGGTGACATCATCATTGGTAATTGTTCCCGTCACTGGGGTGGTCGTACCTACTGTATAACCTGTCCCAGAAGCGAGGGTTAAAATAACAGTTTCGTTACTTTCTACTATTGTGTCAGCAGTGGGATCAACGGTTACAGTCGCGGTCGCTGAATTAGCAGCGAAGGTGACTGTATTGGTAGTCCCTGTACGAGTGTAATCGGTATTTAAAGTAGCTGTCCCTCCGAGGGTGTAATTAACCGTCAAAGCATTTGTTGTTACACCAGTACGGGTGAAGGTGTAAATTAGATTAGTTGTCCCATCTTCAGTAACACTACTAGGAGAAACCGCAAGAGTAATACTGGGAAGGGTGACATCATCATTGGTAATTGTTCCCGTCACTGGGGTAGTTGTCCCAACTGTATAACCTGTCCCAGAAGCAAGAGTTAAAATAACGGTTTCGTTGGGTTCTATCGTAGTGTCAGCAGTGGGGTCAACGGTTACGGTAGCAGTGGATGAACCAGCAGCAAAGGTGACTGTATTGTTAGTCCCTGTACGAGTGTAGTCGGTATTTAAAGTAGCTGTCCCTCCGAGGGTGTAATTAACCGTCAAAGCATTTGTTGTTACACCAGTACGGGTGAAGGTGTAAATTAGATTAGTTGTCCCATCTTCAGTAACACTACTAGGAGAAACCGCAAGAGTAATACTGGGAAGGGTGACATCATCATTGGTAATTGTTCCCGTCACTGGAGTGGTGGTCCCTACTGTATAACCTGTCCCCGCAGCAAGAGTTAAAGCGACGGTTTCGTTGTTTTCAACAATAGTGTCAGCAGTGGGGTCTATTGTGACTTTAGCAGTGGTAGCATTAGCAGCGAAAGTCACTGTCCCAGTGGTAATGGTGAAAGTTGCTGCACCGGTTTGGGTGTAGTCTGTGCTAAATGTCGCTGTACCCCCAACTGTATAGTTAACCGTTAAAGCATTAGTGGTTACTCCGCTACGGGTGAAGGTATAGGCCATATTAGCTGTCCCGTCTTCACTAACACTGCTGGGAGAAATAGAAAGAGTAACAGTTTGTGGACTGGTAAACTCACTCACATCAATAATCTTTAAGCCACCATACCAATCAGCTAGATATGCATAGTTACCGACTATTTGTACATCTATAGCATAGCTATAGGTGCGAAACGTTTAGGCATGAAATAGGGCTGAAATGCCTGAAATAACCGCCTAGTAAGGTCTTCAGTCCCCCGACTGAATCTAAGAGGTCAACCCTGACCAACCTTATAACTGTTTATATGTCCCAACGTTTAGTATCACCCGATACCAAATCAGGCAAGGGGACTCAAGGTCAATACACTTGTAATAAATCTTTACAAGGTGAGAGTAACGGCGATAGCCACCCCCAGATTCA
>NZ_BDSM01000054.1:0-2598 GCF_003112475.1 Microcystis sp. 0824 | reverse complement strand
GTGCGAAACGTTTAGGCATGAAATAGGGCTGAAATGCCTGAAATAACCGCCTAGTAAGGTCTTCAGTCCCCCGACTGAATCTAAGAGGTCAACCCAGACCAACCTTATAACTGTTTATATGTCCCGACGTTTAGTATCACCCGATACCAAACTAGGCAAGGGGACTCAAGGTCAATACACTTTGTAACAATTATTTACAATTGATACAAAGGTGAGAGTAACGGCGATAGCCACCCCCAGATTCAGAAGTCACAACCCTGAAACTGAAGCGGGGAACGGAAGGCTCAGAGGTGCAACCTAGCACCAGCAGTGAGACCACTGCCAACAGCCCAGGATTAAGCGAAAGCTGAACGTCTGACATGAACCATCGTAACAATTAAGCAGTGAAACAAGGTTGACACACTGCGTTCAAAAGAACAAGGGAAATAAGTGAGGGACTTGATAAGCTACTCACACAGACCTTTTAAAGTACCCCGGTGGAAAAGACGAATCTAAAGGATGGAAAGCCCATATAAACGGAACGTGATAACCCCTTTCAGGCTCTGAGTATCGGTCGAAATACCCAGTAGTGAGAAGTGTAAGCGCAAGCCTTAAAGGGGGTGAGATGTAACCAAAAGCCAACGCTTGACGTTAATAGTCAAGATACGCCAACAGGTTACGGTTTGATTGTAAGGATAGAGTCTAGTAGGAGTCTATATGACGAAATCGAGAGAAGGTAAAGGGTTCGGGAAACCGAAAACCACTAAGACTACGAATGTATGGAAGGCTATCAACTGGGGTAAAATCCAAAGATATGTTTTCAAGCTCCAAAAGAGGATATATCAAGCGGCTAAATCGGGACAGGATGCAAAGGTTAGAAGGTTGCAACGTCTACTGGTGAAATCGTACTACGCTCGTCTATTAGCAGTTCGCAAAGTAACCCAAGACAATCAAGGAAAGAAAACAGCAGGAGTTGATGGGAAGATAGCAATATCCCCAGAACAAAGGCTAAATCTAACCGAAGAAATCAAGGGAACACTTAAAGCAAAACCGTTAAGAAGGGTATGGATTCCTAAACCCGGCAGGGATGAAAAACGCCCATTAGGAATACCAACCATCAAAGACAGAGCCAGACAAGCGGTGGTTAAATCGGCACTTGAGCCAGAATGGGAAGCAAAAATGGAAGGAACCAGCTATGGTTTCCGACCCGGAAGGTCGGCCCATGATGCAATATCGAGGATATACCTCAGCATTAATAAAAGTAACTACTTTGTATTAGATGCGGATATTGCCAAGTGTTTTGACCGAATTAATCACAGCTTTTTACTGTCAAAAATTCAATGTCCAAGTTCCCTGAAAAGAGACATTAAACAATGGCTTAAAGCAGGAGTTTTGGATAACGGCGTATTTGAAGAGACAGAAACAGGGACACCACAAGGGGGGGTAATAAGTCCACTACTCGCTAACATCGCACTGGATGGAATGGCAAGATTAATCGAAACACTATTCCCCAAAAAGGGAAACGGTACAAATCAAGCTGTCTTAATAAGATACGCCGATGACTTTGTGGTGATTTCAACTTCACTCGAAATCATTGGACAGTGCAAAACTGCTATCTCCGAATGGTTAAAACCGATAGGATTAGAACTCAAACCAGAGAAAACCAGAGTGTGTCATACACTCAAACCCATTGAATATAATGGAAAAACGGAAAAACCAGGATTTGACTTTCTAGGATTCAACATCAGACAATACCCAGCCGGAAAATACAAAGCGGGAAAAATATGTAAAGGAACACCCAAGACATTCCTAACACACATTAAACCTAGCCAAAAAGCAGTTAAAGCCCACACAGAAGCGATTAAAGGTGTAATCAAAAAACACAAAACCGCACCTCAATCAGCCCTGATTAGTCACTTAAACCCAATCATAAGAGGATGGGGAAACTACTACTCAGGAGTAGTATCTATGGATACCTTCACAAAACTAGACCATACAATCTGGTTGATGTTGAGGGCATGGACAGTATCAAGATGCGGAAAAGCGAACTACGAAAAGCTGAGAAATTACTTTAGACCGGGTACAGTTAAACTCAGCAATGGGAAAGAAAGACAAGAATCCTGGTTATTTCAAACTAAGGACGGTCTCCACTTATGGCAACATAACTGGACACCAATTGTCAGACATACCTTAATACGCCCCGACGCCTCACCATACGACGGAAATTGGACCTACTGGGCAACCAGAAGAGGACAAGCAATCGGTACACCGACAAGAGTAGCCAAACTACTTAAAAAGCAACAAGGCAAGTGTAACCGATGTGGGCAATACTTCACCCCATCGGATTTAATTGAAGTTGACCACATTCACCCTCTCAGCCTAGGCGGAAAGGATGAGTATAAAAACCTTCAAATACTACACCGCCACTGTCACGACGAAAAATCAGCTTCCGATGGAAGCCTCGATATAACCACAAGGAAATTATCACAGGCAACCACAGAGAAGTCAAGCGGTATCCTTAACAAGGGAACAGTCAAACTAGGAGCCGTGTGAGGTGAAAGTCTCACGCACGGTTCTGAATGGGAGGGGAGGTCGGTGACGACCTTCTCGACCCCTAAT
>NZ_BDSM01000053.1:130267-202709 GCF_003112475.1 Microcystis sp. 0824 | reverse complement strand
AAGGATGAGTATAAAAACCTTCAAATACTACACCGCCACTGTCACGACGAAAAATCAGCTTCCGATGGAAGCCTCGATATAACCACAAGGAAATTATCACAGGCAACCACAGAGAAGTCAAGCGGTATCCTTAACAAGGGAACAGTCAAACTAGGAGCCGTGTGAGGTGAAAGTCTCACGCACGGTTCTGAATGGGAGGGGAGGTCGGTGACGACCTTCTCGACCCCTAATTCCTTTCCGCTTTTCTTCGATGCTATCCTTACTAAAAAAGCTCTGGAATTGGCTAAAATCGCTCTTTATTGGCAGTCCGAAGGCAATTAACCCCAAAGAAGTCAAAAATACTCCTCCAGAACCCAGCGATGGGGAATATGAAGGGATATTGATGGGGTTATTCGAGCAGGTGGCGGCGGGAACCACTACCGACGGGTTACGGGAATGGCTATACAGTCGCCATTGTGACGATAAAAAGCTGGCGCGGTGGTTAGAGGTCAAAAGCGAGGAATGGCTACAGTATCCAGAAGATTATCAAACTTTAGGGCGGGATCTGGCGGCTTTAGGCAAGGTGATGACGGGAAATCTGGGGGAAGTGTCCCAACGGATTAGCCTCCAGTTACGCGACGCGGTGAGGGATGTTTCTGGTGTGGAGGGGGAAAATCTAGGCTCAAAGGAGACGGATTTAACGGAAGTGGTTCAGGATGCCGAATTCTGGTTTGAGCAAGGAACCCAGAAATACATGAATGGGGATTTTATCGGCGCGATCGCATCCTTCGATCGAGCTTTAGAAATGAAACCCGATTTACATCAAGCTTGGTACAACCGAGGGGTTGCGTTAGCTGATTTAGGCAGATTGGCAGAAGCGATCGCATCCTACGATAAAGCTTTAGAAATTAAACCCGATAAGCATGAAGCTTGGCACAACCGAGGGGTTGCGTTAGCTGATTTAGGCAGATTGGCAGAAGCGATCGCCTCTTACGACCAAGCGGTAGCCATTAAATCCGATGACCATCAAGCTTAGTCTGACCGAGGGTGGGCGATTTGTTCTCTGGGTAAAATAGGGCTAGATCAACTAACAGAATATATAGTCATTTCAGATAAGTCTGATACACTCTAGACCGACAAAACCCTTATGAACTCTGGGATTGATATTCTCAATCTTAATTGAAATGACTATAGCGATCCTTACTATTGGGCGGCCTATACCCTGACTGGACAGGACTAACTTATGGAAATTCCCAAAACAATTATCGATCTTGAAGCACTGCTAATCGCCCTCGCACAGCAGACTGAACCCTTGCCAGAATATCTACAGCGATCGCTCAAAGAAATTGAACGATTACTAAGGTGTTAGGTTTCATGCTTCAATCCAACCTATGTTCTATAAAAATTATCCGTAAACCCAAAAAAAGGAAGCTGAATCATGAAAATTACTATCGATATTCCCGATGAATTGCTTCAACATTACAACTACAATAATATTACCCGTGAAATTTTAGAGGCTTTGGTGGTGCAGGCCTACCGAGCGGAAAAAATCACCAGTGCCGAGGTCGGAAGTATTTTAGGTCTATCTTCTCGTTGGGTGGTGGATGCTTTTTTGAAAAACCACGATACCGATTTACATTACGATGAAGTCGATCTAGACAGCGATCGCAAGACTCTTCAGCAACTTCGCAACAAACACGATCATAGTCTTTTATGATAGTCGTTTCAATTAAATTGAAGATAGATTTCGCCTTTGATACCCCCTTGATCCTAGGGTTGATTCATAGTAGGGTTGATTCATAGTAGGGTTGATTCATGAATCAACCCTACTACCCTTAATAAGGGGGGCGCTGATGGTTTTTAACACCTACCTACTTAAAACTACATTCCCATAATTTCGTAACCGGAATCTACATAAATAATCTGACCGGTAATACCACTAGCAAGATCACTGGCTAAAAAAGCGGCCGTATTTCCCACCTCAATTTGTGTCACGGTGCGATGTAAAGGAGCGATTTCTTCCACATGATGGATCATATCAAGAATTCCACCCACGGCCGAAGATGCCAAGGTGCGAATTGGACCGGCAGAAATACCATTAACTCGGATCTTTTGGCCACCTAATTCGGCGGCTAAATAGCGAACACTCATTTCTAAACCGGCTTTTGCCACCCCCATTAAATTATAGTTAGGAATTACCTTGACACCGCCGAGATAGGTAAGAGTGATAATACTTCCCCCTTCCGTCATCAAAGGTTTAGCCGATCGAGCTAGACGGGTTAGGGAAAAAGTGCTAATATCTAGGGATTTAGTGAAAGCTTCCCGAGGGATGGCGGTAAAATCGCCCGTTAAACCCTCTTTATCGGCAAAAGCGAGACAGTGAATCAAAATATCCAGTTTACCCCATTTTTCCGCCACTGTAGCGAAAGTATCTTCTACCTGTTGGTCATTTTGGACATCGCAGGGGACATAAAAAGCGGGATTAAGTTCATCGGCCAATTCTCGCACTTTTTTCTCAAAACGGCCCTTTTCGTCGGGGAGATAGGTGACACCGATATTCGCACCAGCTTGATGGAGTTGTTGGGCAATTCCCCAAGCGATCGAGCGATTATTGGCAATTCCCGTCACTAAGGCGTTTTTTCCCGTTAAATCTAACATAGTTCTCGTTTCTCTTACAAAAATCTCCCCAATAGCCGACCCCAGCGAGATTCGGTATAATAGGGATACAGATAACGGGGCAGCAATGATCACCCCTCCCCCATTGTCTGGCAAAAAGCGCCCAAAACTTTTCCCAGTTTAGGCAGCGGTTGTGTTTAATAGAGGTGACACTCGTTGCATAATAAAAACAATTTTCCCCTTTTTTGGATGTGAGATGGACTTATCCCTAATACAAGATAAACCCCTAGCAGATGTGTTCCGTCGAATCGGCAGCGGCAATTTCCCCCCGGTGGTGGAATTGTTCGAGCGTGGCAAAACGATCTTTTTCCCTGGAGATCCCGCCGAAAGAGTCTATTTTTTGCTGAAAGGAGCCGTTAAGTTGTCGCGAGTCTATGAAGCGGGAGAAGAAATTACCGTGGCTCTACTGCGGGAAAATAGCGTCTTTGGTGTGCTATCCTTACTCACCGGCCAGCGATCGGATCGTTTTTATCATGCCGTGGCTTTTACTCCGGTAGAATTACTCTCGGCCCCGATCGATCAGGTAGAAAGATCCCTCCGCAATAATCCCGATTTATCAATGTTGATGTTGCAGGGGTTGTCCTCGCGGATTTTGCAAACGGAAATGATGATCGAAACCTTGGCTCACCGGGATATGGGTTCACGTTTGGTCAGTTTTTTATTGATTCTCTGTCGTGATTTTGGGGTTCCCACCACCGATGGCATTCGGGTTGATCTAAAATTGTCTCACCAAGCGATCGCAGAGGCGATCGGTTCTACCCGCGTCACTGTCACCCGTTTATTGGGAGAGCTGCGGGATCAGGAAATGGTCTCAATTTACAAGAAGAAAATTACCGTCCATAATCCCGTCGCTCTCAGTCAACAATTTACTTAAATTCTGGATGACTAGCGCTTATATTTTGGTTTTGGCCATCGTGGTTTTAGGTGGTCTGATAGCGGCGGTTGGCGATCGTATAGGTAGCCGTATCGGTAAGAAAAGGATGCGTTTATTTAATCTGCGTCCGAAACAAACCGCAACTTTGATGACGATTGTAACGGGAATTTTGATCGCCGGTTCGACTTTAATTGTCTTGTTTGCTTCTAGTAAATCCCTGCGTCAAGGAGTTTTTGAACTGGATCGTCTTTTAAATGAACGTCGTGCCGCTATCAAAGATTTAGAAAGTCAGGTAAGAAAAACCACCGAGCAAAAAAATCAGGTGGAAAAAGCGTTAAAAACGGCTAAAAGTGAACAGATAGCCGTGCAGAAACGTCTAGAGGTTCTTAACAAAAATTATCAAGCTTCTCGTCAACGTTTGCGGTTAGTTTCGGGACAGTTGGAAAAGTTTCGTAAGGAAGTGGCTAATTTAAACAATGAACGAGTTATTTTAACTAATCAAAAGGCACAGTTAACCAGTCAACGGGATCAATTGTCCCAACAAAAATCAATTCTTTCTGGTCAGATAAATCAACTACAAACCACCGTTAAAGTTAGAGATAAAGAGTTAGCTAATCAACAAAAGTTATTAACAACCAGACAAGCGCGACTTCAACAGTTAGAAACCCAACAAAAAACCCTACAGCTAGAAATTGATCTCCGGGATCAACGTATTGGAGAACTCGATCGCTCGATTGTGGATAAAAATTTAGCTTTGGAACAGCGCGAGGGAAAATTAAAAGATTTAGAGACCCAAATGGCTTTTCTTAAGCGGGAAGTGGAAGTTTTAGAACAATACTATCAAACCTATCAAGAATTGCGGGAAAAACAAATCGCTATTTTCCGGGGACAGGTGTTATCTTTTGGAGCTTTTCGTATTGTTGATCCCCAAGCTATTGTCACTGTTATCGATAAGTTATTGCGAGAAGCGAATATAAATGCTATCCGTGCCACCCAACCGAATCAGCCTAATTTTGACCAGCGTTTAGTTAAGATCACAAAAGCACAGGTAGAACAGTTAAGTCAACAATTACAGGACGGTAAAGAATATGTGGTGAGAATTCTTTCAGCAGGTAATTATGTCTTAGGAGAAACCGAGATTCGTGTCTTTGCTGATGTGGTTCCCAATCAAAGAGTTTTTGAGGAGAAACAGGTCATCGCTGCCGTTTCCATTGATCCCCAAAATATGACAGAAGAAGACCTACAAAAACGTTTAGATTTACTCTTAGCTTCGGCTCAATTTCGCGCTAGAAGTGCGGGAGTTTTAGGGTCAATTCAAGTGGAAGATGGGTTATTAACTACAGTAGTTAACTTTATTGGTCAAGTGAAAAAGTCGGGTAATTCTATCGAGACACTTGAGGCAATTGCTGCTAGTAAAACTAATACGGCTGGCCCCTTAACTTTGCGTTTAGTAGCGGTAAAAGATGGTAAAATTATTTTTAGTACGTCTTCTTAAAAGATAGCTAAAGTTAGGAGTTGAGATTAAAATCAATTCCTTCGTAAATATCGGCAAGATTTAAGCTAATTCCTAAAGAATCTAGGGATATAATTCCCCTGGCTGGGGTGTATTCTTGCAGTAACCAATTATTCTCTGAGGTTTTGCTATAGGATTCTATTAGTATCTCCCCTTGACTGACGAGAAGATATTGGTTTAATTGGGGTATAGAACGATAATAACGAAATTTATCACCCCGATCATAACCGGAGGTAGAAGGAGATAAAACTTCGATAATTAGGCAGGGATTTAAAATTTCATCGTTGCGATTATCACTCAATAATGGTTCCCCGGCAATGAGCATTAAATCTGGGTATAAACCGCGATTATATTGGGGTATCCATAGACGTAGATCGCTAGATTGAAGACGATAATTAGTTCCTCTTAAAACTAATTTTAGCAGGACAATAAGATTAATTAGAATACTATTATGATTGATGCTTCCCCCTGTCATCTCGATAATTTCCCCGTCGTGATATTCGTGTTTAGTTTCTGCGCTAGTTTCTAAATTACGATATTCTTCTAAGCGGAGGGTTTTGGGAGGCGATGAAGTCAACATTTTTCTAGATCAGAGCTTATTTTATTTAATGATAACACAATTAATGCTACCTGTTTAATCCTAATTCCCCCTGTAGAAAATCAATAAATTGTCTAGCAGTTCGCCCCGATCGCCCATTATGTTGGGTTGCCCATTGTTTGGCACGAAATTCTAGGTCTTCTAGGCTAATTTCTAATTTAGCTAAACTTGCTAAATGACGCACTATTTTCAAATACTTTTCTTGATTAGCCGGTTCAAAAGTTAGGGTTAAACCAAAGCGATCACTAAAGGATAATTTTTCTTGTACTGTGTCCCAATTATGCACTTCATCACTATCTTTTGGTTGTGGTCGATCCGCAAAAAATTCTCTGACTAAATGTCGGCGATTAGAAGTGGCATAAACTACGACATTTTTCGGTCTAGCGGTGACACTTCCCTCTAAAACAACCTTTAAAGCTTTAAAAGCTTCATCGTCTTCTTCAAAGGATAAATCATCGACAAAGATAATAAATTTTTGCGGTAAATCTCGCAGAATTTCAATAATTAATGGTAGGTCTTTTAATTGGGATTTGGCCACTTCAATTAAGCGCAATCCTTGACTATGGTATTTTTGCAATAATCCCTTGACTAGAGAGGATTTTCCCGAACCACGGCTGCCATAGAGTAGGACATTTAAAGCGGGATAACCTGCCAATAAAAACTCAGTGTTTTTAATCAAGGTTTCCTTGGGCATTTCATAACCGACTATTTCTTGAATCTGCACGGGATCGGGATGAGTAATTCCTTGTAATCGGCCTTCTTGCCACCTTAAAGCTTGATAAAGGGCAAAAATTCCTGTCCCACATTCACGATAATAATCTGCTAAATCTTCGACTAATTCCGTCCAATTTAAACCAGAATGCAGGAAACTTTCTAATTGATTGTCCACTTCCCAAGTGGGGAAACTGAGAAATTTAATTTGTTCCACAATTGTCGAATTGCTGAGGCTAGAAATGCTAGAATTATAGAGAGATTGGAGGATAGATAAATCCTGTTTCACGCCATTAACTAAAGATTCGGGTAACTCCCAAACACTTTTTTTCTGTACCTGTTGACTAAAGGGATTATCATCTAATAAAATTTGCTCGACTAGAAAATCATTCCAACTGATATTTTTAGATGCTAAAGCTTGAAACAATTTACCATAAGCTTTGAGAAAATCGGCAATATTATCCGTAGATAATAGGTTAATAAATGCCTGACCAATAGCATTATCAAAAACCCCTTGATATAAAACTAATAAGCTGACTTTTTGGTAAATTTCAGAGATCATTGTTTACTCTCCACTAATAACTAACATTTCACTGCCGCTTTTTGGTAATTCCTAATCCGATTTAATAATTGCCGTCCTGTAGCCGAGGGAATGCCAATCAGTTGTTATTATATCAAGATAGGTTAATCTCTGCAAGATTAAGGTTAAAAAAGGGAAAATGCCTAATGACTAATTCCTAAGATTTCTTGAATTGATTTTCATTTATCTTAATGGTGAGGTACAAAGTTTTCCTTTTGGGGAGTCAGTCCCGATGAAAAAATTTTCACCCCCACAGATGAAAGAGGTTTCCTTCCCCACAACCCACACCCCACACCCTCTTTCAAGTCAGGAGATGATACCCTGTCAGGTTACACTTCCTCTTGATGAGAAACGTTATATTTGATAAAATTTAACCAATCTTGGATTTCCTGTCCTAACCAGAGACATTCATCCTCGCGGAGATTCTGTCCGATAAGATAATAATTTTTAGCCGTCCGCAGACGAATCTGATAGTTACCGTCTGTGCCATTACTATGAAGAAAAATACCCCATAAATCTTGAGTTCTAAAAGCAAATTTTTGGTAGATAAAATTGAAGAGTTTATATTTAATTAAAACTTCTTGAGGGGTAAGAATTAATTGCATCTCCCGCAAAAAAATAAAACCAATCAGAGCTATAATAAAGGTAAGAATTGGGGAGATAAAAACAGTGACAGTAAGGAAAATCGCCAAAGACCAGAGAGTAGCTGCATCGGAAGGTAGCTTAATTTTTGGGGGTAAATTAATCTCTAAATTATCCCGGTGTTTAGCGATACGGATGGAACTGTGAGAAGGTTTTAGTAATTTCTTAGGATCGATTAAACTTGAGGTTTGACGATAGTAGGGATGTTGGAGAAATTTCAGAGCTTCTCTGGCACTTTTAAACCGCTTTTCTACCGCTACATCGGTCATAGTTTCTAACCAATCGATTAAATCATCATCGATTGTCACCAGTTGGCGAAATTGAATTTTAGAGTCGCGGTGGGGCAGTTCTATCGGCACAATTCCCGTCAATAAATGAATTAAAGTCATGCCCAAGGCATATAAATCAGAACTGGGAACCGCCCGGCCCCAAAATTGTTCTAGGGGTGCATAACCACTCGTCCCCACCACAGTAAAAGTAACTCCCGTCACTGCACCCCTGGCCTGGACTGCGCCAAAATCCACTAAATAAACGTTATTTTCCGAGTTAATAATTAAATTACTAGGTTTAATATCTCGATGTAATACTGGGGGCGATAATTCATGCAAATAGATGAGAATTTCGAGAACCTCTTGGGCAATAGTCCGAATTACCATAGGGGAGAAACGTTGCCCCCTTTCTAAACGCTCGCTTAGGGATTCTCCCGGTATATAATCTTGTACAAGTACAAACCAAGGAATCCCGTCACCTTGATTTTTATCGAGGGAAAAATAATCGCGATAGCGGGGAATACGGGGATGATGGAGAGAAGCTAAGACGGCGGCCTCCCGTTCAAATAATTTTAATTCTTCCCACTCCATCTGGGGACTAAAAGCGAGGAGTTTAATAATTACCGATTCCTGGGATAATACATCGGTAGCTAACCAAGTTTGACGACCGATAGCGGTATTGCCTAGGCGTTGTTGCAGTTGGTAACGTTCAGCTAAAAGAGAATCAGAAGTAAAGGTCATAGTGGCTTTTCCCTTATTTAGGGTCTGCTGAAAAAGTTTTTCCTGGGGACAGGGTGTGGGGTGTAGGAATTGTAAATTATGAATTATGAATTATGAATTGGGGTGTGGGGTGTGGGAAGTGGGAAGTGGGGGAATTTCAACTAAAACCCTAAAACCCTAACACCCTAAACCCCTATCACCCTGCCTCCTGACGACTGGCTACTGACTCCTAACCCCACCAACAAACTTTTTGCCGCAAACCCTAATTAATATCAATTTGTTTTTTTGCTGTCCAACAAAGGGCGATTCCTTTTTCTTTATAGGAAGATTCTCCAACAAAGATAGGATATAATTCAGATTCCCCACGATAGATAATTTCCTGACCATCAAATCCTAGAAAAATCGGTTGATTAGGTTGAATTGCCTGATAATCTCGTTGGAGAATCTGAGGATGTAACATGGCTTTAATTTCACCCTGTTCATCTCTAGGATAATCGATCGAGCCTAAACGTTGGTAAACTGTGAGGGATTCGCTGAAAGTATCGAGATGGGCAGCCAGATAATTTTCCTGTTCGATATAGTCTAGGATTTGATAGATGAGTGTTTCGGTTTGACGAAAAAGATAGGGACAGATGACACCATGGTTAATTGGACCGATTTCGAGGGTAAAAGCTAGGGGACAAATTCCTTTCAGAAAATGATTTTCTTCCTCGCTGACGGGATGATAAATTAAGCGCACATCAGGATTAATTTTAGTCAGATAGGTAAAGAGTTTTAATAGCCAAGGATGGGGGTTAGAATAAATAATCGCCAGCATCATGTTAGATGTGGTGCTGTGAATATCTATTAATAAATCAATGGATTTTTCTTGGATTTCTTTGACTATTTTTTTGGCTCGTTTTTGTTCGTATTGCTGACAATCGGGATTAACTAAATCTTTTTGGTTAAAACAACGATTTAAATCCGTATCGACATATCTAACCCGTTGCTTTAGGGCTAAGGGATTAGCGATGAGACTGTGGGATTGAAAACTGCTGCGGGCTAGGAGATTAGCTGAGTTTTGCAGGTATTTAACCAGATAAGCGGGAGTTAGTTCATTGCCATGCACACCGGCAATTAAAGCCAGATTTTTAATAGTAGTTTTCTGCTCGATCATTTTTTATAAGTTTTGAGAAGTTGTAATTATTTATGGTTTGCGGCAAAAAGTTTGTTGGTGGGGTTAGGAGACAGGAGTCAGGATTCAGGAATCAGGAGACAGCTTTTATTTATTCTCCCCACACCCCACACCCCAATTCATAATTCATAATTCATAATTCATAATTTATAATTCCTACACCCCCTTAGTAGCCGGTCGTCAGGAGTCAGGAGACAGCTTTTATTTATTCTCCCCACACCCCACACCCCAATTCATAATTCATAATTCATAATTCATAATTCATAATTCCTACACCCCCTTAGTAGCCGGTCGTCAGGAGTCAGGAGACAGCTTTTATTTATTCTCCCCACACCCCACACCCCAATTCATAATTCATAATTCATAATTCATAATTCATAATTCCTACACCCTCTTTCAAGTCAGGAGGGGCAGGTTTACCAACCCACCCCTATAACTGATTTAGAAAAACCAGCCGTAGGAATGAAGACCTTTACCTAAAAGATTCACCCCTAAATAACATACCCAAACCACAACAAAACCACTGGCAGCTAGAATAGCCGGTTTTCTTCCCTGCCATCCCCGGGTAATGCGGGCATGGAGATAAGCGGCAAAAACTAGCCAAGTGATGAGCGCCCAAGTTTCTTTCGGGTCCCAACTCCAATAGGAACCCCAAGCTTCATTCGCCCAAACTGCCCCGGCGATGATACCGATAGTGAGAAGGGGAAAACCGAGACCGATGACCCGATAACTGATATTATCGAGGGTTTCCGCCAAGCTAAGACGTTGGGGCGAAAGAGTCGCCATCGCTGTTAAGGTGGGAGTTAAAAGGGCGGTTGTGCCACCGTTAGCCGTTTCCATGAAAATTGGGGCAGAAAGAGTGGTAGATAACTTATTTTGCAGACGATAGGCTCCCGTACCCACGGAACTGCCTTTTAACTCGATATTTTGACCTCTAGTGACGATCAGAAAAGCGATCGCCATCAGGGAACCCACCATCAAAGCAGCATAACTTAACATCATGACGCTAACGTGCATCATCAACCAATTCGATTTTAAAGCCGGAACCAAGGGCGCCGAAGTTTGCATTTCCCCGGGTAAGGACAAAGTGGCAAAAGCAGTAATCCCCATGGCTACAGGAGTCGTCACCACCCCCACCAGGCGACTGCGGCTAGTGTACTCAGCAATTAAATGAACCGCAGTTACACCCCAAGCGAGAAAGAATAAAGATTCGTAAAGATTGCTGATGGGGAAATAACCCGCTTCTAACCAGCGCGCCCCCAATAAAGCGGCGATACAGAGGTTAGCGATGGCCACTCCCGTGCTGCCCAGGCCCGGCAACAAAGGTATGCTAGGAAAGGCTGCCCCAGCCCAATAAACCAGCATGGTTAAAAACAGGACTAAAAAAGAAGTGTTATCGAGAAAGTTCTCTAAGCTAACTAAATTCATGGGATTTCTCTCGTTTGTCGCTCGCTCGCTACCAAGTATTCCATCCTCTATCCTATCCCATCGGTAAGGCGATCGAGACAGGGAATTGTTAGTATGAACTTTGCATTTTCACTCTCACCTGCCCTAAAAATTATGGCTAATCAAGAAGATAATCAATTTTCCTGGTCGCGTTTGCCTCTGTTAGGCAAAATCCTGATCATTTGTTCTGGTGTTGCCGTTTTAGGCTATTTTCTTATCCCTCGTCCCTCAGAATTGTCCAATATTACCCTCGAACCCTACAGCGAATTTATCAGTAAAGTGGAACGGGGCGACATCAGTAAGGTCAGAATTGGCAATCAAGTCATCTTGTATGAATTAAAAAATCCTTTAGAATCCCTGCCTATTCCGGGTAATCCCCCCGTTAATCCCCCAGAATCAAGTAATCCCTTTCACAGTGATTCTAGTTCTCTGGACAGCAAACCAAGCAGTAATCTAGTCTCCAGACGAGTCTTGGCGACGATTCCAGTCGATAACCCCCAATTACCCCAACTATTACAGCAAAAAGGCGTAATCTTCGAGGCGATTCCCGTGGCCGAAAACAGTTGGATCAGCACTCTCCTCGCTTGGGTGGTTCCTCCCTTAATTTTAGTCGCCGCCATGCAGTTTCTGTTCTATCGCAACGATGACACGCGTAAATCGCTGCTTTTTAATAAAAATCTCGCTAAAGTTTACGGAGACGACGAAAAATATCCGATTACCTTCAGTGATGTGGCCGGGGCCGAGGAAGCAAAAACCGAGTTAAAGGAAATTGTCGAATTTCTCAAGGATGCCGAGCGCTTTAATAAAATTGGGGCGCGTATTCCTAAAGGTGTTCTCTTAGTCGGACCGCCGGGGACAGGGAAAACTCTCTTAGCAAAAGCGGTCGCGGGAGAAGCGGGAGTGACTTTTTTTAGCATTTCGGCCTCGGAATTCGTGGAGTTATTTGTCGGGACCGGGGCAGCCCGGGTGCGGGATCTATTTGCCCAAGCGAAGAAAAATGCCCCTAGCATCATTTTTATTGATGAATTGGACGCGATTGGTAAATCGAGAAGTTCGGGATCGGGAACTAGCGGCAGTAATGATGAGCGCGAGCAGACTTTAAACCAACTTTTGACAGAAATGGACGGTTTTAGCCCCAAAGAAGCCGTCGTCATCGTTTTAGCCGCCACCAATCGCCCAGAGACTCTTGATGCCGCTTTATTGCGTCCGGGGCGCTTTGATCGCCAAGTTCTGGTGGATCGTCCCGATTTGGCGGGACGATGGGCAATTTTGCAAATATACGCCCAACGAGTCCAGATGGGCGAAGATGTTAACCTCAAAGCGATCGCCACCCAAACCCCCGGTTTTGCCGGTGCCGATTTAGCCAACCTCGTCAATGAGGCTGCTCTCTTGGCCGCGCGTAATAATCGGGAAAAAGTCAGTCAAATTGATTTTAAAGAAGCGATAGAAAGAGTTATCGCTGGTTTAGAAAAGAAAAGTCGGGTTTTATCGGAAAAAGAAAAGAAAATCGTCGCTTATCACGAGGTCGGCCATGCTTTAGTCGGCGCTGTCATGCCGGGGGGTGGTTGCGTCGAGAAAATTTCTATCGTTCCCCGGGGTTTATCCGCTTTGGGTTATACCCTGAAAATTCCCACGGAAGACCGTTTTTTGATGACAGAAACCGAATTTAAAGAACAAATTACTATGTTATTGGGCGGTCGGGCTGCTGAAGAATTAATCTTTGGCAGTGTCACTAATGGCGCTTCCGATGATTTACAAAGGGCGACGGATATCGCTGAAAGAATGGTGACAATTTATGGTATGAGTAAATCCCTGGGTCCCCTAGCCTACGATAAAACGGGACAGGCGAATTTTTTAGGTAATAATCAGGGTAGTCCCCGCCGTTTGATCGGGGAAAATACGGCGAAAGCGATCGATGAAGAAGTTAAACAAATTATCGACGCTAGTTACCAAAAAGCCCTAGCAATTCTCAGTCATAACCGCAATTTATTAGAGTCGATTGCCACTAATCTTTTGACCACGGAAGTAATCGAGGGAGAAGATTTGCAAGAGTTATTAAATCAAGCGCAAATGGTTTGATAAATCCTCATACATAGGGTCTGCTGAAAAAGTTTGTTGGTGTGGGGTGTGGGGTGTGGGGAGAACAAAGCTGCCTTTTACCTTTTGCATGAGTGCCTTTTGCCTCTCCTCATAACTAGGGTCTGCTGGATAAACAGTCGAGAATAACTAACTTAAGGAGAAGACAGAATCAAAGCATTGGAAAATTGATATTTCCCTGCTTTCACGGTTAATTTGCCCTTTTTCCATGGCAGAGAAACCGGAGAGTTATCTCGACTTAAACTGTTATAAAGGGCGAAATTTTTTGACCAGTCGTGCTTTTGACCGTTACGAATTAACATCGGCAGTAGATTGATTTGATTATAGGTAAATTGTAAACTCTGTCCCTGACTGCCTTTAAATAAGAGGCTGCCTTGGTTAATTTGAGTTAAATTTACTTGACTTTTTTGCTTAAATATGCTCTTGAAATTATCATAACTACCCTGGGTTGCCGCTTCCCCCACTTCCAGGGCAAAACCCGCATAATTGTTACCTGTGGGTAAAGCTTGGTAAGTATTATCATCGGGATAAGGGGAATTAGGAATCTCGATAATTTCAGGATAAGAAAGATTTATTAATCTCAGAGCTAACCAAGTTTTTTCTAATTGAATAAACCAGATATTATCATCTTTTTCTACCTTGGCGGTTTTCGGTAATTGCCAGAAAAAAGCTTGATCTGCTGGTCGTAACCAGATTAAAAGATTGCGATATTGTCCGATTTCATCCCCAGGATTTTTGCCTGGTTTTACGCCATTTTTGCCAGTGTTAGCCACAAAAAAATCCACCCCTTTGTGTTGATTAAAGGCCATTAATTTAAACGGGGCCACATCGCCATCGGGGAAAGTTCCCGCCAGACTACCCATTTGATAACTAGCCCCGATAAATTGAGTTTCCCAATAACCCGGACTTTGATTATTCCCCGGTTTCCAGTTTTCATACAGGGGTTTACTGGCCAGAATTTCTACCGGTTTATTAAAGTTTTTTCTGGCTAATTCCATCACTGCTAAAGGAGGACGATAACCACTGGTAATTAGATAAAGAGAGTCCAATTCCGGGCGATTATTGGGGACAGGAGTATCACCAAAGTATAACCAAAAAGTGCGGGCTGCACTCGATCGCATTACCCCATTACTACCACCATAATCGCGTTTTACAGGGCCACCCCAACCACCGCGATAATATTTAACACTAGCGGCCATGGATAACCAATCTAGGGCCATTTTTGCCCATTGTTTAACTTCCGTATCTTGAGCAAAATCGTAGAGATTGAGATAGGGAGCAAAGGTGTGACCGTGATAAACTTCTGAATCCCATTCTCCCATACCGATGTTATATAAAGCCGAAACGTAACGCTTAATTTTACTTTTATAAAGTTGACGAGTTGCCTCATTTCCGGTTTCTTCGGCCATCAGATAAACCGATGTTTCGCGCATTGCTCGTAGGTTATCAGTATTGCGACCATCTACCCATAAACCCCGTCTTTTCATACTCCAATCATTACCGGTTCCTTGGCCATTACCATGGATAGGATGGGGGCGTTGTAAAGGGTCGGTTTCTGTCCAAATTTTCGCCGCATTATACATTCTCTGACGATAAACAGGATCGAGATATTTTCCGAGCAGAAAATATTTTCTAATTTGTCCTTTCAGGGTAAAAGAAAAATAATAATCTATATAATCAGTGTGGGCCTGTTCTTGTGTTTGTGGATCATCCTGCTGCAGGAAATCTAGGGCTTTTTGCCGGTTTCCTGCCAAGAAATCAAACATGGCCATAGGATAGGCTCTTTTCTCGTTTTCTCCCCACAAATTGCCATAACTTTCTGCCTTAGCAAAATGGTTAATAACCTGCTTTGCCCTTTGTTGAAATTCTGCCTCTAATTCCAGTGTCCAATCGTTAAGATATTGGGGTTGAACTTCGGCAACAGGGAAGGAAGCGATCGAGTTTTGAGAAACCGAATAGAGGGAGTTAAAGCCAATAGTAAATAGGGCAATTATTCCCGCTAAAACTAGATATTTAATTCTAGATCCAATCGTCATCTTCTGCAAATTCATCGATGTTTCCTTGATTTTCTGGGGACTGAGGTTGATTCTCTTTATCTAATTGTAAAGGAACTGGTTCAGGAGGGATAATTTCTGGTAATAATTCTTCGGGTTTTTGACCATCTACCTCCACCACAATTATTTCTGTGACGGGAAACCAAAGTATCCGCCCTTGATCATCACAAACCATCACCGATCGTGATTTATCTGGAGTCTCAGTTGCGAAGAAATCTCCTAACATTTTGGTGGGTAAAATATTCTTACTTTCACCCCCACTAACTCCTAGGAATATATATTCGTTACCCGTGGTCAAATGTTGGACAATAATCGCCATAGTTAAAAGGTTTTAGTCAATGAAATGTACTGATGGATAGTTGACTCTTGAATGATAGCTTTCCGCCCTAAGCTTTCCACTGATAACTGATAACTGATTACTGATAACTGATTACTGCTTAACTTGACTGCCGTGACTGCGGGGATCGGTTTGACTAGCACCCACAAGGATATTAAAATCAGAAGTCTCTCCCGTAGTGGTGGCATAGGGTAGGGTGGAATTAGTTAAAAGTGCTTCTAAATTAGCAGTTAAAATTGATTTTGGTTGTTCTCCGATCGCTTGGGCAACCGGTTGTCCTTGGTTATTTAAAAAGACAAAATGGGGAATACCATCCACACGATAACGGAGAATTTCTGGCAACCATTTATTATTATCAACGTTGAGCATGACAAAATTAATGGCATTACCGTATTGTTTTTTAATTTCGGCAATTTCAGGGGCCATCGCCTGACAACTGGTACACCAATTAGCATAAAATTCTGTCAGGGTGGGTTTACCATTGCCGAGGGCAAGATCGAAAGGTGTCGCTTTTTCCGCTTGCGCTTCCAAAGATACAGAACTAGCGGTGGTTTGAAACCCCAAGAAAATCGCTACACTAAGGATAACTGCCGTTACTGCCAGCAGCAGATTTCTGATTTTATTGGTGGGTGTGGTGGCTGTCATGGATAGTCTCTCAAAAATTATTCCTATCCTATCCTATCCTCATGAAAAAACGCGTTACTCTCACTTTTCCCAAAAAAGCCGTCCATATGCCCGTTACCTATCGACTGGCGAAGGATTTTAACGTCGCCGCTAATATTATCCGCGCCCAAGTTGCCCCCAATCAAGTGGGAACATTAGTATTAGAATTATCGGGAGATATCGATGAGTTAGAAGCGGCGATCGAATGGTTACAATTACAAAATATTGGCGTTTCCCAAGTTAGTCGCGAAATCGTCATTGATGAAGAAAAATGCGTCGATTGTGGCTTATGTACGGGAGTTTGTCCCACGGAAGCTTTAACCCTTGATCTGGAAAGTTTTCGTCTTAAGTTTTTGCGTTCCCGTTGTGTGGTTTGTGAACAATGTATCCCCACTTGTCCCGTGGTGGCAATTTCCACAAACTTGTAAAGTAGCAGTTATTAAATTAATTTTTTTGCCCATTTAAATAATAGCCATCTCTGGAGATTTTAAGCCTTCCTTGATCTCCAACCCAGTTAATCGTCACAAATATCTCGCTCCTTTTCTGCCTAAAGACCCTTTCTCCGATATCATAGTTAAAAAGAGAGCCTTGACTCTGGCCACATCTGTGGGGATTACATACCATTAATCATGGTTTTTTTGCAAAAAATACAAAAAACTTGACATGACTTCTGCCGTTCCTCGCCTTTCCTATCCTGATAGTCCAATTGCTGATCTTCGCAGCCTCTATAACTTTATCCTCAACCCGCAACTGTTAGCCGCAGAAAAGGGAAATCCGTCGATCATCAGTTTTTGTCAAAAAATTTCCCCCTTTGATCCCCTAGAAATTCTCTCTCGGATTGCTTCTAGCTATCCCACCCATTGTTATTGGGAAAATCCCGAACGAGAAACGGCTTTTCTCGGCTACGATATCGCCTTTGCTGCCACTTTCCACGGCAAACAACGTTTTTTAAAAGCTCAAAAATTTATTGAAAACTGTCAACAAAGAATTATCAAAATTGATAACTATAGCGAGATTACTCCCCGCATCTTTTGTAGTTTCACTTTTTTCGACTCGGCAACAGCTACCCCCTTTCCCTCAGCTAACCTAACCCTGCCTAAGTTTCAAATTATCAAAAAACAGTCGGAATATTTTTTCCTTACCAATCTCTTAATCACCGGCGAAGAAGAAATAGAAAATTCCCTCGAAGAAACTATTAATAACCTCAAAATCATTCAAAATAACTCCAGCAATTGCCGACAAAATCACCATCAGGATCCCTGTAGTTATTATATTCATCCTACCTATAATTTTCAAGCGGCTGTTGCCGATGCACTCCAATCTATCCAGGCTCAAAATTTTAGCAAAATTGTCCTCGCTCACGCTCTTGACGTGATTTCTCCCCGTCCTTTTCATCTGGTAAACTGTCTCGATAATTTGCGTCAGCGTCATCCCGATTGCTACACTTTTTCCCTCGGCAATGGACGGGGAGATCATTTTATCGGCGCTAGTCCCGAACGCTTGTTAACTGTCCATCAGGGGCAATTAATCACCGATGCTTTAGCGGGATCCGCCCCCCGGGGAGAAAATGCGCTCGAAGATGCTCTTTTAGCCAATAAACTCCTCGCTAGTGAAAAAGAACAACGGGAACATCGGGCTGTTAGTGACTTTATTAACCAAAAATTGCGACAAATTGGCTTAAATCCGCAAAATTCCCCCTCTAGATTGTTAAAACTCTCCAATATTCAACATCTCTGGACTCCTATCCATGCCAAACTCAAACCCTCCATCCATCCCCTCGAAATTGTTGCCCAACTACACCCCACTCCTGCTGTTGCTGGGGTTCCCACCGAGATCGCTTTAGCACAAATTCGTCATTATGAAACCTTTGATCGCTCTCTTTATGCCGCTCCTTTGGGTTGGATTGATTGTCAAAATAATAGTGAGTTTATTGTTGGTATTCGTTCGGCATTAATTAAAGGCGATCGAGCGCGATTATACGCCGGTGCGGGTATTGTTGCTGGTTCCGATCCAGAAAAAGAACTAGCAGAAATTCAGCTGAAATTTCAAGCTCTCTTAAAAGCTTTAACTTAAACTGTAGCTTTTTACCGAACCAATAACTTAAATAAGCCTAATTTACCCTTAAAAGGCGGATATTTTAAAGCGGGATTGAACCAAAGAGGTGTTTTCATAATCGCTTTTTGGTGACTAAAATTCTCAAAGGAAAAACGACCATGATAGCTACCAATACCGCTATTTCCCCGACCACCAAAGGGTAAACTAGGATTAGTAAAATGAAAACTATTGTTGTTAATACAACCTCCCCCAAACTGGACTGATTCTACCCATTTCTTTTCGGTTTTTGCCTTGGTAGTAAACAGATAAAAAGCTAGAGGGTTAGGGTTTTTAGCAATAATTGCTAAAGCTTCCTCAAAAGTGCTAAAGGCAATGATCGGTAAAATTGGTCCGAATATTTCCCCTTGCATAATAGGAGCATCGAGGGAAACATTAGTTAATAAAGTTGGTTGAATATATAAATTTTCTCGATCGGTTTTGCCTCCAAAAACAATCTCACCATCTTGGAGAAAGTCAATCAGGCGGTCAAATTGTTTCTGATTAATTATTTTACCATAATCAGCACTTAATCTGGCATCTTCACCGAAAAAATTAACAATAGTATTAGCTAATTCTCTAATCAAATTCTCCTGCTGGGATTGATGTACCAAAACATAATCAGCCGCGATACACATTTGACCACAATTAGAGAATTTTGTCACGGCAATGCGACGGGTTGCCACGGAAATATTAGCATCAGCTTCGATAACACAGGGACTTTTTCCCCCCAATTCTAGAGTAACGGGAATTAACTTTGCTGCCGCGAGTTGATAAATAATTTTTCCTACCCTGGTACTGCCAGTAAAAAATATATGATCAAAGGTAAAACTGTCTAACATATTCGGAATTACTTCCGCACCATCTCCGGGTACAATTAACACATATTCTTCTGGGAATATTTCTTCAATTATTTTAATTACTAATTTTTCCGTCGCTGAGGCAAATTCACTCGGTTTTAATACCGCACAGTTACCAGCAGCAATGGCCCCGACTAAAGGCGCTAATAACAATTGGAGGGGATAATTCCAAGCAGCAATAATTAAAACCACTCCTAAAGGTTCCCGAATAATTTGACTGGAGGAAGGGAAATTTAAAAGATTAGTTTTAACAGGTTTGGGTTGCATCCATGAGCGCAAATTTTTTAAAGCGGTATTAATTTCCACCAAAAGGAAACCATTTTCAGTAATCCAACAATCTTCGGGACTTTTCTTTAAATCGCTATATAAAGCTTCATAGATCTCCGCTTCATATTTAATGATTGCCTGTTTTAACTTCTCTAACTGCTGACGACGGAATTGATAGGAACGAGTGGCACCACTAACAAAATACTGACGCAATTTGGCTAATTTTTCTGAGTTTGACAGCATCGAAATAATTCCTAACTTAATGATGAAATTCTATGGCATCCACTGGGGACGAATTCCAGCTAGAGGTAATTCAATTAAATCAGATTTACTTGCTTTCACTCCATCTTGTAGGGGAGGAATTAACATCCACAAACGACCACCGATAATTGTTTCTCCTGAATCGGTAGTTAGGGGATTAGTCGGATTAGTATCATAACTGGTGCGAAGTTGATCAAAAATAATTGCTAAACTATCGGGAGATAAACTAATGTGAATATCACGATAATCGGCTAATTCCAGTAGGGGAGTCACTTGACCTGTCTTCACATCTATTTTAGCAAAATAGGGTTTTTCTTTGTACTCTTGACTGTTAGTAACTAACTCGGTTAACAAACAATACAAATCACTACCAGTGGCATTAAATTGACAATCTATAATCGAACCTTGTAGATTGAGTAAGCGTTTTTGTAATCCTTGATTATTGACATAAAAAAGCGATCGAATATAACGCATTTTAGCATTATCAGTATTAAAATTCACCATTGCCGCAGCCGTACCATCAGCAGAAAAATTTAAAATTCGCCCAAATTTTGGTAAAAAATCTAGGGGTTTTGTTTCGGTTTTTAAAGGCAAAAGGGCGATTCCTTCCCCCTGGGTGACAGCCAAAGTTTTACTATCAGGTGCGATCAAAAATTCGCCACCTTGAATGTTTAATTGTTGGGGTTTTTCCCCCGATTTAACTGCCCATAAATCGAAGTTAATCGGATTGCGGCGCTCAATTCTCTGCACGACAATAGTTTCCCCATCTTTAGCTAAATCAAAATGATTATTTTGATAATCTTTATTGTCTAGCACTAACTCAATTTTTGCAGGGGATTGACTGCTATCAACTTGATAAAGCTGCAACTCGCGAATTCCCTGTATACCCTGATTTTTCGCCACGGCCGAAAAGAGGATTTTTTTACCATCAGGGTAAAATTCAAAAGCCATAACGGTCAAATTTGCGGGGGTTAAGAGGGTTTTCTTCTCCTCGGTCAAGTTATAAAAAATTAATCTTCCCTGTTCTTCCCCATTAGTGCCAATATAGGCAAAAGCACGATCGCGACTTTTAAATTCTCTTTCAAAGATTCCTAGGGTTTGTCCTAATCGATTACCGCTGGGAAATTGTTCCCGCGCACCTTCAATTTGCAGATGATATTTTTCTCCGTAGGGAATGGGAGAAGTGAGGGTATAAGCTAATCGTCTTCCGGCCCAACTAAACTTCCCCGGGAGCGGAGGATCGATAACTAGATTTTTTTCTACACTAGCATGATCCATGGGGCGATCAAAAGTGATAATAAATGCTTGATCTTCCGCTCCAATTTCTCGATTTTCCCAGCTAAATTCCTTGACCCTTGGACCAGTTTGTAAAAGACATTGATTACCACAGCTATTACCTAACCAAATTAAGCCACCAATTACTAAGGTTAGCGATACAATTAATGTTATCGCTAATTTATCAATCGGTTGTAGTTGTAAGGTCTTGATCATTATAGTAGATGGTTAATAACAACGACTGCTCACTGATAACTGATAACTGATAACTGATAACTGATAACTGTTAATATCCGTAGGGATCCCCAGGAGTGGGTATAGATTTCACGGATTTGGCCTTAATTACTAATTGTCTTCTGGTGGTTGATTTTCCCACCTCTACGGGTAAAGATTCCGTGGCCATTTCTCCAGTGATTTCTAACCAAGTATCATTGGGATATTGACCGCGACTTCCTGATAGTTTCACTGGCAAACCCACGGGATAAGCATCTACGGCACAACAGGTAAGAATAAAGCGACTAATTAATAGATAATTATCGGGTAATTGGGGCAATTGTACCACAAAACCTGTGACTTTTACCGGTTGTCCTGTGTAAGCATCAGGTTCGGGGTAAGCATTCAAAGTTCTTACCCATTCAATTAAACTTTTTTCCTCCGGTTTAACGGTAGTGCCAAAGGATTGAGTTTGCACGCGAGTTAGGGGTAAAGATTCACTAATTCCCCTCTGTAATGCGATTTGACTACTGAGGGGCTGCGGGGCGATAAATAGGCCTAAAAGGGCAGTTATTACTAATAAACCTGAGCCAAAATGTTGGGGAAGAATGGTAATATGCGATCGATTATCATTACTATCTAAATTAATCTTTTTTTGCCACTCTTTTAATAATGTCCAAAGCTTGACTAATCCTAGGGCAAATAAAGCAATACTGGTGATGAGAACCAGAATAAAATAATTAGGATGGATCAGTAAATTTAACTGTCCAGTTATCCAGTATTTAAATAGTAACGAACCCCAACCGATGAGGGCAATAATATCGATAAATTGGGGAGCGATTATTTTTAGACGTGATGAATTCATGGGAAAAACTATCTAGGGACTGACCTAAAATAAATAACTGTGAGCCAAGGTGAGTAAAAAAGTCATTTGCGCTGCCAAAGCAAAGAGATAAATTAACATTCTCGGTTTAAAAATAGACAACATTAAACCAATCCCTTTCAGGTCAATCATTGGACCGAACACTAGAAACGCCAGCAGGGAACTACTGGTAAAACTAGAGGCAAAGGAGAGAGCAAAAAAAGAATCAACCGTGGAACAAATCGAAACAATTACCGCTAACAGCATCATGGCCAAGATCGAAGTAATCGGATCCTGACCCAAATTAAGAACAAATTCCCGGGGAACAAATACCTGTAAACCAGCCGCTATAGCACTTCCTAAGATTAACACTCCTCCTAATTCGCGTAATTCCATCACCACGTTTTCCAGAAAAGTTAACCAGCGCCTTTTCATCGGGATTGCTTGCACTGCCGGTAGGACAGCAGTAGCGGCAAAACTTTCATCTAAGCGCAAAGTTTGCCCAGAATTACCGATCAGAAAAGAACCGGATTGTAGTAGTAGTGGGATAGATTCTTTTTCCGGTGTTTGCGGTTGCCAATTGAGACTTTTTGCCAAAGAGGTTTGTAGGAGCGGTCGGGGATCTTTTTGGATACTAAAGATAATCCCGATAACCGTAGCGATGAACAAAGAAAAGATAACTCGATAGAAAACAATTTCCGGTTGATCGCGAAAAGCTACCCAAGTGGACCAGATAACAATCGGGTTAATTGTCGGCGCTGCTAAGAGAAAACTAACCGCTACTGCATTCGGCATTCCTTGCACAAGTAAACGTCGCGCCACCGGCACATTGCCACACTCGCAGACGGGGAACAAAAACCCAATACATCCCCCCACAAATGCTCCTAAAACAGCATTGCGAGGCATCAAGGCAACTAGGCGACGTTCATCGACAAATATTAAAAGAATACTAGAGAGAATCACCCCTAGCAGTAAGAAAGGCATCGCTTCCACCAACAGGCTCAGGAATAGGGTAAAGGCATTTTGTAGTTGACTCATCTATCCTCGCCTTGGCAATTAGAGGTTTAGGGGTAAAGACTTAGGAACCCTGGAAAAAGGTTCATCAGTCCGCTCCCCGGCTTTTTAACATTTTTTTAATATATACGATCGAGTGACTTCTGGGACAGGTTTTAGGTTTTGGGGTTTTGGGGTGTTAGGGTTTTAGTTGAAATTCCCCCACTTCCCCACTTCATAATTCATAATTGATAATTCCCACACCCCACTTCCCCACTTCATAATTCATAATTCATAATTCATAATTCCCACTCTACCATCACCTCACTCCTAGAGGACTCGATTAAGCTTGCCGCTTTGATAACCTTCTAGATCGAGGGTGACATAGATAAAGCCTAGTTTTTGCAGATCAGCGACTAATTCGCTTAAATTTGTCCGATTAATAAAGTCGGGGATTTCTGCTGCTGGTAATTCAATCCGTGCCGTATCGCCGCTCGATCGCACCCGTAATTGACGATAACCTAATTTTCGCAGATAAATCTCCGCCCGTCCGACTCTTTGCAATTTCTCCAGGCTAATTTCCTCCCCGTAGGGAAAACGGGAACTTAAACAGGGTTGCGCCGGTTTATCCCACCAAGGTAAATTTAAGTAACGAGATAGTTGACGAACTTCGCTTTTTGTGATAACAATTTCCGCCAAAGGTGAACGAGCGCCGCGCTCCCTAGCGGCTTGGATCCCGGGACGATAATCCCTTAAATCATCAGCATTAACGCCATCGATGACGTAGGAATAACCACGAGCGAGAGCGAGGGGTTTAAGGGTGTCGTGTAGCTCACTTTTGCAGAAATAACAGCGATTAACGGGATTACTGGTGTAATTGGGGTTATTCATTTCCTCGGTTTCCACCAATTCGTGCCGAATACCGATATAATCGGCCTGAGCGATCGCTTCTTGCAATTCTTCCGGCAGTAGGGAAGGGGAAACCGCCGTAATTGCCAATGCTTGACCCCCTAGCAGATCATAGGCCACTTTGGCCACTAGGGTGCTATCCACGCCCCCAGAATAGGCAATCAGAGCTTTTTCGCTGGTTTTTAAGAGGTTTTGTAATTGTCCGAGTTTATCGAGTAATTGACTGTCCATGGCGGCGATTTTGGCAACTGGTTTAGGGAGACCGTTTTTTATTATATGCCGTGCCGTAATTAATCAGGGCTACCGCTCGATTTATACTGCCATAATTTTGTCAATAATTGGGCTGTCTTTGGCAATTTTTACTAGAAAATAATCTCGCTATCCTAAGGATAGGCGGTTAAAATGCGTCTTAGCTTATTGCTGATCCCAATTATTTTAGTAAGTATTTAGTCATAAACTTCACTTCTATGACCTACTCTAACAATAATAATTATCCTACTCTCTCGATCAAATTCATAAATAACCCGATAATCTCCTACTCTTAATTTGTAAAACCCTGACCATTCTCTCGTAAGAGGTAGGGGAGTTATCTGTTCAAAGTTGATAGCTAACCATTTAATTTTATTAAGAATCCTCAGTCTGATAAAATCTGTGATCAAATCTAAATCACTTATCGACTCTGGTTCAAAAGTAACAGAATAGCTCATTTAAGGTTCTATCCCATATCTTTTATCCACCTCAGCTGCGGGAATAGTCGCTCTTCCTTGTAGTCTTTTTTGTCGGATTTCTAATAACTTTTCTTTAAAAGATTCCTTAACTTGTTTTCCCTCATCTGGATCACCAAAGTATTCATCTAGAGTATCATCTACTGTATTACGGATTAAACTTTGTAACTCTTGGGGAGTCATGTCTTTTATCTGCATATTTGCCCCTATTCAGAAAAGATAATTGACCTATCACTCCCGATTATATCAAGATATCGGGGCCCCCCCTCTGTAGTTGCCCCTGCCAAGGATAATTTATCCCCGACGACGAAGAGAAGCAGCACCCAAGGCACCAACAGCGATTAAACTCACTATACCACTAGGTTCCGGGGTTGATACACCACCGCCACCAGCAGGAGTGATATCCCCATTAAGAGCCACAAACCCACCCCCGGCAACATTAGTGGAGTTTTCACCAAAGAAGAAGACATTTGGGGTGTTAGCATTCAGTCCATAGAGACGGAACTGCACCGGTCCGGTTTGGGGTGCTAAACTGCTTAGGTCAAAGCTGTAGGTAATAAAGCCACCTGTTAAGCTAACTTGTGTCCCTAAATTACTGGTGAACCCATCAACACTAGAGCGCAAGACCAAATCTAGCCGCGTTTCATCTTGCGCCGCATTGAGTTGTAAGTTAGTAAAATCGACTTGAAAACCTGCACTAGGTTGTACGGCAAATTCCACATATTGGCTGGTATTAACAGTGCTACCTGTATTCCAACCGTTAGTAGTAGAACCACCCAACAGGAAGATAGGATCATTCTCCCGATTTATCCCGGCGGTGTTTAACCCAGTGCTGGTTATATTCGCACCTACAGTATTCGCCGCTTTGGGATAGGTTGCGGTACTGGCATTAAATGAATTCCAACCAGCTACTATTGCCGCTTGAGCAGGAGTAACCCCAGCTAACCCCATCAGAGTCAAGGGGGTTAAAATTGTCAGTAATTTTTTCATAGATTCGATGACAGTAATAGGAGAAAATTATGGTCATATTTAACGCTAGTTTTGCGCCAATATTCTGCAACAGAAAGTATCACAAGGGGGGGGAGTCAAGGGGTATTTAATCATAATTTTTTATTGATTTTTATATTTAACATAGTTGTGGGTTATATAAATATTTTTGACTGGTTGCAAGGTTATAAGTAGTCGTGCAAAATTAATTTCCTAGTGAAGATAGGCAAGAGGCAAGAGGCAAAAGCTTTGTCGAAATGTGTAATTAATTTTGCTCAGGTACTTATCAAAATGAACTGCTTTGGTTTTGAAGTTAAATTTTAGGGGGATGCCATCCTGCTAAGATCCATTGTTGTCTAACTGTGGTGGCAATCAAATTATTGAGTTTTAATGCCATAACCGTTGCACGTCCACAAGGGGTTTTTCCTAAAATTTGTGTTCCCTCTTGACTCCATTGAAAATGTTCTGACCATATTTGTTTTCTTGGATTAAAAAGGGGAACAATTTGCTCAGTTTCTGGGTCTTTTGCTTCGGTTTGTCTGCCTTTATAGCTATTGCATAAACGACAAGCTAACCAGAGATTATGTTCATCATCGCTTCCCCCTTTAGCTTTAGGAATGATATGTTCAATCTCCAGCAATCCTAACACATATTTTTGTAAACTTAAACAATACCCACAGCGATTGTTAGCCTGTTGGCGAATTTTATCTTTAATATAGTCGGGAATAGGGCTAGGATTCATGCTTCTAAGGGTGAAATTAATCCTCTTTTAACCGCTTCATTTAATCCTTGTGCCTTCTTTAACAAGTTTATTTGATAAATTTGCATCAATGACCAAAGTTCCCTATTTTCAAAGGTTGATAAATCCCTCTCTTGTTGTTGATTGAGCAACTCGCTTAATCTTTGATCCTGTTCTGATGCCATTTGTAATTGAGTTAATTTGATAATTTCTTCATCTGATAATGAATTTAGGGATGAGATTTTTTCGCCTTGATAATTGGGACTAATAGAAAAAGTGATCGCTTCTACTAATATATCATTAAGATCACGGTTAATTGAATGGGCTAAGGATTGAGCTAGATTAAAAATCTCATCAGGTAGGGTTAAAGTAATTGAAATGGCCATAAGCCTTTTTTATGTGGGGTTATAGAGATATTATGATTATAGCTCAAATTCTTGTTACCCATAGGATAAACTGGTTCAAAAGTAACAAAATAGCTCCTTTAAGCTTCTTTTATAAACCTCAGATTTCGAGGCAAGATTTACCGATAACTTAACTCACAGCAAACCCAGTTAACTTACGAGTTTCCAGATCATAAAAGGCTAAAACTATATCTTCTTTAGAAATACCCTCCCTTAATAATTCCGTAGCCATACCTTCCTCAGTCCAATCCTCCTCAATATAAATCTTCTCATTTTTAATCCTAATATGGACTTGAATATTCCTGATTTTTTTCTTGCCTTCCCAACCCATAAAAAGCCAAAAATACTGATCATGTATCTCGTCAAAAACCAGACAACTTTCTTGATCTAAATTAGCAGAACCAGAAACCCATTCGTGATATTCTGTTAATACTTTTTTAATGGCATTGCGATATTTTTCTAGTCTATCCATTGTAAAATTTTCTCCTTTTCCATCTCAACAACCAGCAAAAGTAATTGATTTATTTTCAGAATATCCTGAATTGATTCTCGTTGGAAAAAATTTTCATAAATGCTGTCTTTAATGGCTAGATAAATTTGATATTCTGGTTCGGTAAGACTGATTAAATTTCGATATAAAATATATTGTCCTAAAGCTATTTCAAAATCTCTCATAGGTGAGGGACTTAAAAAGCTTTTGATTTCCACAACAATTTTACGTCCATTTCTTTCAGCAGCCAAAGGTTTTTCTGCTGCTAAATCAGCAAATAATTCAACATCTTTATATTTAATTTTATAAGGATCAGCTAAAATACTCCAACCGTCTTTAATTAAGGCATTTTTCACGGCTTCATGGTAAATATCTTTTGCTGGCATGGTTCTAAAAAAGTCATTTCATTAGTTATATTTAATTTTATTAACAATCCTAAGTCTGATAAAATCGGTGATCAAATTTAAATCAGTTATCGAGTCTGGTTCAAATTTAATTTTTGTTGATGATAAAATTTAGTTTAATTTAAACGATCCCCCCTTCTCCCCTTAATAAGGGTGCTGATAGTCGGGAGGATCTGAATTAAAACCCACTTACTTAGGGGAGAATTGTTGATTACTTCCCTCTAGTTTTTTCAGCCCAAACTTTGCTGGGTAATCCCCAAACATAGATGAAACCTTCGGCAGCTTTATGATCAAATTGATCCTCGGCCCCGTAGGTAGCTAAATCGGGAGAATAGATGGAATTGACTGACTGACGACCGACCACTTTAGCGTTACCTTTAAACAGTTTGACTCGCACCGATCCCGTTACCTGTTCTTGGGTTTTGAGGATAAAAGCATCGATCGCTTCCTTTAAGGGACTGTACCACAATCCTTTATAAATTAACTGTCCGTAGGTCTCTTCAATTCCCCGTTTATATTGGGTAACATCTCCAGTTAAAGTCAAACTTTCTAAGTCCCGGTGAGCATCAATTAAAACTAATAAAGCCGGGGCCTCATAAATTTCTCGCGATTTAATTCCCACTACCCGGTTTTCGATCATATCTAACCGACCAACACCGTGTTTACCCACTAGGTCATTTAATTGACTAATGAGCGTGACGGGATCGAGATTTTCTCCGTTTAAACTGACGGGAATTCCCTGATTAAAACCAATATCGACGTATTCCGGCTCGTTGGGAGTATCGGCGATCGCTTTGGTCATTAAATAGATTTCTTCCGGGGGTTCCGTCATCGGATCTTCCAAAGGACCTGCTTCAATACTGCGCCCCAACAGGTTACGATCGATACTAAAAGGCGAGGATTTTTTCACGGGAGACTCGATCCCGCATTTTTCCCCGTAGGCGATGGTTTCTTCCCGACTCATGCCCCATTCCCTGGCGGGAGCGAGAACTTTTAAACTAGGATTAAGGGCCATAATGCCCACATCAAAACGCACTTGATCGTTACCTTTGCCGGTGCAACCGTGAGCGACGGCATCGGCCCCGTATTTCTCGGCGGCCTCTACTAATAATTTAGCGATTAAAGGACGAGCCAGGGCGGTAGAAAGGGGATAACGATTTTCGTAGAGAGCATTAGCTTGAATTGAGGGAAAAGCGTATTCTTTGACGAATTCTTCTTGAGCATTGACCACTAAGGATTCGATCGCTCCGCAGCGCAGAGCCTTTTCTTGAATCGGTCCTAACTCGTCTCCCTGTCCTAAATCGGCGGCTAGGGTAATCACTTCTTCTACTCCCCATTCCTGTTTGAGATAGGGAATACAAACGGAAGTATCGACTCCTCCGGAATAAGCTAAAACCACTCTCTTGGCGCGTCCCATAATTTTTTCACCTAAAAACGACTAATTGATTACTCTTTTAAGTTTATTATATATCTTGGGTATTTGATGCTTCTTTTTTAATGCTTTTTTGTTTAGTTTTTGATGAAGAAAAGGCATAGGAAGTCATACTAAATCCGTTAAGTATATGCTACATATCAGGACAGGCAAAAGGCAAGAGGCAAGAGGCAAAAGGGGGAATACATAATCAGTTTTTAATAACTGGATTTAGTATCACGAGTAAAGAGCCAAAACTAAACGGGCAACTGGCCGCTATTTACGTTTACTAGCAGGACGACGGGAGGATTTTTTCGGAGCGGTATTTGGGGGATTATCGTTAGTTTTATCTTTAAATATTGGAATAGTAAAATGAAACTGACTGCCGTTATTTTTGCCCCTCGATTCTGCCCAAATTTCGCCGCCCCAACCATTAACGATCTGACGACAGATAGCCAGTCCTAAACCGGTTCCCCCGGCACTGCGTCGCAGGGCCCCCTCCTCTTGGTAAAAGCGATCAAAAACCTGTTCTAAAAGATTGGGTTCGATCCCGCGTCCAGTGTCAGAAATGGTTACTTCTAGAGTTTTTGGTTTTCCCGAAGCGACTTCGATCGAGACATTTCCCTCGCGACCGGTAAACTTACAGGCATTATCGAGAAGTTTGGAGAGTAATTCCACTAACCACTCGCCATCGGCTAAAACAAAGGGCAGATTAGGGGGGACAAGATTGATAATTTTTGGGTTTTCGTTGTCGAGATTGCGGGAGTGAACGTGACTGATGGCTAATTCCACACATTCCGATAGGGATAAAGCTTCAGGATTCCAATTAACCCGGCCACTTTCTAACCTGGACAGAGTTAAAAAATCTTGGATTAATTTACGCATTCGTTCCGCATCTTTCAGGGCAGTATCAAGCATAATTTGGCGCATTTCCGCCGGCATATCCGGTTCCGAGGCCAAACTTTCTAGACAGACTTGAATGGTGGAGAGGGGGGTGCGTAATTCGTGGCCGGTAATGGCGACTAAATTAGAACGAGTGCGATCGAGGGCGGCTAATTGTTCGTTTAAATCCTGTAAATTAGCGTAGGCTTCTGCTTGAATGAGGGCGACTCCGATTTGAGTGGCCACCGCATCCACAAGGGCGACATCCTCGCTTTTCCAAGTGGTGGTATCCGGTCCACAGTGATGCAGTTCCAACATTCCCAAGAGACGACTTTGGTAAAAAATCGGCACTAATAACCAGGAATAGATGGAACATTCCCGCACCAGATTTTGAATGGAATCGCCGGGGAGACGGGGATCGTGAATAGCGTCTTCAATTTTCAGGGATTCTCTCAATTCCAGCACTTCCTGAAACAGAGGATTATTTTTCAGGGGCCATTTTTGTCCTTTGATGGAACTAATGCCAGAGTTTAAAAATTCGTGTTCGATGGTGGCGTTAATGTCGGCCTCATGACAACGATAGACCACGCAGCGACAGACTCCTAATCCCTCGCCCAATTTCCGCACTGCCACCTGGAGGATATCTTCCGGATCGAGGGAACGACGGATCGCCGCTGTCACCGAGTTGATCAGTCTTTCCTTGTGTTCTTTCGATGCCAAGGAACGATTGGCTTTCAGCAGTTTATACTGTCCCGCTTGCAAATAAGTGACCAATCGCTGGACAAAGGGATCCGGTTCCTCTTGATGATCCCTGTCCGTCAGTTCACAGATCAGGTATTCTTCTTGGGCGCACCTAATTTTGTCCGCCAGTTCGGGACGATAATCGAGAATATGATTTAAAAGAATTTGGGCGGCCTGTTGACTCACATGGCGATCACTCGTCCAAATCCCCTCAAAACGGCGATTATTATCCATAGCTGCCCTATTTTCCCCTTCGGCTACCAGATGGGTTCGTTCCCGACAGATCAAACAACTAGCATAATGGCGACCGATAACCACTAGATGCCATTCTTGGGCTAAACTGTCATCCGGTTGAAAAGCGATCGTCTCGTAAACGTCGGAACTATGCTTAAAATCGGTTTCTGGGGCGGACAAAACATAAACTTGCCCGCTTTTGTGGGCAATGCGTCGATAGCGATGGGCCTCTTGACGATAAAAGCGCTCACGCTGAAAACTGGCAATCACTAATGGTTGATCGTCTTCCGCTAAAACCTGATCCTCCATGGCGTGGGATAGCGCGGTCAGGGATGCTTTGAAGTACATCTGCGATCGCCACTGGGGGAGTAACTGCAACAGTTCTGTTAAAACAGAAGTTGATCTGCTCATCGATGATCTGTTTCGAGTCGAGTGTGACTAGCAAGCGCAATAGAGGGAACTAGCAATTTCTCCCTTGACCCTATCCTACAGGCTCAAGGGGACAAGAGGTGAGATCGTGATGGCCAGAAATTTAAACCGAGTGATGCCAAAAGTGAGCGAAATTAATCTAGTTAACTAGATGTAGGCGACTTTCATTGCCCAAAGAATCAGAGCAATAATACTACCGATAACGATAATCGACGATATCGCCACTACTGCCGGTTTATCGGCTCCCTCGAATTTCATGATGCCACGATTTAAGTCTGACATTGCTCTTAACTCCTTTTCATGAGATGGATGTAGAAAGTATGAGACACTTTAGGATCATAAATTAGCGAACTCCCATCTATCCGTGTTATTAGAAATTGGTATCATTCGGCTGTCTTTAATCATTCTAGGCGTTCTTTTCATTCTTGGCCTTCTCCTTGAGGCTATTTTAAGAATTGTCTTCGGGTTCGGTAATCCGCTTATTTACAAAGCTGATGCCGAAATTGGCTATCTTTTGGCTCCTAATCAACAAACGCGCCGATTTTCCAATTTTATCGCCGTTAATCAGTATTCGATGCGCAGCGATCCGATTACACCCCAACGGCCCCCGGAGACGACGAGAATCATGTTAATCGGTGATTCGATCGCTAATGGCTCCTGGTGGACAGATCAAAAAGAGACCATTGCTGCTTTAATCACCAAAAATTTAGGCCAAAATCTGACGGGTTCAGTGCAAGTTCTCAATGCTTCCGCTAATTCCTGGGGACCGCGCAATCAATTGGCCTATCTGCGACGTTTCGGCACCTTTGAATCTCAGGTGATTGTGTTATTAATGAACACCGATGATCTGTTCGCTTTAGCTCCTAGTTCGGCAGTGGTGGGACGAGAAATTAATTATCCCACTCGCCGGCCAGCTTTAGCTTTAATCGAATTATACGATCGATATTTTAAGCGTTATCCTCCCCTACCACCGGTGCAAGAAGGAGGCGATCGAGTGGGCAATAATTTAACCGCTCTTGCCCAAATTCAAGCCCTTGCTCAGGCTAATCAAGCCCGTTTAATTATCGCTATTACTCCCCTCATTCGCGAAGCTCAAAAACAGGGGCGAGATTATGAATTAAAAGCCCGTCAAAGACTAGCAGATTTCACCAGCAACCAGCAGATTTTTTATCTAGATTTTCTGCCCATTTTTCAGGCCCATCCTAATCCTGATTCCCTCTATCGCGATAATATTCATCTCAGTCGAGACGGTAACGAGTTAATTAGTCAAAAACTGACCGAGGCAATCAAAAATGTCTTTTAATTAGGATTTACTGAATCAGTTATCAGTTATCAGTTATCAGTTCACTGTTTACTGTTTACTGAAAATACTCCCCACTCCCCAATTCATAATTCATAATTCATAATTCATAATTCCCTAACAACCATACCAAAGCTTTTCTATCTGTTTTGCCAGGGCCAATAACTCAGAGCGATCGCTTGTATCCCTTAACAGGGTGACATGGCCTAATTTTCGACCGGGACGGGATTTTTTACCGTACCAAAAAACGTGAGCGCCCGGGATTGCCGCTAAAATTGCTCTTTTTTCGCCATAATCGCCGTCACTATCCTCAAAACCCAATAGATTAACCATAACTGCCCCAGCAGATTTTAAGTCCGTGGCTCCGAGGGGCAAATTAGCCACTGCTTGCAGTTGTAGGGCAAATTGGGAGGTAAGACAGGCACAAAGGCTGTAATGACCAGAATTATGGGTACGGGGAGCGATTTCATTAATCAATACCTCTCCCTGGGGAGTGACAAATAACTCTATCCCGAAAACACCCACCGCCGACAAACTACTTAACAGATGATGGGCGATAGGTTCGGTTTGAGCGTGTAAAGATTGGTTAAGAGCGGCGGGAGCGATTACCCAGTGACAGACTTGCTCCTCTTGATGGGTTTCCACCACGGGATAGGTGACGATTTTCCCGGTTAATCCCCTAGCGGCAACGATGGCTAATTCTCGCTCGTAGGGAATATAAGCTTCTAACATCAAGTCAAGACGCTCTAATTGCGGCTTTTTGGCGTTTAATTCTTCAGGAGTGCGGATAATAAAGGTTCCTTGACCATCATAACCGTGTCGTCGCGCTTTCAGCACTAGCGGAAAAGGATAATTTTCTAGTTGGGATAAATTATCTATCGCCCAAAAATCAGGCACAGGCAACCCTAGGGAGCGTAAATAACATCTTTGCTCGTATTTATCCAATAGGGGGCGCAGATTTGCCAAACTAGGATAGAATTTAACTCCTGTGGCCGCTAATTCTTCTAGGGCATCTAAATTAACAAACTCATTTTCAAAAGTGATCAGATCACAATGTTGAGCTAGTTTTTTTGTGCCTTCCACGTCAGCTATTTCTGCGAAGACAACCCCGTCAGCTAAAGCAACGGCGGGATCGTCGGGGTGTGGTGTTTGTACAATTAGAGAAATGCCTAATTTCTTGGCTTCCTGTGCCATCATCCAAGCTAATTGTCCACCACCAATAACACCAACCCTTCTTTGCATCATTGATCACATCCTAAAGATTCCAGGGTAGAGATGCCGGTTTTTGAGTTGACACCCTCGGCTCTTTCACAGAGATTTTTGATTTGTTGAGCGTCAAGCACGGCAAAACTAAAATCAGCACCGTTGATATTGACTCCCTCGAAAATGGTGCGCAGCATAATTGCTTCGGCAAAAATGGCATCGCTTAAATCGGAATTTTTAAAGGTACTCAGATAGGCTAACCCATTGGTTAAGTCCGCTCCATGAAAGTTGCCTTCGATGATAGAGGCTCCGTTAAACACTGCCCCGCGCAAATCGGCAGAGCTAAAGTTAGAATCTTGCAGATTAACGTTAGTAAATTGGGCAGATTGCAAATTTTGCCCCGAAAAATCCTTTCCTGTCAGATTCTGGTTTTCATAACTAGCATTGGCTCCTGTGACAGCAGCAGAACTGGCAGCTAAGGCATTGACAGGATATAGGATAAATAGTAGGGCAAAAAAAGCGATCGCTAATCGAAAGATAGTCTTCATTGGCGGCAAATTCCATCAGTGGGCATTCTTGATTTTATAGCAGTAAGTCATCGGCCGTCAGCTTTTCCCTGGCCGCGAGAAATTGCTGGCACACAAACCTTTATAATAGCTGTCTGAGCTTATACTGCCGTGTAATTTGGTCTAAACAAAAATATTTAAGCCACAGGCCCTCAGCTTTCAGTTAAATAAGGTAAAAGACAAAAGTTAATTAATTTTCTCTCTCCTGACTTCTATTTCTAAGGACAATTTTTGATTTATACAAGAGGTTTGATGGATACACCGCAACTTTTATTCAATGGTTTAGCCGTCGGCAGTATTATTGCTCTGGCTGCTGTCGGCTTAACCCTTACCTGTGGCATTTTGCGTCTGTCTAATTTTGCCCACGGCGATTTTATGACTTTGGGTGCTTACATAACTTGGGTGGTAAATGCTCAAGGGATTAATCTCTGGTTAGCGATGCCGGTGGGGGCAGCGGTGACAGCTATTGCCATGCTCATTGCCGAGAGATTATTATGGAAACCTATGCGCGATCGACGGGCTGATTCTACCACTTTAATTATTATTTCGATCGGTTTGGCTTTATTTCTTCGCAATGGTATTTTAATGATCTGGGGCGGCAGTAATCAACGCTACAATCTCCCTGTGATGACCGCTACAGAAATTTTGGGGATTAAAGTAGCTTTTGATCGCTTGTTAGTTATTGGTTTGGCAATTATAGTTATTATTGCCCTCCATTTGTTATTGCAAAAAACTAAGATCGGTAAGGCGATGCGCGCCGTAGCTGACAGCAACGATTTAGCTAGAGTAACCGGAATTAACGTCGAATGGGTTGTCTTCTGGACATGGATAATCACGGGAGTTTTAACTGCTTTAGCCGGAGCGATGTTCGGGTTAATTACTGGGGGAGTGCGTCCCAATATGGGCTGGTTTTTAATCTTACCAATGTTTGCCGCCGTGATTTTAGGTGGTATTGGTAATCCCTACGGAGCGATTGCCGGTGCTTTAATTATTGGTGTTGCCCAAGAAATTAGTGTTCCCTTAATTGGTTCTGATTATAAATTAGCCGTGGCTTTATTAATTATGATCTTGCTGTTATTATTCCGTCCCCAAGGTTTATTTAAAGGCACGGTTTAACAGTTATCAGGAGACAGGAGACAGGAGACAGGAGACAGGAGACAGGAGACAGGAGATAAGAGACTATTTTTATTTATTCTCCCCACTTCCCCCAGCAACGCTCAGGAAGTGGTCTCCCCACTCCCCAATTCATAATTCAGAATTGATAATTCATAATTCCTCAACCCCAATCTTTAATCCTGAATATATTCTTCCCCGGTGATTAAAGCGTATTCAGCGCGGGTAAATTCTCGACCTAAATAAGCAGCATGATCGAACATAGTAATCGGACAAGGTTGGGTTTCTTCGATCACTTTGACGGCTAATTCTTTGGCAGTCCTAGCGGTGTAAATAGACTCAGGATTGCGATCAAGTTTTTGCCTAACACCGATAACTTTTCCCGTTTCTGGATCGACGGCTAAACCTTTTTCGTTGATGATATTGCTGTAATGTTTGGCACAGATTAACCCGGCTTCTCGGTCTAGATAAATAATAAAATATCCTGCGGGATCGAGAGCGATCGGGCGTTTAGAAAGTTGATGATCAATAGCTGTGATTTGGGATTTTAATTCGCTCATTTTCTTGACAAAATCACTTAAATATGTAGTCGAAAGCAAGAGCAAATTATATCACATACTATCATCCTTGTTCCAGAGCATTTTGTAGAGATAAGCCCTATTTTCTGTGAGCAAATCGGCTCTGTTATTCTTGGTGTGATGAGTTTAACTTATATAGTAGTGATCAATCTTTGTGTCCTTTGCGTCTGGAGTGGTTCTTTCCACGCACTCGCCCTCAAGACTGTATCTTAGAATACATTTTACCCACCAAACCTAAGAGAGCCGCAAATCTGACCTAACGATCCTTAACTTGAGAGTTAATCAGACTATTAAAAACGGATTTAGTATCACAGCAAGTGCAATGTGGGGGCGCAAAGCTCGCACCCCTAATCTAAGGTCGAAAAATAACAGACTGATAGCTGAGAGCTTAACCCTATAAATTTTCTTCTACCAAAGCCTCGACCCGTCCTGTTTTGACCGCTTCCACCAAAGCGGCGTGATCCCGTTCTGTCTGATCGGCATAAGCGATCGCAAATTCGCCCAGGGCTAGATCGAACTGATCTCCTTTTCCTAAATAACCGCTAATAGTGGCCGCGTCTCCAGATTTAGCGTGGGCGCGGGCCAGAGTCCAGCCGCAGAACTCGGCGTAGCGTTGCAGTTGGACGGCCGATACTCCCTCAATGGGTAGGGAAAACTTCATATCCCGCAGTTGCCGTAAATAGAAGTTGTTGCCCCCTCTTCCCCGGGTCCAGCCTAAAAATATGTCGCTAGAGGATTGCATCAATCTCTGGCCTGTAACTACCCGTTGTCCCTGATTTTCGTACTGGCTCTTGGTGGTATAGGGTTCAAGAACCGAAGGGCAAGCTTCCTTAACTTGTAGGATGAGGGGATGGTTATCTTCCGAGAACAATAGGGCGATATAACATCTGGTGCCGACACTGCCAATGCCCACCACTTTCAGGGCAAAGTCCTCTAACTGGTAGCGATCAAAGAGGACCCGGCGTTCCTCCGGCAGGGATTGGCGATAATCTTCCAGACCCTCGCGCACGAGAGTCTCCCAATCCGGTTCGTTGACATGGTAGAGAATGGGCGGCTGATCGACAAAGCGATTGCGTCCGCCGGTTTGGGTGACGATCTTGGGGTAGAGATGTTCGATGATGCGCTCGCGGGCTTTTGCCATCATCTGTTCCCGCAACTTCCGCGTCTTTTCGTCGGGAGCCATCTCGATCGCCTGTTCTGCTCCTATGCGCGTGTACCATACCTCTAAGGGACTGAGGCGAGAATATTCCCGCAGGTGTTCTCGATAGGAACGAGCGCAATCGATCGCCGCTGCCTTCGATTCTCGCTCGGATAGATCGCTATCCCTGCCGGCGATGACAAAACTGACCACGAGACGCTTGAGATCCCATTCCCAAGGCGCGGGCAGGGTTTCGTCGAAATCGTTAATATCGAAGACTAAATTGCGTTCGGGGGTGGCAAAAAATCCGAAGTTCAAGAGGTGGCAATCTCCGCAGGCCTGCACGATAATGTCAGTTTTGGGAGTGGTGGCCAGATCGTAGGCCATCAAAGCAGCGGAACCGCGCAGAAAGGTAAAGGGACTCCGCAACATTCGTCCGTAGCGGATGGGAATCAATTCCTGTAATCGCCCTCGATTTGATGCTTCAATGATCTCGATCGGCTCTCGACCAGCTGCGGGGGGTTGCCAGATAGCGTGGCTAGAACGCGGCAATCGCTCCCGCAGGGATTTACCCATCTGGATGCGTTCTTCCCGTGAACGGAATCGAGCTTGAGAGGTTGACCGGATAGGGGTTTCTATTTGGTGGTTCATAGCGACTTTTTCCCCTGAATGAGATTACATTCCTTGCTGTTAGATGACTAAATGAATACAAGCAATAGGAAATAGATAAGTCAATAGTGATGGTTCCCCTTCTGGGATAACTTTCTAACATTTCCCCCTTTAGAGATAGCTTCTGATGCTCGGTTCAACAATTAATCTTCACTCGTTTCTTATCTGGGGAAGATCAACCTCATCGATGATAGATTTTTTCGTCAAATGGCTATCTCTTCAATTTGCTTAACTTTTAGCCCAATGGCAGCCTTGCTATCCCGATTGTATCTTGCTCAAAAATTGCTGGTGGAATAATCGTAACAAAATTTTATCTAGTGTTCAGCCTTCGGCCAGGAGCTAAAATCTCGCTCTTTTGTCGGGAAAAGAGCGGCCTATTTCAGGTTAAAGGTAAAAATTTTCCCCTTGCCCCAGTTCTGTAGGAAGTTTTCTGTTTATTTTTTTGGGTAATGATTTGGTAGTATTAGTTTAAGTCCGTCAACCGAGAATTTACCCCTAGATTGTCTAGGAATGAACGGTGAAAGTGTCAATATTGAGGCTCGGATGATGGGGGTGAGTTACGATGATGAAACGTCTCGATCGCTTTCTCTAGGGTTGGATAAATACGTTCGATCGAGATCGTCTCGGATAGGTCTCCTTTTTTTAATTGCTGATCTAAATCTTGCTTCACCCGCGCCATGGCGAAAGTAACCATCGTCATATCTTCTCCTGTCATCGAAAATGTCCCGAAAATCTCGCCACTGGATCAACTGGCGGTAGGAATAATTTTTCGCTGGTTTAACCCGGTTTTTTCTAGAACCGAGAAATTTATTCGCCAAGGTCTTAGTCATAGCAAATTAAATTGTATTCAGTAAGGATTAGGGGAAATCCTGTCAGAGAAGCAAACCTCTGGGGGTGTTAACTTCTTAAACAATTCATCTACTTTGACTTCTAACGCGCCTAGGGTGATGGGAGCGTCAATTGATAAATATTCTCTAATTTCTTAAGCCATAATTAAAACTCAATAACTTTAACCAGAGGCGAGGATTGTCTTTTTCTAGCCAGCTTTGGGAGTTTTTTAACCATTGGGGAAACCAGGAACCAAAAAGCAGATTTTTGACTCCATCAAGGCTAAAATCGAGATAGGAACCCAACCAACGTATTAAATCCTTACTGCCGGCCATTTCTGCTATCCATAACAGTAAAGTGGGGTTTTTTCTGGCCGCTTTAATTGCTAAACGGCTAAAGGTCAACCAATCGGTTTTATCCTTAATAAAGGTTTCAGAAACCTCTGGCGGTTCGTCGGCCAATAAACCGAAAAATGTGTTTAACATGGCGTTAATTCTTTGGGGGGGTAAGGTTTTTCCCGTGGGAACCATCATTCCTTTAGAAAATAACCAAGTTACCGCCACATTACTTTGATAGGCCCGCACATTTTCTAGATCTTTAGCTGTTAGTAAATCGTGTTTTAATGCCGTATCCAAAAGATCGGTTAAGCGCTCTAAATTACGCACTAAAGAACCGAAACCAGTAAAGATTAAGGGTGATTGTAGGGAGGCGGCATCACCGATGGCTAAAATGCGATCAAAGGAGACAATTCGATCTTTTTTTCCTGTGCTAAAATGCCCCGGTATATAACCAAATGTGGGTTTTTTCCAAGTTAATTTTTCTGGGTCACACTGTCGATATTCGGGCAAAATAGTAAAGAAATCTTCGTACATTTCTAACAGAGAACCGGGGTTATCGGGATGGACTTGATGATAGTGGAATAGATAAAAGGTTAATTCTTTTCCTTCCCCCGGAAATAATTCCCAAATTAGTTGTCTGCCTTTAGAAATATCGCCATGGGAATTTAAGACATCGCCATAGTGAGAATCCCACACCACCGGATCGAATCCTTCTACTACTGCCCCCACTGTCGGACAGACACTATCAAAGGCACGCACTCCGTTTAATTGCCAAGCGATGGCAGAGGCGGAACCCATAGCATCAATCAATAAACGGCCTTTGATCTGTTGAATTTCTCCACCATGATTAAGGGTGACAGTAACACTATTAGCGGTAATATCAGCCTTGATAAATTCTGTTTGATCGAGAATTTTACCGCCATGATTCTGTATTTTTTTACCGCAGGATTGCAGCAATTGATCGGAATTAATGGCGATATTTAAAACCGTGGGAGTATGGAGAATTTTTGCTTTCAGATGGGGGGGATTATTGCCATCAAAAAACTTATTAAAGCCATCGAGGTATTCTTGGAAGATTAATTCCTCGAATTCTTCGGCAGTAAATAGCCCTAAATTAATTAAACTTTGAAACTCCGATCGAGAGATATTCCATTCCCGATTCATCCGTCCGAAAGGTAGTCTTTCTACTAAGAGGACTCGATAACCTAATTTGGCCATCTGTGCCGCATGAATTGCCCCCAAGGCACCACCAATATAAATTAAGTCGTAGGTGATGGGATGATCATTTTCCTCACTGTTAGAGAAAATTACGGGCTGCGGTTGTTGGGGATTTTTGGCACTGTCGCGCCAACGTTTTTCCCACCAGTACAAACGTTCTAAATCCGCCTCTCCTTGGGGCATTTTGCGGAAGTAGTGAACCGTTAGGGGATAGTCCGCTTCTAAATCTGTGAAAATTGACTGATTTTTTTGATCGATATTTGGTATCGTGTTATACTGCGGCGGGAAACGCTTTTGTAAAGCTCGATCGAGCTGCCGAGTCAGAGATGTTTCTTGATCGTGCGATCGCTCACCCCAGCGGAAAACTTTTAAATAAGTAGTCCGTTGCAGCGTCCAGACAAAAATCGATAATTCGATCGCCTCTGATAAGCGCAATCTGACTCCGTTAGGTGTATTTGTCTTGACACCGCTTCCGGGTTGCCAATCGGATTGTAACCACTGACAAACGGCGATCGAGTCAGGAGTCGGAATTTCTCTGTAAAGTATTTCTCTCATCTTGATTTAGTTGTTAAACCCAAAAATCGTCTGATTACGCTAGACTACACAAAAAGTTTTCTGAAAAAAGTTTAAAAAACTTTACATACCCAGATTAATACAAAGCCTACCCCATCTGATTATGAATTATCCCATCCCGACCACCCCCGAAGAAATTGCCGCCCTCCGACAGCGTCCCGTCGATGAGGAGATGATCGCTGCCGTGATTGCGGGAATTATTAGAATGGCCCGCGCTCAGGGTCAATCTCTCGATGATCTGACTGAAGAAATTCTCGCAGAAGACCCGATTTTAGATCAAGTGCAACGACGTTGGTTAAGTCAGCTTTTGACTAATGCTTGGCAAAATTTAGCTGGATGGGTGTAATTGAGCGATGGAATGGCTAACAATCACTCTCGCTAGTGTTTTGACCCTGTTAACTCCCGCAGGGGCAATTATTGATACGGTTTTAGCCCATACCCTTCGCTCTCAAGTCCAAAAAGTGGAACAATTGGCCGTCAGGGTCGATAATACTCCCAATTATCAGGCTCTGCAAGGCAAAATCGATCGAGTTCGCATTTCTGCACGGGGAATTTATCCCCTTGCGGATGTTCGCATTGAGAAGATCGAGCTAGAAACCGAGCCAATTAGCCTCGATCTGCGGCGATTACAGCAAAAAAACAGCAGTTTAGCCGCCTCTCTGCGCCGACCGGCTGCGGGGGCGTTGCATCTTGTCCTCACGGAAACTAATGTTAATCAAGCTTTACAATCGGCAGCGGTCAAAGAACAAATTCAGACCCTGATTAATAATCTGATTCCCTCTAGAGAAGAATTAGATAGCACAAAATATCAATTTATTCAAGCAAATTTTAATTTTCTTAATAATAATCGAGTCACCCTCAGCCTGCAGCTGGAGACCCAAAGGCCAGACGAACCAGCAGCCAACCTCAATCTGAGCTTAGAAGTGGGATTTAAGCTAGTGCAGGGGCGAAAAATCGAGCTTATTGACCCCACAGCCACTCTTAATGGTCGTCGCATCTCCTCGCGCCTTCTCAAGGGGTTTGCCGAGGGTATATCCACCCAGTTAGATTTAAAAAACTTCGAGAAACAAGGAATTATCGCCCGCCTTCTACAATTGCAGATCGACGATGATAAGCTGAGTATAGCCGCCTTTGGCAGCATTGAACCTCGATCGGGGAACCCCAATTAAATTTAACGGTCAGAAAACAGGAGATCGGAAGTGGGAATTATGAATTATGAATTATGAATTATGAAGTGGGGTGGTGGGGAAGTGGGGAGACCACTTCGTGCGCGTTGCGGGGGGAGAATAAAAGCGTTCGACTGATAACTAATAACTGATAACTAATAACTGATAACTAATAACTAATAACTAATAACTGAATTATGCCTAGTTCTCGCTCTAGTGATAAAATCTCTTTACCTTGGATAATTGGTATTGGCCTCGCTTTATTTACTGCTGGTGGGGCCACTGCTTGGTTTGCCGTCCATCACCTATCTTCCCCCCAGAAAACTAGCGAAAACCCGATTGAATCTCCTACTCCGGCGCCGATAAGTCAATCACCAATTGTGGAACCGGTTTCTCCGAATCCAGTGAAGACAAGTCCGACAGCAACTCCTGCAGCTATTCCTGTTAGGGAAACTCGACAGGTTTATTGGTTAAAAGTGACCGATACGGGTAATCAATTAGTCACCCAAGAAATTACCGTTCAAAAAGCGAATAGCGACGACCGAGAGTTAACAGCAGTATTGAAGATTCTATTAGCTGGTCCAAGTAATCCTCAGGATATGACCACTATTCCCCCCGGGACTAAATTACTTGATTTAAAAGTAGATAAAACGGGAATTAAGATTAATCTCTCGCGGGAGTTTGGCAATGATGATGGTCCTGATATGTTAATCGGTCGTTTGGCACAAATCATCTATACTACTACTACCGAGGATCCCAATGCCAAAGTCTGGATTCAAGTGGAAGGAAAACCCCTAGAATTATTAGGAGAAGGCCACGGTCTTGAAGTTGTCCAACCGATGACTCGTAAGTTTTTTGAGGAGAATTATCAGTTGTAAGTTGTCCGCGCATTTCAATTGTTGGTTGCCATAGGGAATTGAGGTTAACTAGGGGGATTAGTGGGGGGATAGGGAAAAAAAATCGGATAGGGAATTTTAATTCCTTCTTGCTGATAGCGTCGGTGTAGGAGTTTAATAAATTCGTGTTTAATGGTGAGATGTTGAAAAAATTCCTCTTCTACCACCTTGAGATAAACTGTTAGCACAATGCTATAGTAATCGAATTTGCGGTAAAGGATCAAGGGTTTATAGTTACCGAGGTGAGGTTGCAATAACTGGGTGATTTCTTGTATAACTTCTAGGGTAACTTTTTCGACTTTTTCTAAGTCACTATCGTAACTAATGCCCACTTCCACGGGAACCAGTAGGGAGTGATCTGGTAAACTATAGTTACGGAAACTAGAAGAAATGATCTGAGCATTGGGAATAACCAAAAGATTATTGGTAATTTCTTCGACTACTGTGCATCTTAAATCCACATCTCGCACATAACCAGCTTCTCCCGTTCTCAGTTCAATATAATCTCCCGGTCTAACTTTTTTAGAAGTGATAATATTAATACCTGACATTAAATTAGCTAGGGTATTTTGGAGAGCTAAACCGAGGGAAACACCCCCAATACCAAAGGCAGTAAGCATCGGAGTTATCGAAATGCCAACCGAGCTTAAAATAAGCAAAAAACCGCAGCTAAAAATCAGAACTTTGGCGAGAAATTCAAAGAGGGAAGTTAGGGAAGAAATACCATCATCTCCCGTGGTATAAACTCGTAATATTTCCACGGATAATTGAGCAATAGCCCAAGTAGCCGAAGCTAAAAAAGCCACTAGCAGAAATTTTTGGCTCAGGAGAATCAGGGAGGGAAAGAGGGGAAGATTGGGAAGGGAGAGGGCAATATTTAAACCCAAAAGTCCGAACCAAAGTATGCTTAATCCACGAAGGGAACGTAAAACCCCTTCCGAGAAACGCAGGTTTTTTTCTCTGGCAATCGATAAAAGTTGACTGACAACGCGCTTTTCTACGAGCCATCCCAACAGCAGGAAACTGAGGATGATGGTGATAGGTAGGATAATATAGGGCCAATCTTCCAGTCTGGTTAATAGGTTCATTGCTAGAGAGTTAGAAAAAGTTGTACTTTTGCCTTATATTATTCCCCATTTCTCTATCTCTAGCAGCGGCGGTGGAATTTTCGGGCAAAAAGTTGCAAAATGTAAAGAGAAACTCATCTTTCCTTCGGCAGCTTGCGTGAATAGTCAGTTAGTTAAACCAAAATTCGGGCTTTATCGATTCTTAATGGTTATAATCGTGGTTTTGTTCCTGATTAGCACCTATTTAATCACCTTTCATCTGGCTAAGATGTCGGATCCCTACATTAAAGAGGTGTTATCCCGACAAGGTAATGTCAGTCGCGGTTACGAAATCTTTCAGATTAACTGCGCTGCTTGTCACGGTCAGTTTGCTGATGGCATCGTCGGACCGAGTTTAGAGGAGGTTTCCCATCGCAAATCGAGAATTAGTCTGATTGAACAGGTAATTAGTGGTAAAACACCGCCAATGCCCAAATTTCAGCCCGATCCTCAAGCTATGGCCGATTTATTGGTTTATTTAGAAAATCTTTCAAAAAAATGACTTGAAAGAGGGTGTAGGGTGTAGGGTGTAGGGTGTGGGGTATAGGGAAGGAAACCTCTTTCGTCTCTGGTGGTGAAAACTTTTTCATCGGGACTGACTCTTGGCTGAGATTGATGGTAAGCTGGGACGCGTTGAAACTGGGTGCAGAGTGGGAAGTGGGGGAATGGGAAGTGGGGTAGTGGGGGAATTTCAACTAAAACCCTAACACCCCCCGCAAAGCGCACGCAGTGACCACCCCAAAACCCAACCCCTGAGCGACTGATAAATTTTACTTATATAGAAAAATTTTGCTTCTATTTGGGTACGCTAGTAGAGACACTTAACGATAAATACTTATGTCTTGGCATTCCCAAGTTGAACCGGCAATTATCCAAGGGGATTTTTGGCAAGTTAGCCAGTTTTACGAAGAATTGATAGAAAGAGAACCCTTAGAAATTAGTCATTATTGGTATTTAGGATTAGCCTATCTTTTGGAAGCTAGGGAAGAAGAAGCACAAACTACATGGTTATTCGTCCTCAGTCAAGGGGATGAACAGGAGGTGATGCTGTGGACAGTAGATTTAGTCAATATTTTGGATGGGGAAGCGCGAAGACAGTTAGAGTTAGGCAATTTAGAAACCAGTTGGTTAATTCGAGGACATATTCGTGAGATTAGTCCCGATAATATTGATAATTTGCTGCGGTTTATTTTATTGGCAATTAATTTGAATTATTTCGAGAAAGAGCAGTTAAAAGCTTGGTTATTTGTTGATGTGTTAAAAACAAATAATTTCCAGAGTCTAGAGTCAAGTTTATTAGCAGAAGTTCTCGAAAAATTTCTCGATTCTCAGATACCAGAAACTGTCCCTTACTTGGAAGCAATATTTAAATCTAACTGTCAGCGACAGACTTTCATCAAAGTAGTAGAAGCTAAAGTCCCTTCTCTAGCCAGAAACAATAAACCATTGGCTATTGATATTATTAATACTTGTTTAGCAGTAGAACCAGAGCAAATTTATCTGTTAGCTGAACTTTATCAATGTTATTTTGATAATCGAGATTTTGCCGCTGCTATCCAAGTAGCTAATCAATTAAAAACAAGTTGTCAAGGGTTGCCTTCTCAAGCTGTCGCTGATTTTATTGCTCTTTATGTCAAATTATTTAGTGGTGATTGGGTCGATATTAAGGCAGATATTGAAGAATATGCAGAATCCTTGCAAAAAAGTATCGCTAATCAAGAATGTCCAAGATTATTGGATAAACCATACATAACAATTTTATCCCCTCTAACTTACCTAGAAGATAACCCAAGAAAAAACCGTTATATTAATAATTGTGTTGGTCAACTTTTTCAGGAATACGTTCGCAATAATTATAAGGGTAATTCTCTTCAAAAATCGACCATTAAAGATACCAATAAAGTTCTTAAAGTTGGCTATATTGCCCATACTTTATATAATCATTCTATTGGATTAATTTCTAGGTGGTTAATGAAATATCATGACTATAATGAATTTCATGTCTCCTTATACCTAGTATCTCAACAAGAAGATTTTATCACTGAAAATTGTTTTAAAAATCAGGTAAATGCTTGCTATAACTTACCGATTGATCCTCAAGTAATTGCTGAAAAAATTAGTCAAGATAATATTGATATTTTGGTAGATTTAGACAGCATCACTAATAAAGCAACTTGTCAAGTCATGGCACTAAAACCCGCACCAATACAAGTGACTTGGTTAGGTTTTGATGCGTCAGGAATTCCCGCAATTGATTACTATCTTGCTGATAATTATGTTTTACCAGCAGATGCACAGGAATACTACCGAGAAAAAATTTGGCGCTTACCTAATTCCTATATTTGTGTGGATGGTGTCGAGGTTGCTTCCCCCTCTCTCCGCAGGGATGATTTAGGGATTCCAGAGGATGCAATTAATTACTTAACCGTACAAACGGGGATTAAACGTAACCCTGAAACTATTCGACTTCAGCTACAAGTTTTAAAGGCAGTTCCTAATAGTTATTTGAGTATTCAAGGGTTAAGTGATGCTAAATCAGTGGAAAAATTATTTTTCAAAATTGCCGAGGAAGAAGGAATTAATTATGAGAGATTAAAAATCTTACCCCTCTATCCCACAGGAATTTATCGAGCAAATTTAAGAATAGCTGATGTGGTTTTAGATACCTATCCTTTTACGGGAGGAATGACAACTTTAGATGTGCTGTGGATGGGGATTCCTTTAGTTACAAAAGTTGGTCAACAATGGTCATCGAGAAATAGTTATACTTTAATGGTTAATGCGGGAATTAGTGAGGGTATTGCTTGGAGTGATGAGGAGTATATCGACTGGGGGATTAAGTTAGGTAAGGATGAACAATTGAGACGCAAAGTTATCGCTAAATTAGATGAATCTAGACAAACTTCACCGATTTGGAATGCACGTCAGTTTACTAAAGATGTAGAAAGCGCCTATCGTCAAATGTGGCAAATCTATTGTGAAAGTTAATCAGGGAGAATTAAATCATGTCTTGGCAAAATGAAGTTAAAACCGCTTTAGAAAACAATCAATACGATATTGTTAGTCAGTTTTACGAAGAACTGATAGAAAAAGAACCCCTAGAAATTAGTAATTATTGGTATTTAGGATTATCCTATCTTTTGCAGGCAAAAGAAGAAGAAGCACAAGCTACTTGGTTATTTGTTTTCACTCAAGGAGATGAACAGGAAACCGAGTCATGGATGCTAGAATTAAGCAATATTTTAACTACCGAAGCTAACCGACAATTAGAGTTAGAAAATCTAGAAATCAGTTGGTTAATTCGTAAACATCTACAGGAAATTAATCCCAGTTATCTCGATAATTTACTGCATTTAACCCTCGTTGAAATTAAATTAAATAGATTTCATCCTCAACAACTGCAAGAATGGCAAATACTAGAATTAATTACCCAGGGTTCAGTTAACTCTCAATTATTGGAACGGGTAGTAATTGCCGTCATACCTTACCCTCACAAATATACCATAGAATTAGTTCGGTTAAGTTTACCCTATCTTGGCAATTCTCCAGAATTACTTAATTACGTCATCACTGTTACCCGACAGTTTGCTTTTGAGAAATATCAACCTATTTATTCCGTTGACTTAGCGGAAGCTTTTCTTCCCCTTTATCCCGAAAGTTTGCACTTAGTAGCTAATTTATTTTGGTTTTATGTCTCTGTCCCTAACCACCAAAAAGCGATAAACTTTATCAAAGAATTCAAAGATAAAAGCCAAACAATTGATTTAAAAATGTTTAGTCAATCTCTTCTCTTTAATGGTTCTTTACGAGCCTCAAAATGGAATGATATTCCTAGTATTTGTCAAGAGTATAAATACTTAATTCAAGAATTTATGAAAGAAAAGCCTCAAGATATACATCCCTTAGTTAGAGAAGCTTTGCTAACAGTTATGAATCCGATTTATTACTATGAAGATAACCCGATAGAGAATCGACAAGTGTTAAATCAGATTGGCAGTTTTTTTCAAAAAAACTACAAAGAAATGCTGGGTTTTCAAGAGGAAGGTTTTGACAAACCCAAAAAAGATAATCCCGATAAAAAACTTAAAATTGGTTACATTGCCCAAAACTTAAAACGTCATCCCGTGGGTTTATTGAGTCGTTGGACTATTAATTATCACAATCGTGAGCAGTTTGATATTCACCTTTATATGGTGAGTCAACCTGTGGATGAAATAACTAAACAATGGTTTTCTAATCCCGCAGATAAAATCTATCATGCTAATGCTGATTCCCTAGCAACCTACCGCAAAATTAAAGAAGATAACATCGATATTCTTGTAGATTTAGATAGTGGTACTGGACTAATGGTTGTCCAAGTTATTGCCTTAAAACCTGCTTCTATTCAAGTTAACTGGTTAGGTTTTGATGGTTCTGGTTTACCCGCAGTAGATTATCTTTTAGCGGATCCTTATGTATTGCCAGAAAATGCCCAAGAATATTATCAAGAAAAAATCTGGCGTTTACCTAATGCTTTTGTCGCTGTGGATGGTTTTGAAATAGCCGTTCCTACCCTACGAAGAGAAGATTTAGATATTAATAATGATGCGGTTATTTACCTAAGTTCTCAAACAGCAATTAAGCGTAATCCGGCGATGATTCGCTTACAAATGCAAATCCTCAAATCTGTACCTAATAGTTATTTCCTGATTCAAGGAGTTGCTGATGATAATTCTCTCTGGGATTTATTCTGTCAAATTGCCGCAGAAGTTGGGGTAGAAACTAATCGAATTAAGATGCTTCCTCTCTATCAGACGGAAACCTACAGGGCAAATTTAGCCATCGCTGATGTGGTTTTGGATACCTATCCCTTTAACGGTGGTACAACCACCTTAGAAACCCTCTGGATGGGAATTCCTCTGGTGGTTAAAGTGGGGCAACAATGGTCATCACGCAACGGTTATACTTTAATGATGAATGCGGGAATAACTGAGGGTATAGCTTGGAGTGATGAAGAATATGTGCAGTGGGGAATTAAGTTAGGATTAGATAAAAATTTAAGGGAAGAAGTCCGTTGGAAACTCCGACAGTCTCGTCATACATCTCCCCTCTGGAATGCCAAACAATTTACCAGAGATTTAGAAAATGCTTATCGGCAAATGTGGAATATTTACAGCCTTTCTCATCAAGATGAAGTCTAACCTAATTTGCCATCGCCGACCGACGGCTGCATCTCATTTTTGTAAATCTACCAATTGGGATTTTTACGGGGAAACTCTCGGCTAAGATCGGGCATTACTTCTGATTTTATCACTTAATCCAAGCTTTTGGGGGGTAGAACCCCCCAAACCCCTAGGGTTGATTCATAGTAGGGTTGATTCATAGTAGGGTTGATTCATGAATCAACCCTACCCAAACCTCCCGTTGGGGGCGTGGCGCCGCCCCCAAACCCCGGAGCGCATTAGCTTTTCGGTGAGCTGCTTACAGGCAGTTGCTGATACTTTTGTACGCATTTAAGAGTGACTGATAATTGCTGATTGTCGGTATTTTTGCAAATGTTGAGATGCAGCCTTCCTACCTTTTCCCCACACCCCACACCCCACCTCATAATTCATAATTCATAATTCATAATTCCCCCTCTTCCTGCTCCCCACACCCCACACCCCACACCCCACACCTTTTAAAAAGGATCTAGTTTGACTCACTCGGTCCCACCAGTATTATGACCACAGAGATCATAATAGCTACAGAAACTGCGCGATTAGATACCAAAGTCCCTCACAGATAGAAGATAATCAATATTTATCAGTATTGGAAGCCTTCAGCATGGTTCATTTAACGCCCAATCCTAGCTATAGTTTAAGTCTCAAGATAGAAATCCCCAATCAAGCGGGAACCTTCGCTTCTGTCCTCAATGCGATCGCCGATGTGGGGGGGAATTTAGGGCAAATTTCTCTGATCGAACGCAATTTAAAGATTAGCACCCGCGAGATTATGGTTGATGCCGCTAGTACCGACCAAGCGGAACAGATTATCGCCGCGGTTAAAGCTCTACCGGATGTTAAACTCCTGAAAGTTTCCGATCGCACCTTTGATCTCCATCGCCGGGGTAAAATCTCCATTGAGAGTCGTATTCCCCTCACCTCCCAAGATGACCTGGCCATGGCCTACACCCCCGGAGTTGGTCGCATCTGCACCGCTATCGCTCACCAACCCGAACTGGTGTACTCATTGACCATCAAGGGCAACACCGTCGCTGTAGTGACCGATGGTAGCGCGGTATTAGGATTAGGAAATCTCGGGCCGGAGGCTGCTTTGCCAGTAATGGAAGGGAAAGCGATGTTATTCAAGGAATTCGCCGGAATTGATGCTTTTCCCATCTGTTTAGCCACCCAAGACCCCGAAGAAATCATCGCAACCGTCAAAAGAATCGCTCCGGTTTTTGGGGGTATTAACCTAGAGGATATCGGCGCTCCCCGCTGTTTTGAAATCGAGAAACGTCTGCGAGCAGAATTAAATATTCCCGTTTTCCACGATGATCAACACGGTACAGCGATCGTTTCCCTGGCTGCCCTGATTAATGCCCTCAAATTTGTCAAAAAATCGCTTGATACAGTCAAAATCGTCATTAATGGTGCGGGTGCTGCGGGAATCGCCATCGCTAATCTCTTTAAAACCGCAGGAGCCACAGATATCATCCTCTGTGATTCCCATGGCATCCTCTCCCAAAACCGGGACGATTTAACCCCAGAAAAACAAGCTTGGGCCGTGGCTGCCAGTGGTAAGCTAGGGGATGCCCTCAAAGGTGCTGATGTCTTCTTGGGGGTGAGCGCACCGGGGGTATTGACTCCCGAAATGGTTAAGGGAATGGCCAAAAATGCGATCGTGTTTGCCATGGCTAATCCCATTCCCGAAATTCAACCGGAATTAATCAATGATTTGGTGGCCGTGGTGGCTACCGGACGTAGCGATTATCCCAATCAGATTAACAATGTTCTCGCTTTCCCCGGATTATTTCGCGGGGCCCTGGACTGTCGCGCTAGGGCAATCACCGATAATATGTATCTGGAAGCGGCCAAAGCGATCGCTTCTTTGATCACTCCTGCTAATCTCGATCGAGAGAATATTATTCCCTCGGTTTTTGATGGTCGTGTAGTTACGGCTGTGGCCGCCGCCGTTCAACAGGCTGCTCGTCAAGATGGAGTGGCCGGGGAATAATGTAATTATCGTGCAGGAGGGTAAGTGAACCGTGAAACCGATCGATGATATTCCCGAAGCTTTGCGGGACAGCCAGTACAGAAAAACTACTAATCCTAATGGTCTTATAACGATCGCAAGCGGTTTACTTGCTCTGGTGGGAACTGGCATAATTGCCATAGCAGTCTTGAATCGTCCCCCTGCTTCCGTAAAAAAACCGGTTATTAACCCCTCCCCCCTGATTAAAGCCACTCCTAGCACCATTGAGAACATTCTAGGTCATTTACCCTATCAAGAAGCCCCAGAGACGGAATTAGCCCCTATTACTGGGGATGGTGCTATGCGTTTAAGGAAACCAGCAGCCAAGGCTTTTATCCAGATGCAGAGTGACGCGAGAAGGTCGGGGGTGATTTTAATGCCGATTTCCGCATTTCGATCGAAAGCAACCCAAGAAAAGCTCTTTTTTGAAGTTAAAAAACAACGCAATCAGCCAACCCGCAAACGAGCAGAAGTGAGCGCACCTCCAGGTTACAGCGAACATCATACCGGTTATGCGATCGATATTGGCGATGGTCACGCTCCCGCCACAAATTTAAGTACCAGTTTTGCTAATACTGCCGCTTTTCGTTGGTTGCAAAATAACGCTGCTCAGTATAGTTTCGAGTTATCTTTCCCTGAAAATAATCCCCAGGGTATTAATTATGAACCCTGGCACTGGCGTTTTGTCGGGGATAGTCACAGTTTAGAAACTTTTTATAAGGCCCAACAATTAGGAAAACAAAAATAGGATAACCTTATCGGCAATTGCGTCCTGTAGGGGCGAAGCATTCGGACAATAACCTATCGCTGAAACCAGAGATTTTCTATCCGAATGCTTCGCCCGTACTTTTTCAACTTTTTAGAAAATCTAACAATTAGGAAAACAAAAATAAGATAACCTTATCGGCGATCAATGGCATTTTCTGGAATTAATTACTAAAATAGGATTATATTGTATTGTGAGTGTTTCTAATAATAAATCTGGTTATTAAAAACGGCTCTACCGAACCTGTCATGTAAAACTATCAAAAACTCATGCTTGTAAAGCTTGTATAATAAGGCTTTGAGTTTTTGTCAGATTGATATTTATCAACTTTAGAGCATTGCTGGGCAGAGCGGGAACTTGAGGAATTTTCTACAGTGTAAGTTCGTAAGAACCAAATTACATTGAGTAAAGTTCATAATTGATGGTTATTATTTCGAGTTAAGAAATCTAGAAAATCTTTTGCTTTTACGATCTGAATATTTTGATATTCAACCAGTGAAAGAAGATGTTTGTCCCCCGTAATAATATGGGTAGCCTTGCCAGCGATTGCACATTCTATGATCATATCGTCATCGGGATCATTGGGAACGGCTCTAAGTGTTCCACCTATAGAAACAATGCTAGAAGCATCACAAATTTCCTCAATGTATTTTCTAACTCGTTCTTCAGGAAATTTGATTTTTAGTAGAAGTTTTTCGGATAATTCGCCTAAAATCTCTGGACAAGTGACCGATCGAATCAGTTTGCTTTGGGCTAGGGAAAAACAACTATTCGGGCTACCGCCTTTAGAAAGCGCAGCAGATAGGAGAATATTTGTGTCGAAGACAACAGTATAAATCACTACTTCTCGTGAACGATTTCATCGATAAATTCTTCTCTTTCGTCTTCCGTCATGGTATCCCAATCGTAGCCGCGTTCTGCTGCGACGATTTTTGCCTGTTGGCTTCCGTAATCGGTTATAGCTTCCATATTTCCCCACTGACGCTGGATGAGGAATCTAAATAGTTCCTGTTGCTGTGCTTCGGGGAGTTGTTTGACTAATTCGATTACTTGTTCGTTGCTTAAGGTTAAGTTTGGCATAGGTCGCTTCTAGACACCAGCATGATTAACGATTTTAACATGAGTCTTTAGCTGGCTCGTGGGTGGGGAGACTGATCGCTAACGGGAAAAGTCATGATCTAGAAATTCTTGAATCGTTAAAATTGGGATTTCTTGAAATGGATTTAAAACTAATAGATCAGAATCGCCGCTTACAATACAGTTAGCTTGACCATCGATCGCTAGTTCTAAATACTGATTATCTTTCTCATCTCTGCAAACCTTGATTTTCTCTCGAATCACGACAATTTCCGCGGTTCTTTCTATCGCCGTTATAAATAGCCGCCTTTTTGCTGAGGAGGCATATCTATCGAATTTGGGACGATTGAAAACAGTGATCAATTCTAACAAAGTAGATTCGGACATTAAAAGCTTGCCGATATTTTGGGCTTTGTCTAATGCCTGACGAGCTTTACCGTTTTTAGAGAGAAGCGCACTTACTAAAACATTTGTATCGAAAACGAAATAGTATTCAAGGCTCATTTAATAAAGATTCTAGGATTTCGGGTGTTAATCCTCTAGCTTCCGCCTCATCACTAATTTCGTCCATTAGTTTTCTCAAGAAATCGATATCGCTGTTAACTGGCTTTCTAATTAGCAAATCGACAAGAACCCGGACGCGTTCTTGTTCCTCTGGGGATGCGGATTGATAGACTTCTGCCGCTTCGGGACTGACTTCGATCGAAATTTTTCTCATATTATTAAGGCTCATCCTTGCTGTGCTTTGGGGAGTTGTTTGACTAATTCGATTACTTGTTCGTTGCTTAAGGTTAAGTTCGGCATAGGTCGCTTCTAGACAATAGCATGATTAATCAGTTTAACACGGGTCCTTAATGGATAGGGTTTTCGGTTCGCCTATCCCTTCTCTGCGTCGATCAGTTAGAATCGAGAAATTATAACAAATCTGGTTATTTTTGCATGAGTAGAAAACGGGTTTCTCCGAGAAACCCGTTTTCTGTGCGTTACTCAACGGATTTAGTATTATCGGCCTAGAAAGTCCTTTCATCTTCCCGCTTGCCGTAAAATTATGATTGTCTCTCTTCAAGAAGCTCAAGCCAAACTGCCCGAACTGATATACAATCTCAAACTAGGGGAAGAATTGTTAATTACCGATAATAATTTCCCACTGGCAAAATTAAGCCGATGATAAAGAACACTTACAAGACTTCTCGGAGTATCTGCTTTGAAATGTCTAATCGATAGCCATACTCTGCTCTGTTACACACTCAAGGAATCCCGACTCAGTAGCAGCACCCATCAACTTCCTAAAGGGTGGCATAAATCGACTAAATCCTTATCTGGCAAGAGTTCTATTGATTAGTTCGTTCTAGATCGAAAACAATTGACAAAATCGCATCAATGTCCTTCTCTATAAGGGTTTCATCCCTTATAACTCCGTCCATTGCATAGCACAAACCGAAGAACCCGTCAGATGGTGACTTTCTTAATAGATCCATCAATTTTTCGGATGGTAACTTTCTTAATGCATCCATCAATTTTTCGGTTTTCATTCGTCTTAAGTTTAAGCCAGAAGGAGTGATAAGAGAATGGCATGATGGTAACTTTCCTACTAGATCCATCTTTTTGGATGGTGACTTTCTTAATGGATCCATCAATTTTTCGGATGGTAACTTTCCTACTATATCCATCAATTTTTCGATGGGATATTGTCTATCTTCTATAGAATTTGCTTCTTCTTGTATTAATCCTACTTCTTCAGGAGTTAATATCAGTCCTTCAAGTTTCTGCTCTGCGTTCTCGATTGTTTCAATTAAGTGTTTGTATATGTTTTTGGCCACACTTAAGTCCTCATTGGTAAAAAGATTACTATGAGCTACTTTGTTTCTGATTTTATGCAGTTTCTCCCAATTAGATTGAAAATTTCTGTATTTAAATGATTCCTTAAAAAACTTATCATAGTTGCTTTTAATTTCTTCTTTTAATTTACGAATTGCCTCGGGAGTTTCTTCAAGCATATCAATTTTTTTAATTAAATCCTCTTTGGTTATACAACCAGATGAAAGCTTGTATATAATCGAACCTAAATCATCAAAATCTATCAGATAGAGTTGATTGTCAATATGGATTGCAAATTCTTTTTCATTATTTTTTCTGTGATCAACTTTCTTTCTAAAATCTTGGGTGGATCCCGTTGTCCACCAATTCACTCCTATCTTGGTTGTCATGAATTTCGTTATGTAGGCTCTTAAATCGCGTTCCACACGATTAATATAAGGATAAATTTGATCAGCAATCTGTTTAGAAATTTCGTCTTTTACTATATCCAGTTTTTCTAATTTTTGGTCTTTTAAAAATTTTAAAATTGGAATACGTTGAGGTTCTAAACAACCATATTCTCCCTTTACAACAATTGAAAAACCTGTAATACATTTATCTTTGCTGTCTTGATCAGATTTAATTGGATTTACTGTAATTTCTATAAAATTATCCTTGATTTGGCGATTGTTACAATCTATTTGTTGTGTTCCCTTCCAAAATGAATTATTCGAGGCGAGAAGATGGACTAAATTATCAGGAGTTTTGATATGAGATTGATTAGAAGTGTCAAATGCGAAGATTTCAAAGGTTAGAAAATTGTTTTGTGTGTCCATTGGAATGACAGGAGTTAGGTCTATAAACAACATCTACCCTCTATTTTAACTTGTCTATTGAAAAAAAGGGGGCCTATTCAGCCCCCCTTAACCTCTAACTACCGCCAATCCTTGCCACATCGCGGGCGTTGGCTTCAAAAGCGGCATCGAGAGCAGAATCGCCGGTTAAACCAGAATCTAACGCCTCTTTAATACACTGCAACATCCGCTTATAATCCTTGGGCATTACTTTAACAAACTTGGGCAACATTTCCGACCAATTTGCTAAAACTAGGGACGCTTTTTGACTATGGGTGTAATCAGCATGGCGTTGAATTAACTCGCGTAAATCGTCGATTTCTTCCCCTTCTAGTGCCTCTAAAGCTACCATTTGGGTATTGCAACGAGTGGCGAAATCCCCCGACTCATCGAGGACGTAGGCGACACCACCACTCATTCCGGCGGCGAAATTGCGACCGGTAGGCCCTAAAACAACGACTTTACCCCCCGTCATATACTCACAGGCATGGTCGCCAACGGACTCAACCACCGTAGTCACCCCAGAGTTACGCACCCCAAAACGTTCCCCAGCAACCCCAGAAATATACACCTCACCACTGGTTGCACCGTATAAAGCCACATTACCGATGATAATATTATCCTCGGCCGCAAAAGTGGAACCTTTGGGCGGATAAACGATGATTTTGCCACCGCTTAAACCCTTACCCACATAATCATTGGCATCCCCTTCTAACTCCAGTGTCACCCCTTTGGGAACAAAAGCACCGAAACTCTGCCCCGCGCTGCCCTGAAAATGGAGATGTACGGTATCTTCCGGTAAACCCTCCCAGTGACGTTTAGTGATTTCGTTGCCTAAAATCGTCCCCACCACGCGGTTAATATTTTTAATCGGTAGTGTCGCCTTGACTTTTTCGCCTTTTTCAATGGCATCTTTGCATAAATCCAGTAAAACGGTTATATCCAAGCACTTATCTAAACCGTGGTCCTGGGGAATCTGACAATAACGCCCTACCTCTGCATCTACCTCCGGTTGATAGAGAATTGGAGTTAGGTCAATTCCTTTCGCTTTCCAATGTTCTACAGCCTGTTTCGGCTCTAATACATCAGTTCGCCCCACCATTTCATTTAAGGTGCGGAATCCCAATTCGGCCATAATTTCCCGCACTTCCTGGGCGATAAATTTCATGAAATTCACCGTATATTCGGGATCTCCGATGAAATTCTTCCGTAATAACGGATCCTGGGTCGCTACCCCCGCCGGACAGGTATTAAGATGACAAACCCGCATCATAATACAGCCTAACGTCACCAGTGGCGCGGTCGAAAAACCGAATTCTTCGGCCCCCAATAGGGTTGCCACCACCACATCGCGGCCGGTTTTCATCTGGCCATCGGTTTCCACCGCAATGCGACTGCGAAGATTATTTAACACCAATGTTTGATGGGTTTCTGCTAGTCCCAACTCCCAGGGTAAACCCGCGTGTTTAATCGAGGTTTGGGGTGAGGCACCGGTCCCACCATCGAAACCAGAGATTAAAACCACGTCAGCGTGAGCTTTAGCGACTCCGGCGGCGATTGTGCCAACTCCCACCTCAGAAACCAGTTTTACGCTCACTCTCGCCGCGCGATTGGCATTTTTTAGGTCATGAATCAACTCCGCTAGGTCTTCAATCGAGTAGATATCGTGGTGGGGTGGGGGAGAAATTAAACCAACTCCGGGGGTGGAGTGACGGACTTTGGCAATCCAAGGATAGACTTTTTTACCAGGTAATTGACCGCCTTCGCCAGGTTTTGCCCCCTGGGCCATTTTTATCTGCAATTCTCGCGCTTGGGAGAGGTAAAGACTGGTGACACCAAAACGGCCGGAAGCCACCTGTTTAATGGCACTATTTTTCGAGTCTCCCCGTTCATTTGTCCAAGTGTAGCGCTCGGAATCTTCGCCGCCTTCTCCGGTGTTCGACTTACCACCGATACGATTCATGGCAATAGCGAGGGATTCGTGGGCCTCTTTGGAAATGGAACCGTAACTCATGGCCCCGGTTTTAAAGCGTTTCATAATCGCTTCAATCGGTTCCACTTCTTCGATGGGGATACTTTCCCGGTTTTTAAAGGTTAATAGTCCCCGCAGGGTGAAGAATTTTTGATTCTGTTGGTTGACCAGTTGGGAATACTGCTTAAAGAGGTCGTATTTGCCCAATTTTACCGCTTGTTGCAGGGTATGAATGGTTTCTGGGCTAAAAAGATGGGCTTCCCCGTCCTTACGCCATTGATATTCACCGCCAATATCGAGGGTATGCACATTAACATCCCGGTCGGGGAAAGCGTGGCCGTGTCTGAGTAGGGATTCTTTGGCAATAATTGCTAAATCGGCCCCTTCAATGCGGGAAGCTGTCCAAGTAAAATAGCGATCGACTACCGATCGATTTAAGCCGATAGCCTCGAATATTTGCGCCCCACGGTAGCTTTGCAGGGTAGAAATGCCAATTTTAGAGGCCACTTTAATTACGCCCTTGGTGGCGGCTTTTATGTAGTTTTTACAGGCACTCTGGTGGTCAACTCCTACCAATAAACCTTCCTCGATCATACTGCCGAGGGTGGCAAAGGCTAGATAGGGATTAATCGCACCGCAACCATAACCGAGTAAAAGGGCGTAGTGATGCACTTCCCGGGGTTCGCCCGATTCCAGGACAAGGCCGACTCTGGTGCGGGTTCCCTGCCGGATGAGATGATGGTGTAACCCGGCAACCGCCAGCAGTGAGGGAATCGGGGCGTGATTTTTATCGATACCTCGATCGCTTAAAATAATAATGCTTGCGCCCGCTAAAATTGCCTCGTCCACCTCTTGACAAATTGCCTCAATTGTGCTACGCATCCCCTCGACTCCCGAAGTGGGATCGAAGAGAATGGGAATAGTCACGGTTTTAAATTCGCTATTGCCCTGTAAACGCGCTAATTGGGCGTTAGTGAGGATGGGAGAGTTAAGTTTAATCAGGTGACAGCTTTCGGGCTGCGGATCCAAGAGATTTCTCTCCGCACCGATAGTGGTGATGGGAGAGGTGATAATTTCTTCGCGAATTGAGTCAATCGGGGGGTTAGTGACTTGGGCGAATAACTGCTGAAAGTAATCATAAAGCAGTTTTGGGCGATCGGACAAGACGGCTAGGGGTGTATCGGAACCCATGGAACCCACTGCTTCCACTCCATCCCGGCCCATGGGGGCTAATAAAAGACGTAATTCCTCAAAAGTGTAACCGAAAGCGGTTTGCTGTTGAATTAGGGAAACAGCAGTTTCCGGTGGCGCAGTTTCCACCGCCGGTAAATCGTCTAAATTGACTAAATTTTCGTTTAACCACTGACGATAGGGATGAGCTTTGGCAATAGCTTCTTTTATCTCCTCATCGGCCACGATACGACCTTCTTTCATGTCCACAAGGAACATCCGGCCGGGTTGCAGACGACCTTTAAAAGCGACGCGTTCTGGTTCAATGGGTAAAACTCCCGCTTCCGATGCCATAATTACTAGGTCATCTTTGGTGACATAGTAACGGGAAGGACGTAAACCATTGCGGTCTAACACTGCTCCCATCATCGTACCATCGGTAAAAGCGATCGAGGCCGGACCATCCCAGGGTTCCATCAAACAGGAATGGTATTCATAAAAGGCTTTTTTCTCATCACTCATCGATTCGTGGGCTGCCCAGGGTTCAGGAATCATCATCATGACAGCGTGAGGAAGAGAACGCCCCGATAAAACCATTAATTCTAGGGCATTATCAAAAATTAAGGAGTCACTACCCTCGATATTAATAACCGGCTGGATTTTTTTGATGTCTTCCCCGAATAAGGGTGAGGCAAACATCGACTGACGGGCGTGCATCCAGTTAATATTACCTCGCAGGGTATTAATTTCGCCATTGTGGGCAATATAACGGTAAGGGTGGGCGCGTTCCCAACTGGGGAAGGTATTGGTACTAAAACGAGAATGGACTAATCCTAAAGCACTTTGAAAGTCGGGGTCGTGTAAATCGGGGAAATAGTCACCCACCTGTACCGGCATTAATTGCCCTTTATAGACAATGGTACGACTAGAAATACTGCAAGGATACCAGTAACGATTAAAGGATTGACGATTAAGGTGGGAACGCTTGCGAATAACGTATAATTTGCGTTCAAAGGCCAGATCATCGCTTAAATTGGCATCGCGTTCGATAAAAACCTGTTCGATAAAGGGTTCGGTAGATTTGGCCGAATTGCCCAAACTAGAGTTATCCGTGGGAACATCACGCCAACCGAGAACTTTTAACCCCTCTTCGGCGGCGATTTTCTCGAATTCCTGGCGACTTTTCCCGCGAATTTCGGCATCAGGGGCCGTGTAGAGCATTCCTACCCCGTATTGTCCCGCTGCCGGCAAGGTAAAACCTAGATTACTGGTCACTTTCCGGAAAAATAGGTCAGGGATTTGGCATAAAATACCCGCCCCATCTCCCGTATTTTTTTCCGCACCGCACGCGCCACGGTGATCGAGGTTTAGTAGAATTGTTAAGGCCTGTTCAACAATATCGTGGGACTTTTTCCCCGTTTTATGAACGATAAAACCGACACCACAAGCATCATGTTCAAATTGGGGATCGTATAGTCCTTGTTTCCGTGGAGTTTGATTGTTATTCATCTTGTCTAATAGCCTAGCAGTCTGGAAGGGAATGGCCTAGAGGGTGAGCCAGAGTAGCGATTCTAGGTATATCAATTTTGTATCCAGACTGGACCTTCGGTCTTATATCTTAAGGAAATGTTTCGATGTGACAAGGGTTCCTCTCGCTGCTTTCCCCCTCGATCGAGATCGCTTTTCTGGCCCAGGTTCGATCGCTCCTATAATCGAAGAAATACTCGATCGCTATCTCGATCCCGTTCGATTGATTCTTTCTGCTCTTTCTCGCCATTTTTTTGAATTTTCTGTAATTACCTCGCACATTGATCGGGCTTTTTCCGCCGCATCCCGTGCCATTTCCAGAATTTCCTCTAGTTCCCGTTCATTTAGTCCTGTTTCTTTTTCGTCCATCACCGTAAGCCCTCCAAGCGATTTTTAACCTTATTCTAGTTTCTAAAATACGTCCGAGCTATGATAGCTTGACTCTAGAGCTAAAGTAGAGATAGGGTTTAATTGGAGCCATGTATGGAAGCGATCGAATTTAGGACGGTTATTCATAAGGGTCGGGTGAGCGTTCCCCCCCGATATTCTTCTCGATGGGAAGGTAAGATGATGCGGGTGATTGTTTTGGATGACTCGGAAATCGTCCCCGATCCGAGCCAGAAAACTGAAAAAACGATGTTCGAGGCGATTTCTTTAAATACACGGGGATTTAGATTCGATCGGGACGAGGCTAATGCCCGATAAAGTTTTTTTTGATAGTTTAATACTGGCCAGCGCTCTGGAAGCGGGCTGTCAAATTCTCTACAGTGAAGATTTACAAGATGGTCAGCGAATCGAGAATCAATTGATGATTATTAATCCCTTTAGTTAAGTAGGTAGGCGTTAAAAATTGTCAGACACCCCCCTTGATAAGTAGGGTTGATTCATGAATCAACCCTACTATGAATCAACCCTACTATGAGTCAACCCCACCTTGATAAGGGGGGCAGGGGGGATCGAACCTAAAATCCATTTTTAATTTAATTATAACCAGCTACTTATCTAAGTTAAAAACAACAATAAAACTAGCGATCGATGGGCGTGATCAGTAAAGTCAAATTACGAGAGTTTTGGGAACGCCACTCGGACGCGGAAGACGCTCTTAGGGATTGGTATAACTTCGCTAATAAGGCTAACTGGAAAAATTTAGTAGAGGTTCAAGGTCGCTACCCGAAGGCGGAGGCGGTGGGAAATTTTACAGTTTTTAATATCAAGGGAAACAAATACCGTTTAATCGCTGACATCAATTATTCTCGTCAAACCATTTTCGTTAAATATATTCTAAGTCACGCTGAATACAATAAGGAGAACTGGAAAAATGATCCCTACTTCTAATCCATTAACCTATGGTGATTTACTCTTGCAGTATCAACCGAAACCGATTAATAACTCCCAAGAATACGAGCGATTTTTAAGCATAATTGAAGGGATGATGTCACGGGAGTTAAGCAATGACGAAGGACTATTATTCGATTTATTGGTGTTATTAGTGGAAGAATACGAGCGGAAACATTATCCGATCGCCCGAACAAATCCTACCGCTACGTTAGAATCGTTACTGGATGAATTCGATATCGATAGGGAGTGTCTTGTGGATATTTTCGGCGATCGGGATAGAGTAGAATCGGTGATAGGGGGGAAACAGGCGATCGCTCCTTCTCAAGCCGAGTCTCTAGCCGAATTTTTTAATCGTTTAAGTGCGAAACTGGCGTTAAGCGCCCGTGATTTTCTCTTGTAGCCTCGCTTTCCCTCGGGGACTGAGGGGGGGGACCATATAACAAATCCTTACTTTCTTCATAACTTTAGATTAATTAAGATAATGTTACAAAACTTTATGAAAAAGCCGTAGTATGATAATTTACGCCAGTAAAGCGAACACAATAAGGAGCAACACCCATAATGCAGTCGGCCGAGATGTTGCTGACAGTCCCCAAAGAGTATTTAAAAGCACCGGGGGGCTTCAACCCAAACGTTACCATGTTTTTCAGTGCCTTGAGCCTAATAACCCTATCTACCTGCGGCTATTGGCTATGGTCCTGGCCGGACTGGATTTGTTTTAGTGCTAATGTCCTCGCTTTACATTTATCGGGGACAGTTATCCACGATGCCTCTCATAATTCTGCCCATAGCAATCGGCTATTTAATGCTATTTTAGGTCATGGCAGTGCTTTAATGCTCGGTTTTGCCTTTCCGGTCTTCACTAGAGTCCATTTACAGCACCACGCTCACGTTAACGATCCCGAAAATGATCCGGATCATTTTGTCTCCACTGGTGGACCTTTGTGGATGATTGCGGCCAGATTTTTTTATCACGAGATTTTCTTTTTTAAGCGGCAACTCTGGCGGAAATACGAACTGCTGGAATGGTTCCTCAGTCGTCTTTTTGTGGCTACCATAGTCATCGTCGCCTGTCAATTCGGTTTTATTGGCTATGTGATGAATTTTTGGTTTGTTCCTGCTTTAGTGGTGGGAATTGCCCTCGGTTTATTTTTCGATTATCTTCCCCATCGTCCTTTCCAAGAGCGCAATCGTTGGAAAAATGCCCGCGTTTACCCCAGTCCCCTCTTAAACCTGCTGATTTTAGGACAGAATTATCATCTCGTGCATCATCTTTGGCCGTCGATTCCCTGGTACAAATACCAACCGGCATACTATGCCACTAAACCGCTTTTAGACGCAAAAGAGTGTGAACAGTCTTTAGGTTTACTGCAAGGTAAGAATTTCTGGAGTTTCCTCTACGATGTCTTCTTGGGGATTCGCTTTCACTCCCATTCTTCTAAAACTTCTTGATCTCACTTATCGTAATGGTGAGGTACAAAGTTTTCATTTTGGCAAGTCGCTGGTCGATTTTATGAGAAACTCTGTATCTGTACTGGTTTTGTCGCCAACTTGATTTTTTTAAGGAGGATTTTATGGGTCAGCATTGGGGAAAAGCCTTAATTTTAACAACAACTTTCTTGACAATTAACATCGATTATGCTAGGTCTTTAACCTTTGGTGAGGCCGTTGGTATTGGAGCGGGGGCCTTGTTAATCAACCGGGCGGTACAGGATAATAGACAACGTTATCGATTTGTGCCACCAGAGCAAGAATTTCAGCGCGGACTAGAGGACGGTTTTAACTTTGCCCGCTATGATAATCCGCGCAATTCTAGAGACTACGATGACGGTTTTATCGAGGGAAGAAGACGGCGGGAGTCGGGTTGGTCTAGTCCCAACCGGAGAGGTTGATTATTTTTTTGGTCTGCGTCCCACTTCGGCGGTTTCTTGAATGGAAAAGATCCTCAATTTGCCGTCGATGGGAGCGACTTTAGCCACCGCTGCCGATGCCACTATATAGTTATCACCCTCGGTGTTGGTAATATTGACTACCCGCTCGCGAGTGATCATCGCCATCTCCTCATTAGCAAGAATATCCACGTCCCAATTCTCAGAAAGAACCTCTATACTTTTAATATTTTTGTAGGATTCCTCTAAAAATCTTTTATGTTCCGTGATGCCATCTAACTCAAAAATTTCGGTACTAGCATCGGTTTTAATGGTCAATTGCGAGGAAATAAAGGGGGCATAGTGTTTGAGGATTAGGGGGATATTTTTATCTTTAATAGCGGTTTCAATGTCTTGAATCATTGCTTTAATTTCCGCTTCCTTGATTTTTTGTCCCCCATCGCGATTACTCGATTGTTTCACCGGCACTATCGAGGGATTAGCATGGACAAAAGGGGGGGAGATGCCGGGGAGAAGGGATAAACCGAGCAATAGAACAATTAATTGGGGAGAACGCATAGTTTTATAAACTTGGTAAATTCAACCCGAATCATAGCATTTTCTCGTTACCTAATAAATCCTCAAGCTGAAAGTCCCTAGTTAGGGAAGCTAACAGAGCAAAATTCTGGCTGTGCAAAGTCTAGGTTGATCCTTTAGCTATTTTTGGCTTGATATTTCCAGAATAACAGGGGTATGATCGCTAGGTTTTTCTTGTTTTCTGGGTTCTCGATCGATCAGACAATTGACAGCTTTTTCGTATAGCTGAGGAGTTAAATAAAGATGATCGATTCGCCAACCTCGGTTACGAGCAAAACCGCCGCTGCGATAATCCCACCAACTATAATGTCCTGGGTCCGATGTGAATTTTCTAAAGGCATCTTGTAAGCCAATTTCTAAGACCTTTTCTAAAGCTTCTCTTTCTTTAGCTGAAGACATGATATGATTTTCTTTGCCCTTGGCATCATAAATATCTTTATCTTCTAAGGCAATATTAAAATCTCCGCAGATACATAATTCTTCAGGTTGAGAATTAATAATTTTATCTAGATATTTCCTCAGAGTTTCTAACCATTTAAGCTTATAAATATACTTGTCACTATCTAGGGAAGAACCATTAGGAACGTAGAGATTAATAATCCGAATATCGCCGATTACTCCAGTAATTAGCCGTTTTTGTTCGTCCAGTTCTCCTGTTAAATTTTCGCCGATAATTGGACTAAATCCCACAGTGATATCGTCCATGGGTTTCTGGCTAAAAATCGCCACACCATTATAGGATTTTTGTCCAGAAATATAGAGATGATAACCCAAAGATTCAAAAGCTTCTCTGGGAAAATCTCGATCGATTACCTTGGTTTCTTGCAAGCATAAAACCTCAACGGGATTGAGTTGTAACCAGTTAATTACCTGCTCTTGTCGGCTGCGAATCGAGTTGACATTCCATGTGGCGATTTTCATAGCTAAAAACCGAGAATTTTTCTCACACTTCCTCAGCAAAACTACTGCGACGCACAAACTCAAAGGGACCGGCGATCGAACCCCAGACTAATTGATCGGTTTCGGGATCTAAACCGCGATCAACGCTAATTAATCCCTGTTCACTAATTTCAAAACTATTATCCAAATAAGTCATTCTATCTTTGCGAAAGACTAAACATTGTTTACCCGGTTTCACCACCCCTTTAAAACTGTTACCTGTCCAAGTGACATTCATATCACAACCCAGCATCGGTTCTAATAGATCTAAGCTGAGATTTTTGAGACGCTGGGGTTCTCTAGAAGCACCAAAAAAGTTAGCTTCCTCTTTAACTTTAAAGTTTTCTAGTTCAATATGATCATCAACTACCGATAATTTAAATACTCGCAAACGATAGGGAGTATTGAGCATAAAATCGTAGGCCTGCTCTAAAAACAAACTGGTTCCCTTGAGTAATTCATCGGGTAAAGGACGCATACACACGCGAATATGGGCAAAAAAAGGCGGATTAGCAAAAGCTTGTTCTTGATTACTAAAATCCGCCGCCATCCAGCGTGCTAGGGTTTTTATATCCGTGGGATGAGTCATAATTTTTGAGATGTGAATGGCTATTAGCTATCAGCCATCAGCTAGTTAATTGCTCTGATAAGTTTTCACTGATTACTGATAACTATGGCCCGATAATTGTTATTGTGCAATTACTTTAATTTCGATATCGGCACTAACTTCGGGATGGAGTTTGACTTGTACTTTATAGACTCCTAATTGACCGATATCGGGGACGGTAATACCACGGCGATCGATTTCTAATTTAGCATTTTCTAGAATGACCGTGGCCACATCTTGACTGGTGACAGTACCGAAAATTGCCTCATTTTCACCCACCTGTTTAGGGATGCTGTAGGGACTGAGTTTTTCGATCGCAGTTTTTCTGGTTTCCGCTTCTTGTTTTTCAGCGAGGAGACGTTGACGCTCTTTTTCTTTCCTAAATTCTGCCTGTTTAATCGCACCCTTGGTGGCTAAAACGGCCACTCCTTGGGGGATAAGGTAATTGCGCGCATAACCGGGGGCCACTTCCACCACATCGCCATTTTCACCTAATTTGCTGACTTTTTGATTGAGGATAACCTGCATTCGTTTCGCCATGATCTTGACCTAAAACAATAGTTCCAAAACCCCTATCATACCATGCAATCGTCAAGTCTCGATCACAAGTTAGTTATTGCCGGCGGCGATGATCTGGGTTAATAGGGGACCGATTGCCTGAAAGGCCGAGGGTAAAACCGCTACGGTGGCGGCTGCGATAATAATGGTCGTGGCTAATCTCAGCACTTTCTCGGAGGCTTTTTCGTAGGTGTCAAATTTATAGTCGAGTTTGTCTAATCTTTGGTCTATTTCCTGAAAGCGTTGCCCCATAGCATCAAAACGTTGGTCTATTTCCTGAAAACGTTGGTCTATCGCCTCAAAACGTTGATTTACTGCTGTTTGGAAGCTTTTCAATTCGTTGAGAACATCGGTTAGGGTGGGTTCTTGAGTGGACATGGTGACACCTAGGGGAATTTGATCGCCTAGCACAATTATAACCTTAAGTCAAGCTTTTTTGATGATAATTAACGTTTTTGTCGGTAATATTTTGACCTTGTTTCAGTGTTGGCGACAACCAGTATTTCTATTCTAATAAGGTCTCTTTAATTGTTGTTAAAACTTTGCTATCTTTGACCATCCAAGCATGAAGCAATACGGGAATGGAAATTTCTTTGCCCACCGATAAACGGGAACTATGGGCAGGAAATATCATTAAATCGTAGGGAGTCCAGATAATTGTGGTTTTAATTTTATTTAAAATTTCTTGACAATCTTGATTTAAATCCTCTAGAAATTGACTCCCCGGCTGCATTTGTCTAATCCCATCTAAGGGTAAACTATACGCGGTTAAAGTGCCTCGATTCGGAGCAGAAATATTTAGGTAACGTTGCACTCTTGCCACTCCTCCCAATCTTTGCAGGTAGTAGCGGGTAATTAGTCCTCCCATACTAAACCCAATCAGATCTACTTTCTGCTCTTTAGCAAAGTTTTTCTCGATATAATTCTCCACCTGACTGGCTAAAACTTCTAACTTTTCGTAACCATGATTGGGAATTAGGTTAAAACTATGCACCTGCCAACCATGATAATTTAAATACTCGCTCATCGGTTTAAAAACAGCCGTAGTGTCCAGAAAACCATGCACCAAAACAACGGGATTCATAGATGAGATTTTATCCTTGAATTCTGAATCTATTCTAACGGATGATCGGGGTAATGAGGGAAAAATTTTTGGGAAGAGCCTATCTACTAGGTGCGGCTACCGGCAACTTCTAAGGATTAGGGAAAAAACCAAAAAGTTTAGCGGCACCTCCTAAAATAGCGACTACCAATGCTATCAGAATCCCTCGATTGGTGAATTCCTGATAGGCAACCCTTGCAGTTAATCCATTGATTTTTTCGTCTAAAGCTTTAATATCTCCCTTGAGTTCGGCCTGTCCTATTTCTACTTTAGTTAACCGGTCTTCTACCTTGTCAAATCTCTCATCAATACGGTTTTCCAGAGAGTCGATTTTCTCATCAATACGGTTTTCCAGAGAGTCGATTTTCTCATCAATACGGTTTTCCAGAGAGTCGATTTTCCCCTCAATCCTTGTCAGGACAGCTTCTAGGGAATAAGTGACAGTTTCGTTAGACATTTTGAGCAACTCCAAAAGTCAAATCTCCAGGGCTAAATGCTGGGGGCTATATCTTACCGAAAAATCAGGGGTCTATAGGCGGACACGGATTCTCATTATAATAAAATTATAAGTCAAGACTTGAGTTTTTGTCAAGCTTTTTTTTGACGGCAATCAATGGCAAGAATTTCGGGGAAGTATTTAGCCACCGATGCCTAAACGTCCCGCTAAACTAGGGCTTAAAGGAATCAGAGTCGCCAACATTAAAAAGAGTAGTAATAAACCCCAACCAGCGCGGGTGTCATCGGGTTCGGTTAACTCGTTTAAACTAGGTCTTTCCAACTCTCTTTGTAAAAAAGCGACTAAAATTGTCCAATAGAGAGGAATGGGATTGCTAGAATTAACTAAGGAAATAATGCCCAAAACAACCAAAGTGGCCACAGTGGTACGGCGGGCAATTTTGCGACCATAAATAGCCTGAACAATTCTGCCACCATCTAACTGTCCTGCGGGCAGTAAATTAAGGGCAGTAATCACCAATCCTAACCAACCAATAACAGTTAAAGGATGCACGGAGATAACGGCATTTTGTAACTCGTCACCTAAAACTATCCGCGCTAAAAAACTCACTAAAATTGAACTTTGGAAAAAGGTACTAGGGATTTGAAAAAGGCTGGCAGAATTAGATAAAGTCAGTCCAACAATTAATAAGATTAAAGAAACCAAACCTCCCAAAGCAGGACCAGCGAAAGCTATATCAAATAGGACACTGCGGTTAGGTAATAAAGATTCAAAACGAGTAATCGCCCCAAAAGAACCAATCTGCCAAGTGGGAAGAAAATAGGGTAAACTGAGACGAACATTATGGCGTTTAGCGATAATTAGATGACCAATTTCGTGGGCAATTAATACCGACCATAAACCCAAACTGAGGGGAATTGCTTCTCGATATCTCTGCCAATTACTAAACAAATCAAAACCCAATAAAATTCCCGCCGCTTCTAAGCTGGTGACAATGGTAGCGACTAACAAAACTAAAGAGAGATTTTTTTGAGCAAGAGTGGCAGGACTAGGATCATTAGTTTTGGGAAGGATAATTACCACCGGTTTTTCCTCGGTTCCTTCCACCAGAAATAAACGATATTTATCACCAAAATGATTACTTAATTTCTGGGTTAAGCGCGAGTGAACTAGATCCGGTTCTCCCCGTAAATTGCCTTTAAAAATTGCCCCTTCCTGAAAAGAGATAGTTTCGGTGGCAAAAAAAGTATCTATCCCAAAAATACTCTGAATAACTTTTAGATCCTGTTCGGAAATTGGCATCACATCTGGTACAATTGCTGTCACCGCTGCCGGGGTTTCTAGGGGAGTAACGGACTGGCTAACTGCCTGGTTAAATTTCGGTTCAATTATCTGATTGGTTTTCAGTAAGCGTAAACGGTTGCCCAAATAAATATAGATAATGGTGGAAGCAACCAGTAAAAAGAGAATTACCGCTAGATTGAGATAAATTCCCGCCGCAAATAGCCCGAAAAAAATTAACCAAGGAGCGATTAGTACCAAGGATTGTAACCAAGGTAAAATTCCCAGTTGGCCGTAGGGTTTAGCTCGATAAAAACTCCAAGTCAAGATAGCACCAGCGACGAGGAAAATAACAGCGACCGCAGCAATTTCCGAAGAAATATTAACCATAGGAAAGTCAAAATCAATAGGTTTTTATCAATCAATTTGATTATAAGCTTGCAGGGCAGCCCGTAATTGCCCTCGATGCTTTTGTAACAATTCTTGTCCTGCCGCCGCCGAAAGTCCCGTTTTCTGCATTAACAAAGCCAGTTTAACCAGGCGGCCACTTTTTTCCAGTAAAATTGCCGCTTCCTGGCGACTAATATCGCTAAGGTTACAGATAATCCGTAGGGCGCGGTCATGGAGTTTATGATTAGTAACAGCCACATCGACCATCTGGTTGCCGTAAACCTTGCCTAACATTACCATTGTCCCTGTGGAAAGGATATTTAAAGCCATTTTCGTCACCGTTCCCGCTTTCAGGCGGGTGGAGCCAGCCAAAAGTTCTGGTCCGGTCAATAAGCGGATATCCACATCCACAGGAATCTCCACTTGTTCGGCGGGGACACAACTAATGGCAATCGTCGTCGCACCTCGCTGTTTTGCCGCCTGTAAAGCCCCGTGAACGTAGGGGGTAGTACCGCCGGCGGTAATCCCCACTACCACGTCTAATTCGTGAATTTCTCGCTGGGCAATCACGGCCGCCCCATCTTCCGCTTTATCCTCCAAATCTTCGGAACTACGCACCAGCGCCGCCGCTCCACCGGCGATAATTCCCTGTACCAATTCCGGGGGGGTGCAGAAGGTGGGAGGACATTCGGCCGCGTCCAAAACCCCCAGCCGGCCACTGGTTCCCGCCCCAATGTAAAAGAGTCTGCCACCTTTAGCCAGAGCTTGACTGGTCAGGGAGATCGCTAGGGCCAATTCTTGCCGGGCCATGGCGATCGCTTTTAGGGTTTGGGCATCTTCGCGATTGAAGAGATCCACCAATTCGAGCGGGTTTAATTGGTCTAAATTGAGGCTGTTTGGGTTAATTTGTTCGGTTAACAGGTGTCCTCTGCTTTCCCACTGTTCCATAACGGTTTAATTGAGCTTTTTGTAAGATTATTTTTAGTATATAGCGAATCGGTGGGCTAAAAGCTTGACAATTGCCCCCCGAATATTAGATGATAGGAAATTGTGTCAATTCCTGCTCGGACCAGGTGAAGACATTAGCACAAAAGCTGGAATTTTTTCGGCTACCTGTACGGCAAAACGAGCGCAGAAAATTTATGAGTTACGCGATTATTGAGACCGGTGGCAAACAGATTCGGGTGGAACCCGGTCGCTATTACGATATCGAACTTCTTCCCGTCGATGAACAAAGTACCCATACCATCGACAAAGTGCTATTAATCCACGATGAGGATGATATTAGCATCGGTCAGCCCTTTATCGAAGGGGCCACCGTGGAAGGCACTGTCATGCAACATCGTCGGGGCAAAAAAGTTATTGTCTATAAAATGCGCCCGAAAAAGAAAACTCGTAAAAAACGGGGTCATCGTCAAGAAATTACCCGTTTTATGATTGATTCAATCAATTATAACGGTAAAACCCTAGTCGCCACTGCTGCTACCTCCGGCGCTGAAGTTGTGGAAGATAGTAGCGATAAAGAAGAATAACTTTTAGAATCAAAAAAGCATTTGGAGAGAAATTATGGCTCATAAGAAAGGTACGGGTAGTACCCGCAACGGACGCGATTCTCGTTCCCAACGCCTAGGCGTTAAGCGCTACGGTGGTCAAGTGGTAAAAGCGGGAAATATTCTCATCCGTCAACGGGGTACTAAAGTTCACCCGGGTAAAAATGTCGGTCGTGGTGGCGATGATACTTTATTCGCTTTAATTGATGGTGTGGTCAAATTTGAATACAAGGATAAAAGTCGCCGTCAAGTTAGCATTTATCCCGCTGAAGTTAGCGCCAGTTAATCCCATCAACCCTGATTAATTTTTTCCCTGTAACCTCCTAATTAATAATAGGGGGTTTTTCAAATGATTTATCTAGCAGTTATAGCGGTTATAGTTACTAATTCTGTACGCAAATATTGCATCTAGAATTAGCTTTGTACGCTTTGACCCGTACTGGGTTAACTACGAACCTCTCTATCGGATTCCCGCTAAAGGCGGCCTCTCCGACTACCTTTCTTCCAATATTTAAGGAACCATTAATATCTGCTCCATAGAAATAACCCGACGAGCTTCTGAATAGTCCTCTTTTAATTCTCTTGCCTAAATAGCTTTTTTGCTTTTGAATAGACTCTAAGTCCAAGAAACTACATTTAGAGGTATAGCTTTCATTAGTTGTTTTGACCTCTATTCCTACTAAATTTGCTTTATAGGTAAGTTGTTCGATCAACCTTGAATGAGGAATATTTACGAATGACTGGTTATTTCTATCTCCAATATTAATGTTTTGTTTCCAGCCTTGATTATGACCAATAACTAAAAGGTTAATTTGATGAGCTAGTAATTTATCAATAATATATTTACTAGCGGTGTGGAGGTAATAATCCACCTGGCAATTACGCTTTAAAGTTAAACCTTGTATTCTTTTACTGGTCTTCTGTAGACTGGGTAATTCCGATTTGAGTTTAGCTAGTGTCTTGTTGTACTTTTGATTGCAGGATTTTAAGGCTTTTCCACATACTAAAGTTGGCTGAAATTCGGGAATATTAGAGGTAACAGCAGCTAGGTTATTTAAGCCTAAATCGATAAAAGCATATCTTTCTCCCTCTTGACTTGATGAGGATGGTTGTTCATAGACAATCTCTAAACAATAAGCACCCAATTTAGGAATAATCCTGACCTCTAAGACTTT
>NZ_BDSM01000053.1:93408-129774 GCF_003112475.1 Microcystis sp. 0824 | reverse complement strand
GCACAATTATACAGATTCTTCGATAAAAATCCTAATTTATCAATGACTGAATAATTTTTGTGATTAAATTTAATTAGATGTTTTTGAACTAATTTCATCATTCTCCTCAAGGCATTTAATTAAACATTCTGTCTTTCTATTTCGTCGTCTTAATGAGTATAATCGAGCGCAAAATGAGGTAATTATGCTCACGAAGTCTTGCCTTAAATCGTCTTTTCTTTCTTCTGCTAGATTCACGACCTCTAGATCTCTATTTGTTTGAGTTAAAAGAACTTTCAGATAATTAAACCCTACTCTGCTTAAACGATCTTTATGTTCTACGACAATCAAATTATAATCAGTTTGTTCTAGAAGTTTTAATAATAGCTTTCGATGATCATTGACTCCACTTCCTACTTCTTTAACTACTCGAACAATTTGATAGCCTTTCGCAATACAATAAGCTTCCAATCTTTTTGCCTGAGTCTCTAAGTTAGATTGATTTTCTGAACTAGAAACTCGCCCATAAATAGCTACTTTATTTTCACCGCAAAAACGGTCATCTTCAAAAATAATAATTGTTCCTGTAGGAAGACGTTCTCCTTGTAACTGCCCTCGATTCCACATTCTCCAAGCAGTGTCATAACTGATCCCTTTTTTCTTAGCATAATCTGATAGTTTCATGTGAACTGCAACGTAAACTTGTACTAACCATATTAGCAGTTGTTTGCAGTCATTTGCATATATTTTTTACAAAACTTTACAATACTAAATCTGGTTATTAAAGACTGATTATTTATTCCCCTTTTTGCATGAGTCCATGAGCAGAAAACGGGTTTCTCCGAGAAACCCGTTTTCTGTGCGTTACTCAGAGCGTTTTTTCAGTGAGCAGTAAACAGTAATCAGTAAACTGAAAACTCACATCTGATAACTGCTCACTGCTCACTGATTAAGCTGTAGCTTCTAAAAATACGCCTAAATTGCGGAATTTTTGATAACGAGATTCGCGCCGTTGTTGGGGTGTTAATAAAGATAAAGCCTCTAAATTTTCACTAATAGCGGCTTTTAAATTGGCTGCCGCTTTAATCGGATCAGCATGGGCCCCTCTGGAGGGTTCAGGAACGACCTGATCGATAATATTTAACTCTTTTAAATCTTTTGAGGTAATTTTGAGGGCCACTGCTGCTTTATCGGATTTTTTGGCATCTTTCCAGAGAATGGCGGCACAAGCTTCGGGAGTCGCCACGGTATAGACAGAATGCTCTAACATTAACAGGCGATCGCCGACACCAATGCCCAAAGCACCGCCGGAACCACCTTCGCCAATAACAGTACAAATAATCGGCACATCTAAACGGAACATTTCCCGAAGATTATAGGCGATCGCTTCCCCTTGACCTAATTTTTCCGCTTCTACCCCCGCCCAGGCGCCGGGGGTGTCAATAAAGGTTAAAATTGGCTGATTAAACTGATGGGCGTGTTCCATTAAACGCATGGCTTTACGATAACCACCGGGGGCAGCCATGCCGAAATTTCTAGCCACATTATCCTTAGTATCCCGGCCTTTTTGATGCCCGATAATCACCACGGGACGACCGTTAAAACGAGCAACACCCCCCACAAGAGCGGGATCGTCGTAACCACCGCGATCCCCGTGCAACTCGAACCATTCATCGGTGATTGCCTGAATATAGTCTAGGGTACTGGGGCGCCGGGGATGACGAGCTAATTGTAGCCGTTGGGAAGGGGTGAGATTGCTAAAAATTTCACGACGTAATTGATTAGCTCGTTCGTCTAGTTGACTAATTTGTTCCGAGACATCTACGCTATTTTCTTGGGCTAATTCTTTAATTTGTTCGATGCGGGATTCTAATTCGTAGAGGGGTTTCTCAAAATCTAGGAGAAAAATCTTTTTCTCGGTAGTCTCGTTTTTGGTCATAGGTTAGTGGCTAGAAGTTTACTGTTCGCTAATCTTTTCTAGCTTACCGTTTTTCAGCGATCGATTATCGGCAGCTTCGGGATGACTGGGAGATAATTCAGCAATTCTAAATTTAAGAATTGACAAGCATTTCAGCGATCAGGAAGAAAGTATTGGGAGAATGGGTTCTAGAGATTAGTCGGAAAAATAAGCCAATGATAGAAGTGATAGGGATGGCCACACTGTTGGGATATTTACAGGGGAGCATCGCTAAAATGAAAGACCCGCGAAAACCCAGTCCCAATAAACAATACAGCATCTTTGATGTTGTCCTGAGTGCATTCGGAGTCTTTTTCATGCAGTGCGAGTCATTTCTGGAGTATCAAAGGCAACTAAACAGTCGAAAAGGGCGTGATAACACTCAAACATTGTTTGGTGTGAACAAGATACCCACAGACAATCAAATTCGCAACATTTTGGACAAAATCAAGACTAGTGCGTTGTTTGAGGTGTTCGTTTCAGTTTATCGTCTGCTGAAAAGCAAAGGATTGCTCAAACCTTATGAAGTACTGGGAGGGCAATTATTAATCCCCTTAGATGGAACAGAATATTTCTCCTCCCAATGTCTTCACTGTGAGCAATGTTCTCATTGGACGCATAAAAACGGGACAGTGACTTACTTCCACACTGCTATCTTACCCGTAATTGTGTCGCCCAACAGCGATCAGGTGATTAGCCTTGACCCAGAATTTATTACTCCTCAAGATGGACAAGAAAAGCAAGACTGCGAGGTATCTGCGGCCAAACGTTGGATTAAAAGACATACCGACTTATTTTCTCAGGGGGCAGTAACGTTGTTAGGGGATGATCTCTACAGTCGTCAACCGATGTGCGAATTAGCTATCGAGCAAGGCTTTCACTACATTTTTGTCTGCTCACCCGAATCTCATGGCACTTTGTATGAGTGGTGGGATTATCTTCAGGCTAATCGGGAGGTTCAGTCTTTTGGCGTTGTCAGATCAGAACAGGAAAGATGCAATGCAATCCTTGCTATCAAAGTAATTTCAGTTCCGGTGCTGATTCGGAGCATTTTTCAATTTGACAACGCCAGTTTTTAAGTGGGCAGTATTAAATAGAGGTTTCCTACTGTCTTTTTACTGCTCACTGATTACTGCTCACTGATTGCTGTTTTTAGACGCAGAATAGCCTACCAGCGATCGCCAGCATCGTAAATTGTTAAACGTCCGGCCCCTAGATATAATCCGGGAGAATTTTCCCCGGGGGGATAAGCAGTAATTCCAAACTGATAGACACCACCATAATCGGGATTTTGTACTGGTTTCAGACCGATAGAAACGGTATTACCGGGGGGGACAGGAGGATCAAAAATGACCGTAATCGTCTGAGTATTGGGGTCAAAAGTGGTGGATTTTAGGGTTAATTTTTCTCCTCGCTGATTGCGATCGCCAAGAAAAGCAAAAGTTTGATCAATAAGAAAAGCAATAGTTTGAATATTAGGTTGCTGTTGTATGGTTACTTTGCCCAAGGGTGCCCCGAGAGACGGCGGCAGAGCGATGGTAAGATAGTATTTTGCTCCCCAAGCACGCACGGATTGGAAAGTAGCGAAGAAATTAACCAGAGTGGGAGAACTCTCAAAAAATATTCTGCCGTCGGGAAATTGTCCTGCGAGAGAGACAGAAGCATCAAAAGCGAGTATAGCAATCAAAGCCAGCTTATACAGACTTTCAATCTGTTTTAAAGGCAAAAAAGGAATTTTCAAAGTAAAAGCTACTATAAAATATTGATTGTCAAGGGCAATTATAGCAAATTCACTTAACCCCAAACCTCTGCCATTATCAGTTATCAGTGATCAGCTTTTTTCTCCCCACACCCCACACCCCACACCCCACACCCCAATTCATAATTCATAATTTATAATTCATAATTCCCCAACCCCCAACTTGCAATGTATCTCGAACACCTGCACCTTCACAGTTTTAGAAATTATGCCGAACAGTTGCTAAAATTCGAGTCCAAAAAAACAATATTATTGGGCAATAATGCTCAGGGAAAATCCAATTTACTGGAAGCGATCGAACTTTTGGCCACTCTCAAGAGCCATCGAGTTAGCAAGGATCGGGATCTGGTGCTAGAATCGGACTCGGAGGCGAGAATTTTTGCTAGGGTTAATCGTCTTTATGGGGCATCAGAATTAAGTTTAATTCTCCGTTCTTCCGGTCGTCGCACCGTGATCCGTGATCGTCAACCCCTGCGCCGTCATCTCGATTTTTTGGGCGTGATTAATGCGGTACAATTTTCTAGTCTCGATCTGGATTTAGTGCGCGGTGGTCCAGAAGCTCGCCGAGATTGGTTAGATACTTTATTAATTCAATTAGAACCCCTATACGTTCATATTTTACAGCAATATAATCAGGTTTTACGACAAAGAAATGCTCTCCTAAAAGAGATTCGTAAACAGGAATTAGATGGAAAAGTTTATGGGGATTTATCCCAACTAAAACTCTGGGATTTACAACTGGCAGAAACCGGTTCAAGAGTAACAAGAAGAAGGGCACGAGTCCTGCAAAGATTAATTCCTTTAGCCCAAAAATGGCACGAAAGTATTAGCGGAAAAACTGAATATCTAGAATTACAATATATTCCCAATGTGCCTTGGGTAGAAGATGATGTCAATGGGGTACAAAGGGCTTTTTTAGATAAGATTGAAACCCGTCGTTTGGCAGAGAAACAACTAGGGACATCGGTAGTCGGCCCCCACCGGGATGAAGTGGATTTTTTAATTAACCAAAACCCCGCTAAATCCTACGGTTCCCAAGGACAACAAAGAACTTTAGTTTTAGCCTTGAAATTAGCGGAATTACAGTTACTAGAGCAGATTATCGGAGAACCTCCCCTACTACTCCTCGATGATGTTTTAGCCGAATTAGATATCGAACGACAAAATCAATTATTAGATGCGATCGAAGACCGTTTTCAAACCTTAATTACCACCACTCATCTCAGTTCTTTTGAGTCTCGCTGGTTGCAATCTTCCCAGATATTTTCTGTCAAAAAGGGACATATTTTTTATTAGCCTATAGTCTCTCTTTGTTTTGCTCTTTGTCTGTATATACCCATAATAACAAAACAGGCCTGCGGCCTGTTTGACTATTAGATTAAGAATAATTAATCCTACCTAATCTCGCGGACTACCGGCTTACCGTCGATAATTTCACCGACGAGAATCAGATCAGCAACCCCGACAAATAAACCATTTTCTAAAACCCCCGGCATATTATTAATAGTTCTTTCCAAATCAGCCGGATCATCGATACTATCAAATTTAACATCGATAACTAAATTGCCTTGATCTGTCACCACGGGGCCAGCTTTTTTCACTCCCATGCGCAGGGAAGGTTTACCACCGAGGGCCTCTAATTTCAGCATCACTGGAGTCATGGCCATGGGTAACACTTCCACCGGCAAAAGAAAAGTCGAGCCCAACTTATCCACCAGCTTATTGCCATCCACCACCACAACGAAAATATCGGCGAGACTATCGACAATTTTCTCCTGAGTATGGGCAGCACCGCCGCCTTTAATCAGATTTTTCTGGGGATCCACCTCATCGGCCCCATCGATAGCGATATCCATCTTGGCGATGACATCGAGGGTAGTGAGGGGAATTCCGTACTTCCTAGCCAAAACTTGCGCTTGAAAAGAAGTGGGAACCCCGACAATATTGCTGATTTCCCCGCTTTGCAGTCTAGCGCCCAAATATTCGATCGCGTAGGCCGTCGTTGAACCAGTTCCCAATCCCACGACTGAATTAGATTGAACTAGATTAGCGGCGGCCTTACCGACCTCCTGTTTCATGATAATGATCGGATCGATTGCTGTCATGATGCACATTCCTAAAAGCGATGTTTTGAACCTCTTAGTTATCGGCTATCCCTTGCCCTCTTGTCAATGCAATTAGGGATTAGTGGCCTGAGCTGCTAACATTTCCTTGAGTTTAGCCAATTCATTGGCCCAACGGGGATCTGGCTGTAAAGCGTCACCATCGCTGGTAACTTTCGGGGCATTATTGCTACCCCGTTCAGCCTTGCGTTTTTTGCCGCCGCCGCTGCCGCCACTGGATTTGCGCGGTGCTGCCGTCGTCGGTTTCGGAGTCGGTCTTTCGACTTTTTCCGGGGTTTCTACGCTGGCCTCCGTGCCTTCTGCTTCTTCTCCTTCTTCTTTACCTCCCTTGCTGCGGGGGAGAGCCTTCTCGATTTTGATCGGGTTTTCCATGAAGGATTGGCCGTTGTATTTTTCGATAAACTGGTCAGCTAGTTCATCGCTAGGGACGGTAACGAAGGCAAAACCGCGACATTTGCCAGTTTTGCGATCTTTGATGACTTTAGTGGTGATCGTATCCCCTTCATCGGCAAAAAGCGCCTGTAATTTTTCGCGCTCGACGGATTCTTTGGGCAAATTACCAACGTATAGACGAATGGACATGATGGATTCCTCCAAGTATAGGGTGATGTAAAAACTTGTGCGACATTCCGTGCCTGTATGCTGATTTTTTTAAGGCAAACAGAGCTAAGGAGGATGTTTCCCAGCGATAAGCTTGTAGTTTCTGCACGATAGCGGCTGTGGCCGTCAATTTCGACTATCCTTAACGATTTCAACGAGAGGGACGGAATCTAGGGGTTACGTTTTTAGCTTTTAACAGGCCTAATCATTCAACTTACCCGATTTATGTCGCTCTCTTCGATTATTACAGAATGTTTACACAATTTGTCAAATATTTTCTCTCGCTCCGGGCTGCCATGGAAAAAAATAAGTATAACTACTTAAGTATTTGTTCACAGTAAGCAAAATTTTATTAAAACTCTTGCTAAATGTATCATTATATGCTTCTTTCCTTTTGGCGGCGGGGTATCCTAGCTAACAGGAGGAAAAAAGCAAAACCCTCTTTACAGGTACATTGACACTTTGTCAAGTATTTGTTACATTAGTTAAAGAAAAGAGGTGATACCGATCACCCATCTCGCTTGTTATCAACCACTGTCTTCATCGAGGAGGAACACCATGTCTCAACCGATCGAACTTTCCTTAGAACAACAGTTCAACATTCGTTCTTTTCAGACTCAGGTAGAAAAAATGAGTCAGGAGCAAGCGCAGGATTTCCTGATCAAGCTCTACGAACAAATGATGGTCAGAGAAAATATGTACAAAGCTTTTCTCAAACACCAGTGGGGTCTAGATTCTAATCCCTGGGCCCCCCAGTAACTCATTTCACCCCTGCGGGCGACCTCTTTCTCCGGCTGGGTTTCTGCGGAAACGAGCTAGGGATGCGGGGCGCATTTCTTCACCTTTTTAGCTATTCTTAGGGAAGGATAACCGAATTGCTAGGGGTTAATTTATGTTCGAGCGCGCTTTGATCTGTACAGATCTTTTCGATGGTCTCCATCGTCTTGTCCATTGTGTGCCACACTTAGCCCTGAGCGGCTTAAAACAAGTTATCTTCCTCCACAGTATTCCGATTTGGGAACAACCCACCCTAGCTGCCGTAGATCAAGCAAAAATTGATGCGGCCAAAGAAAAATTATTCGGTAGTACCAGTTTAGCGATCGCAGGTATGACCGATATTTCGCTGCTGATTTTCCAGCCGCAATTATTATCTAATTGAACCTTAGTTTAGCTGGATTAAATCTAGCCTAGCAGACGCTTTTTCTCAGGTTATCCCAGAAGGTTTGAGGATAAACCACAGAGACACAAAGGACACAGAGAGCAAGACAGATTTGATCGGTAAAATCTATCACACAAACGACAAGAGAGCCGAAATTTTTTTGGGGAAAATTAACTTAAGTAAGTAGTTATAATTAAATTAAAGATAGGTTTTGCCTCCGATCCCCACTGCCCCCCTAGGGTTGATTCATAGTAGGGTTGATTCATGAATCAACCCTACCTTGCCCCCTTTGATAAGGAGGGTGTCTGACAACTTTTAACACCTATAGCAATTCCCATAGTTGTGAGGTACAGAGTCTTAGGTTTTGAGGAGTCAGGAGTCAGGAGTCAGGAGTCAGGATTCGGGATTCAGGATTCAGGAGTCAGGATTCGGGATTCAGGAGTTAAGATTTTGGTGTACCTCATGAGATTGGGAAACGCTATATCTACTTAACTGCTCGATTAATCCGATAACTTTAGCCTTAATTTCATCGCGAACTCGGCGAAAAGTTTCGATGGGTTGACCATCGGGATCATCAATTAACCAATCCTCGAAAATTTCCTGTAAAATCCATCCTTCCGGCAGATTGACACCGCAACCACATAGGGAGATAACGGCATCGTAATCTTCGGGATTAAAATCCCTAATTGATTTGGAAGTTTGGTCAGTAATATCGATACCAATTTCCCCCATAACTTCGATTGCTCCGGGGTGAACTTTGGCCGCTTCTAATCCAGAACTGGTGACAGCAATTTTACCCGCGCCTAAAGTTTTAGCGAAACCTTCGGCGATTTGGGAACGACAGGAATTTTTTCTACAGGCAAACATGACTTTTTTCATGATTTTAACTCCTAGAAATTGATTTAATTAATAGCTTTATGGGCAATTGTGGCTATTTCTTGGGCGGCTTTTTCCTTCCTTTCACTATAGCGATCGGTCAGATAATCTACCTGATCCCGCAGGAGAATGGTAAACTTATAAAGTTCCTCCATCACATCAATAACTCGATCTCGATAGGGGGAATCTTTCATCGTGCCATCCTCGTGAAACTCTTGATAAGCTTTAGCCACCGAAGATTGATTAGGAATAGTAAACATTCGCATCCAACGACCAAGAATTCGCAGAGTGTTAACCGCGTTAAAAGATTGGGAACCTCCGCTTACTTGCATGACTGCTAAAGTGCGGCCTTGGGTAGGTCTAACCGCACCAATACTCAAGGGAATCCAATCAATTTGGTTTTTGATAATGCCGCTAATATTGCCGTGAAGTTCGGGAGATGACCAGACTTGACCCTCAGACCATTGACTTAATTCTCGTAATTCTTGCACCTTGGCATGAGTATCGGGAACACTGCCATAAATCGGCAATTCACGGGGATCAAAAAAGCGCACTTCTGCCCCATATTCAGTGATAATTCTGGCCGCTTCTTCTGCTAATAAACGACTGTAGGAACGTTCGCGTAAAGAGCCATACAGAAAAAGAATTCTCGGTTTGTGAGTCGATTGGATCATGGTGAATAATTATTTGTAAGAACTCAAGCAACGAGGATCGAGAAGGGTGGCTTTTTCTGGATCTCTGGGAAACCAAAAGGCGGTTTTTTTACAGAATTCTACCAACATTAACATCACAGGTACTTCAATCAATACCCCCACTACTGTCGCTAAAGCGGCCCCCGAATTCAATCCGAATAACATCACCGCAGTGGCGATCGCTACCTCAAAATGATTACTAGCACCAATTAAAGCAGCGGGAGCGGCATCTTCGTAAACTAAATTGAGTTTGAGAGCGGCCACATAACTAAGTAAAAAAATCAGATTAGTTTGAATAAAGAGGGGAATAGCAATCAGGAAAATATGCAGGGGATTACTAACAATTAAATCGCCTTTGAAAGCAAAGAGGAGGATTAAGGTTAACAATAGGGCAGTGATTGCCACAGGACTGAGATAGTGAAGAAAACGCGATTCAAACCAGGCCCGTCCTTTATGTTTAAAAATCCAGTGACGGCTATAGATACCAGCAATAAGCGGTAAACCAACGTAGATTAACACAGAAAAAACAATGGTCTGCCAAGGGACTACAAAATTATTAGCTGCCAGTAACCATTTACCTAGAGGAGCGTAGAGAAAAAGCATCGCTAGGGAATTGACTGCTACCATAATTAGGGTATGACCCTGGTTACTGTAGGAAAGATAGCCCCACATCAAGACCATGGCCGTACAGGGAGCAATTCCTAGTAAAATAGCTCCAGCAGTGTAGGAACTAGCTAAACTTACCGTCTGTCCTCGGATAATCTCCGTTTGACTCAACCAAGGCAGAAACAGCCAGCCGAGAAAAAATTGAGCCAGCGCCACCATGGTAAAGGGTTTGATCAGCCAATTAACCACTAAAGTTAAAATAACTGGTTTGGGAGTACGGGCAGCCCGAAGAGCTTGAGAAAAGTCGATCTTAACCATGATCGGATACATCATGAAGAAAAGACAGATGGCGATCGGAATAGAAACGTTATAGATACTCATGGCATCTAAAGTCCGCGCTACGTCCGGAAATAACCGACCGAGGGCAATTCCCGCCAAAATACAGAAAATAACCCAAAGGGTAAGATATTTTTCAAAAACACTAAGGCTACCACCAGCTTTGGCGGCTTTAGGATTGATTTGATTAGTCATCGCACAAAGGTGGAAAGGGAATAATGGGAGATTGGGCAACCCACCTTTATTATTTCAAAAAAAGTTGATATGTCAAGGGTAAAAGCTAGTTATAAAGCTTTAATATTTCTAAAAATCTTGATTGGTTACTGATTTTCCTCGCAGAAACGAGCGGGGACGAGGGAACTAAAACGACGATATTCCGATAGATATTCTTCTAGGAGAAGAAATTGAGATAGATTCAGGCTGTAGTAGATCCAACGACCCTCTTGACGACTGCGGACTAAATTGGCTTCTTTTAGCGTTTTTAGGTGAAAAGATAATTTAGATTGGGCGATATCGAGATGGTCGCGCAATTCACAGACGCATAATTCCTGATGTCGCAACAGTTGCAAAATTTGCAGCCGTAGGGGGTCAGAGAGTGCCTGAAAACCAGTGTAAATTTGGGTTAACGAGTCGGGAGATGTGGTCAGAGAGTTGAACATTGAGATGGTCCCTCGGTGGGAAGGAAATAGGAAAGCGGGAAAATTCAGAATTGCAACAAAACTTTATGTATTTTTGTATCGAATCAGGAAAACCGGCGAATCATCCCCTGTATGATAGACAATGGTTTTGACCAGATTAGCCTTTAAAATCATTGTAGACAGGTTAGGAGACATCATGGAATTATTTGCGGCTCTCAATTTAGAACCCATTTTTCAACTCACCTTCGTGGCGCTAATCATGTTAGCTGGCCCCTTTGTCATTTTCCTACTAGCTTTTCGTGGTGGCGACCTATAAAAACTGCCTCCCCCCATTGTTATTCGTGCTTTTTTGAAATCTCTCCTCTTTAAGGAGAGATTTTTTGTCTAAAAGTCAGGAGATAGGAGTCGGGAGTCAGGAGATAGGAGTCAGGAGTCAGGAGTCAGGAGTCAGGAGATTGCTTTCATTTATTCTCCCCTCTTGCCGCTCCCTTATCTCGACTCCCAACTCATAATTTATAATTCATAATTCTCACACCCCACTTCCCAATTCATAATTCATAATTCATAATTCATAATTCCCACTCCCCCTCTCCTAACAATCGACTGCTAAGATCGAACAGAGCGATCGATCTCTCGCTGCCACGATACCTGATAAAACTATCTATGATCATTAAAAATAACCCCCATTATCGGGCTGTAATCGGCTTTTGGGTCGCTTTTCTTGTGTTTTGGAGTTTTGGGAGTTTCTCACCCCTTCTTGCCCAAGCAAAAGAGCAACCAGCCGATGTACAATCGATTACCCCCTACCTTAAGCAATTTCAACAAAAAATTACCGAATTTCGCCTCGATAACGGACTAAAATTTATTATCCTAGAAAATCGCGATGCCCCGGTTATTTCCTTTGTCACCTACGCGGATGTGGGAGGTGCCGATGAACCGGACGGTAAAACAGGAGTTGCCCACTTTTTGGAACATTTAGCCTTTAAAGGCACAAAAACCATTGGTACTACCGATTATCTTAGCGAGAAAAAAGTCCTCGATCGCCTTGAAGCTATAGACAAAGAACTGCAAGCGGCCAAAAAAGCGGGTAAAAGCGCAGAAGTGGCTAAATTAACGGAAGAATTTCAAAAAACTAAGGCAGAGTCCGAGAAATTCGTCCAACGCAACGAATACGGGCAAATCGTCGAAACTCAGGGGGGAGTCGGTTTAAATGCCACCACTTCCACCGATGCAACTAGCTATTTTTACAGTTTCCCGTCGAATAAATTAGAATTGTGGATGTCTTTGGAATCGGAACGATTTTTAGAACCGGTGTTCCAACGGGAATTTTATAAAGAAAAAGACGTAATTCTAGAAGAAAGACGGATGCGGACGGATAATAGCCCCTTGGGTCTATTAATCGAAGCTTTTCTCGATCAAGCTTATACTGTCCATCCCTACAAACGTCCCGTTATCGGCTACGATCGAGATATTCGCAATCTGGAACCCTCAGATATCCAAAACTTTTTCGATAAATTTTATCCTGCCAGTAATTTAACCATAGCTATCGCCGGGGATGTGGACCCAGAACAGGTCAAACAGTTAGCTAAGGTTTATTTTGGTCGTTTTCCCGCTAAACCGAAACCCCCACAGGTGACGGTAGTGGAACCGGACCAAACCAAAACCAAGGAAATTACCCTAAAATTAGCCTCGCAGCCTTGGTATTTAGAAGGATACCATCGTCCCGCTCTCAATCATCCCGATCATGCGGTTTACGAGGTTATCGCCACTTTAATGAGTGAAGGAAGAACTTCGCGACTGTATAAAGCTTTAGTGGAGGACAAACAACTTGCCCTCGCTGCCCAGGGATTTAACGGCTTTCCGGGAGATAAATACCCGAATTTGCTGTTATTCTATGCTCTGAGCGCTCCTAATGTCAGTGTAGAGGAAGTAGCGCAGGGTTTGAATTTGGAGTTGGAAAGATTGAAAAATGAACCGGTTTCGGAACAGGAATTAGAACGGGTTAAAAATCAACTACGGGCAGCCCTATTAAGAGGTCTTGATTCTAACATGGGCATGGCGCGATCCTTGATTGAATACGAGGTAAAAACCGGCGATTGGCGTAATTTATTCGCCCAATTAGATGCTTATAATGCTGTCACGGCAGCTGATATTCAACGGGTGGCTAAAGAAACTTTTACCTCCGAAAATCGCACTATTGGCCGAATTTTACCGAAATAGAGAGATGGGGAAATAGGCGATTTTTCAGTGAGCGGTATTAAGTGAGCATGATTAAATGGCAGTTTTCTCCTGTCTTTTCACTGATTACTGTTTACCGATCCTTGAAAAAACCTACCTTCTCTCCTCCCCAGTGCAGTCTTAACAAGTAATTTAGATACCAGTTAATCAACCAGTGCAGGATCGCAGAATCCAACCCAGTAAGACTCCAATACCACCAAAGCGGACAATTTGCCAAAAAACTTCCCCCAGCAGTCCGCGACGGATTCCTTCCCAGAATAGGCGCTTTAATTCCCCTTCTTTAAGTAAATTGCTTTCTAAAATTACCTCTAATTCTTGAATCTGTTCGCGAATTTGTACCAATTCCTTTTCTAGTTCAGGTAGGGGATTTTCCCGCCATTGGGGTTCTATTTGGCTAAATTGTGCCTCTAGGTCTTTTTTTTGCTGTTCTGCTTCTTTGATCTGTCGATAACGGTCTTTTAGTGCTGCGATCGCCGCTTCGACTTCTTCAATCGCTTGGGTAAATTCTGCCGATTCATCGTTAGGGTATGGGTTTTCTTCTAAGGACATGGACTCGATGCGATTTCCTGCGTCTAAACTATAGTTATAGACGATTTTACGGTTTTACGAAACCTTTTGATTATGATTCCATCCCCTGTCTCTTCCTCATCTCAGACTGTTGATGATCTATCTACCCTGGAATTGGCGCGGATTTTGGCGGAACGTTTGGCGATCGCACCAATTGACTGGCATCGTCTGAAGGCCAACCGTAATGCTCGGGCCGCTGAACAATTAGGGACGGCTTTAGTGTTTTTATTAGATAATCAGCCAGAAGAAGCACTTCCCCGGCTACAACAGGCTACAGGCTGGCTCGATCGCTCGATTTCTGCTCCTCCCTGTCCTTCTCACGGTCATGGTCATTAATTCAACCAGCGTTCCTGCTTAATTTGCTTACAAAGTTTCAGTTGGGTTCCTTGTTGATTCCAGTGAACTTGGTCGAAGATTTGATATAACATACACAGTCCTCGGCCATTTTCCGCTTCTTCGGGGGGAAAATCGGGGCAATCGCAACTACAGCCATGATGGTGACAACGGGGAGTAAATCCACAACCTTCGTCGGTAATTACCCAAGAATACTCGTCTTTACTGCTAGAAAATTGAACGACCACGGTTTTGGTAGGATCGAGATGATTGCCGTGTTTAGCGGCATTAACTAAAGCTTCTTGCAATCCTAATCTAATTTCTGGTTCTAATTCTTCGGGAATACTAGCGGTCAATAAATCTAAAATCGGACAAAGATACAAGGTGGAAGCGAAACTCATGGTGTTCCAGCTTCGTTTTCCTGTGGGCAGTGAAATAGCAATCACGCACTTTACCTCTAGCTTTTATTCAATGACTGTTCTCTTACAGAAAGATTAAGGTCTCTCAACCGTCGATCTAGATGATTGCCATACCTAATGAGTCATATTTTGTCCCTTTTCTGTCTCTGAGATGGATTAGATATTTTTATGATTGATCTGCAAACCAATCGAGAATCAAGGCAACTTTGAGCGGGTGATTAATTAAAAAAGCAGCTGATTGGAACGGTTCCTAATATGCTATTATCCCTAACCGTTGACTTTTGAGCTACAAACGGCTAAAGTGTCAGGTTTTTCCTCCTATTTCATCCTACCATATTTGTGTTTTTTTGTCCAAGAAAAGCAGCACATTCGACGTGGGGAGTTTGGGGAAAGAAATCAGCTGTTTGCACTTCTAGCAGTTGATAATCGCCTGTTTTACAGAGATATTGCAAGTCTCTGGCTAAAGTTGCACTTTGACAACTGATATAAACAATGCGTTGACTTTGCAGCTGTAACAGGCTATCGAGAACAGAGCGATCACAACCTTTGCGGGGCGGATCGAGTAGAATAATGTCGGGTTTAACTGTCAGTTGCGGTAAAGTTTTTTCTACGGCCCCTAAAATAAAGGTTGTGTTGGTAATATTATTTAATTGGGCGTTAATCTTGGCTCGATCGAGGGAAAAGCTATAGGATTCTAGTCCAATCACCTCTTTAACCCGTTTAGCGAGGGGTAAAGTAAAAGTACCGATACCACAGTAGGCATCAATAAGAATTTCTTCACCTTTAAGCTCTAATTTCTGGCAAATAAGCGAAAATAAGGCTTCAGCAGCCTCTGTATTAACCTGAAAAAAGGTATCGGCAGCCAATTGATAGGTTAATCCAGCGAACTTTTCGTTAATATAGTCCCTTCCCGCAATAGTTGTGGTCTGAGTGCCAAAAATAGCATTACCTCGATCGGGGTTATAATTCACGGTTACACCGACTAAATTGGCGTATTTTGCCAGCCATTGCCGCGCCTGGGTCTCAATTCCCTGTAAATTATTATCGGTACTAATCAGGGTTAATAAAATTTCTCCGGTGTGGCGGCCAATTCTCAGGGATAAATGGCGTAATTGTCCTTGGTGGGTCTTTTCATCATAAATTGACCAGCCTTGCTCCTGAATATCCCGTTTTATCTCTGCTAGAAACGGATTTAAAGCCTGATCTTGAATCGGACATTGATTGAGATTAATCAGATGATGGCTGCCGCGACGATAATAACCCGCTTGCACATTGCCGGTGGGGGAAAATCCGAGGGGATAAGTAGCTTTATTGCGATAAGCGAGGGGAGAATTACCGGTGAGGGGAGGATAAACCAAAGGATCGGTAAAACCGCCAATTCTGGTTAATACCTCTTGTACTTGCTCTTTTTTGACCCGGCGCTGAAATTGATCCTCGATGTGTTGCCATTGACAGCCACCACATTTATCGGCGACGATGCAGCGAGGCCGGATACGATGGGGAGAAGCTTGTAGAATAGTTTGTAGTTTGCCGATCGCATGACTTTTTTTGATATAGGTGATGCGAGTTTGAATGCGATCGCCAATAACCGTATCTGGCACAAAAATCACCTGTCCTCGGTATTTTCCCACACCTTCGCCCGTATGGTTGAGGTCAGTAATTTCGATCTCGATTAAATCACCTTGTTGCATAGTTAGGGAAACCAGTTTTCATCTAGGGTTTCTTCTCAGTAAAAATAACCCAACTCTATTCTACAATCAAAAATCAATTTTTCTAAAATCCTAGATCGGCTTTGGCAATTTTGGCCGCCGCTAAAACTTCCTCATCGGGTAATTCTCGCCAGTCGGTCGCACCTATTTCAGTATAGAATTTTTGATCGTAGGCGCGAGTACGAATTACCACCGGCATAGGAACCGCATGACCTAAAACTAAAGCCTGTTGTTTTGAGTCTAATTTCGCTAAAACTGATCGCAAACTTCCCCCTCCAGAAACCCCAGTAAATATGGCTTCGATGTCCTTTTCATCGTTTAATAAACAGGTGATTCTCGTCCCTACCTGAGACATAACTTCGTTATCAATTCCTGAAGGTCTTTGATCGACAATTAAGAGAGTAACAAAGTATTTTCGCATCTCCCTGGCAATAGTTCCAAAAATAGTTTGATGCACCACGGCAGAATCTAAAAATCGATGAGCTTCTTCAATGGTAATTACTAACTGTTGCGGCCGATCAACGGGGTTTTTGGTTTGTAAAAAATATTCAGCTTTTTTAACATAATTAGCATGAATCCGACGGGTGATCATATTGGTGGCTAACATATAGGAAAGCATATTACTTTGGGAGCCAAATTCAATAACAACGTGCTTACCTGCATCTAAAGCTTGCAACACCTGATCGATATAATTGTGGGGACAAGAACTTCTTAAATATTTCAAACTATCTAGACGCATTAATTTTCTCTGGAGGGACATAATTGATCCTGCATGGCCCTGTTTTTCCGTACAGAAGATTTTAATATCCTCGTTACTCATATTCAATAACTGAGTAATCCAAGATTCTCCATACTCGTTATAGAGAATATTGGCATTATCTAAACTAGCTTCCGAGATGCCTAATTCCCGACCGATTAAACGAATATCCTCGATTTCAATCTGATTATAACTTAAGAATAATTCCTGCGCCCCTCGTACTCCCCGGCGTTTGGTAGAATCGGGATCGAGGGTATAAATTTCTACCTGTCCGGGGAATAATTGACATAATCCTTTCACCGTAGAAACCTCCTTCCCTTCTTTCATCGCTTCCCAACCGTATTCCGAGTGCATATCAAACATGAGGTTAACCCCTGCTTGTTTGCGAATAATACCCGAAATTAAGAGCCTGGTTAAAAAGGATTTTCCCGTCCCGGATTTGCCAAAAACACCGTTACTACGTTCCACAAAGCGATCAAGATTAATACATATTGGCACGTCCATGTCAAGGGGTTGACCAATAGCAAAATTCTTTCTGGTGGGATCATCTTCCCAACCGAAAACCATGCGAAAATCCTGCTCACAAGCTTCATAAACTTGGCTAAAATGGGCGGGAATAGTTTTAACTGGCAGTAATTCTAAATCGGCGCTAGTTTGGGGTTGAAAAGAGCCTAAGGAAGTGTCGGAAACTGCCGGGGAATTACCTCCCGTCGGAGTAAACATGAGCATAGGCGATAGTTCAATAGTACCATAAGTACCGCTACCCGCTAAAACATCGCGCATAAAACTATCATCGGGATGGGGAGGATTCGCGATAATCCGGGGACTAGAGTTACCCAGGGAGACATCGGTGAGGAGACAGAAAAAACGCGAGCGAGTGCCTTGCACAACCAAAAACTTACCGACGCGCATATCCTCCACGGAAATATCCGGATAAAGACGGATTTCTAAACCTTCACTCAGGGAACCTTGAATAACCGATCCGAGGGGTTGTTCACTCATGCTAACCTTGATTTGTGGCGATGAATTATGAATTATGAATTATGAATGAGGAAGTGTTTTCAGTGATCAGTAAAAAGACAGTAGGAAACTGGAAGATGTACGAGACTAAGGCTGAATTCGCCTTATTTAATACGGCCTACTTAATACATACTGCACACTGAAAACTCAAATCTGATAACTGATAACTGATTCAAGTCGGTTAATTTTTTTTCGGTCTATCCTGTCTAAAAATGAGGGGTTCGCAGGCAGGCACGGATTTCCATTATGAATACAAGTATATGTCAAGTGGCGGGGTTTTGTCAAGGGGTTTAAGAAAAAAAATCGGGTTGATCAACGGGAAACAAGGAAATAACCAAGGGAGAAGAGAATGCCACTAAAAAAGTGGAGATTAACCGCTATAAACTTGCAGTTACTGACTAGCTGAGGTTGGTCGTGATTTTGGTTAACGTGGTGGACTAATTGCCAAGCGAAAGGGAGACTAAGGAAGATTAAGAGAGTGAGAGGGGGATAAACCTGCAGCAGCACAAAAACCACCGTTAAAACATAAACGAGAACCGTCACTGCGGTTAAAACTCTAGAACCTTTTAAAGTACCCAAACGGGCAATAGGTGATTTTTTACCCGCTTTGAGATCATCGGCGACTTGATGGAAATGGGAACAAAAAAGGATGATAGAAGTGGTAATCCCGATAATAATTGAAGCCGCTAGACTAGAGAGGGAAAAAGAACCTGCTTGGGAATAGTAGGCAGCGGCGATTGCTAAGGGTCCAAAAGTAAAGAAACAGATAATTTCACCTAATCCTTGATAACCGAGACGGAAGGGAGGCCCTTGATAGGTATAGCCCAAAAAACAGCAGAGGGCGATTAATTCTAGGATAATCCAATCGCCTCGCCAATAACTAATGGCAAAAATACCAGCGATGCCCACTAATAGAAAAAGATTACTTAGCCAGAAAATTAAAGATTTATTGCCAGTTAAATTAACGATCGAATGGGCTTTATTAACATCGATCCCGGTATCGGCATCAAAAACATCATTACTGAGATTTAACCAAGCGAGAATTAAAATAGCTGAGAGGATAAAGGTGGCAAAAATCGGCAGAGAAAATCGACCTGTTTCCTGATCAGCGATCACAGTTCCCAGAATAATCGGTATAATCGCCACACTATACATTGGTGGTTTAAGGGCTGCTAACCAAAGTTTTTGGGGCGAGGGAGTGGTGACAGTATCGCTGGTCATAGTTAAATAGGGTTTGCTGAAAAAGTTTTTCCTAGGCGTAGGGTGTGGGGTGTCGGGTGTGGGGTGTCGGGTTTTACCCATATTTTCAGGGAAAAAGTCCCTGAATTTCCCCCCGATAACTCCAATGGCTGGCACTTTTTGATTTTAAAAAGGACTAAAGATATTATCCAACAAGGTTTTTAGATTTATTCAGCAAGCCCTAGATAGTTCTTCAAAATTGAGATGCACCCAACCCGACACACCTCGTTTTAGTGATAAACCTAAATTTTCGCTAATCTTGCCCTGAGCTTAGTCGAAGGGTTAGACTTTGGTTTTGGCTTTTTCTTGCAGTTGACGACGAGTGGCGGCACCAGCTAAACCCAGACCTAATAAACCGATAGCGGTCATAGTTCCTGGTTCAGTTGTTTTGGTGGTGATTTGTAATTTAACGCCAGCCAAAGTGGAAAAGACGCTACCAGTTTGACGGAAATGAAGGAACAGAGGAAGTTTAAAGTTAGGAGGTACCACCGCCGAGAGATCGAAGTTGAAGGGGGTACTGGCAATAGTATTAGTGCCACTGGCAAGAACCTGATTAAATACGGAAGTGCCGCCAGCAACGAGATCGAACTCTAGTTTAGCGTTAACATCGGAAGACTGGTAAGTGAATGAACCTAAAACATTAGCGGCGACGAAATTACCCAGAATTGCGCCGCCAGTAGCAGGAGTAAAGGGGTCTGTATCACCTTGTCCTGCATTAGTGATCGTAGCACCGATGCCATTTATAGGGTCTTGAGTGGGTGCAGTAGGACTAAAACCACCTGTCGTGGTTTGAAAAACAATCGGTAGGGAGGTAACAAGGGTTGCCGCTTGGACTGCGGGGGCAACTAGGGCAACGGTGGCAAAGGTAGATAATAGAACTGCGACATGATGGCTTTTCATGATTTTTTCTGTCTGACAAACGGATAAAATAAGCTAATTGCCTGAGTTCATGAGGGGAACATCGGCAGAAAACCATCGACAGAAAATAGGTGATATATACCTATTCCTTTTGATTTCGATTGACATTTATCCTAATTGCCAGCTTTTGGTTTTGTCAAGGGGATTTTTGCAAACTTTTCTTTACATAAAACAATTTATCTGCCTATAGCGGTTCTCTTATATGTGAGGCACAGTTAAACTTCTACTGATTAAACTTTTCACCATCAATAATGTACCTCGTGCGAATAGGAAATGCTATATATCACCACAAAAAAACTGCTTTTTAGGTGATCTACTTATAAGTCAATATTATCTAATTCTAGGATTAAGAATAGAAATTAATCTATCGTAACCAATGAAAAAGCGGATCTCTTCTCCTTTGTGTGATAAGTTTAACTTATATAGTAGCGGTCGGTCTTTGTGTCCTTTGTGTCTGGAGTGGTTCGTTCCACTCACTTGCCCGCAAGAATGTATCTTAGAATACATTTTACCCAGCAAACCTAAGAGAGCAAAAAAGCTCTACTGGAGAACACTTCAGTTTATTATCTAGAAAGTCCGCCGAAAATTGCCGCAACTTTCCCAGCCACCGATGAGAGCGATCGCTAAAGATGATATTCTTTATATTCACCATGAGGATGTGCCTGTTTATAAAAAAGGTGGTTCGGTGGTGAGAAATAGTTATTTTTGGGCGCTAAAATCGATCGCCTGTGGAGCGCGTCGGGGACAGGATTGGGAGTTTGATGCAGAGGTGTGGGTGGCGCTGGTGCGGATGTTGCTCTGTTTTGCCAATTCTGGCTATTTGGGGGATGGTGAGACAATTTTAGAGTTTACTGTCGATTGTCCCATTCCCGAACCTTTGCGGGGGATATCTACTTACTTATAGCCTCGCTGAGATAGTTAGCGGTGGATTCCACTAGGGGAATAGTATTTTCGTATAACATTCGCGTCGGTCCGATAATGCCAACACTACCGACGGGAGTATCTCCCTGTTTATAAAAAGCGGAGATAAGAGTACAAGGGCGCATGGATTCCAGAGGATTTTCGGAACCAATGGTGATTTTGACTTTTTTAGCTGATTTTTCTGGTTCTGATCTTTGTAAAATCAGGGGTAAAAGGCGATCCTGTTCTGCTTCCAATAGATGCAGTAACATTTGTACTTGTTGCCATTGGGCGAATTCTGGCTGTCGAATGACTTCAGCGACACCATGGACGATAATCTCCGGGGTGGCAGTGGATTGGAGACTAGCGCTGATTTCTTGGCTTAATTGTTGGAGAAAATGGGTATAACGGGCAAATTCTCGCTCGATTTGCTGCCAATCGAGGTTAATTAAATCTGCCAAGCAATAACCTTTTAATTTTTCCCCCAGAAAATTAGAGAGGATTTGTAATTCTTCTGCTAATCCATCCTTCTTGTCGGTTTCCATAGACTCAGGAATTTCTATCATAACCGAGCGTGTTTGTAAACTATCTGTAACAATAATTAACATGATCTGCTTGGCTGAGACGGGGATTAATTGCAGATGACGCAGGGTATTCGTGAGGGTGTGGGGAAGGGTAACGATAGCGATATAACCGCTTAAACCGGCTAAAAATTGGGTGGCCCGTTGCAACAGACTTTCGAGACTCCAAGCGGGAGATTTAGCCTTTTGATGCAGATAATAGCCGATTTTTTCGCCGATACGGTCATCGGGAGTCATTAACTCATCAACGTAGAGACGATAACCCCAATCGGAGGGAATGCGTCCGGAGGAAGTGTGGGGTTGATAGAGTAAACCTTCTTTTTCCAGTTTACCGAGAGCATTGCGAATCGTGGCGGAACTAACAGTAAATTTGTACTCCTCTAGCAGAGTTTTCGAGCCAACTGGTTCGGCCGTGGCGATATAATGTTGGATTGTGGCCTTAAGGATATGTTGATAGCGATCGCTGAGATTAATTCTAGCGGACATAGGGGAATAATCTTAAGAAAAGATTTATAACATTTTTCTAGACAGTATAACGCTTAATCAGTTACCGGTAATTGGTTATTCGTGGGGAGAAGGGGGATAGTTTACCCCGCTCTTTTCCCGATGGGGGCCATGAAAATTAGTAACGGGGAATATTAGGATCGACGAGAAGGGAATAAGCATCAATGCCACCGTTAATATTTTTAACATTAGTAAAACCCTGACTTTGTAGCCATTGGCACATCTGTAGGGATCTCATGCCATGGTGACAGATAACCAGGGTTTCCGCTTGGGGGTTGAATTGGGTGGCAATAGTGGGCGACCATTCTTGGTATTGACTCAAGGGTAAAATGGTAAAATTGGCCACAGATGCGATCGCAATTTCCTCTGGTTCGCGCACATCAATAAGTTGTAAATTAGGATCATGATCGGCTAAACGGAGAGCGAGTTCATGGACGCTAATTTCGGGAATGCTCATAGATTTGGTCTTAAGAATCGGTTATCTTTCCTTTAGAGTAGCAAATCGAGGGACCCTGAGCGGTTAGGGACTTGCGTAGGAATAATATCCCAGCCAAGTGGGGGGATTTGGTCAGTGCCAGAGCGGGGGGGGTGATATGATGGGGAAAGGGCAGGTATTGAAGACATTGATGCTTTTTAGTACGCCGATTAATCGACAAGCTGAATTTCGATGAATATTGAACAAGCCGTTATCGAAAACTTGCGAAAACTTCCTTTAGAAAAACAACAAGAAGTCTTAAACTTCAGCCAATTTCTAACTCAGAGAACTTCGCCAAAAATTGAAGAGATGACCTCCCACGAAAAAGCAGAAGATTGGCTAAAATTTCTGGAAAGTCAACCCAAGGATACCCCCGGATTACCCGATGAAGCCTTAGGGCGTGAAACTATCTATGACTAATGGCTAAATATCTATTTGATACTAATATTTTACTGAGGCTGAGTGACCGAATTTCCGCTAATTATGCCTTGTACTGCATTCTCCCCACTTCCCCACCTCCCCATCTCCCCACTTCCCCACCTCCCCACCTCCCCACTTTATAATTCATAATTCATAATTCATAATTCATAATTCCTCCCAGCTTATGATTCCCCTACAATTAACCCTAAAAAATTTTCTCAGTTATCGCGAGGCAGTGCTAGATTTTCGCGGATTACATACTGCCTGTATTTGTGGTGCCAATGGTGCAGGAAAATCCTCTTTACTCGAAGCAATTACTTGGGCAATTTGGGGAGAGAGTCGCGTCTCGATTGGTGATGATGTGATTCATGCGGGCAGCGATTATGCGCGGGTAGATTTCGAGTTTAGTTATGGGGGAGAAATCTATAAAATTATCCGTAGTCGTCACCGGGGAGGGAAAGCTTCTGGTTTAGATTTTCAGGTGATTAATGATCAAAGTTTTCGTCCTTTATCGGGTAAAAGTATTAAAGATACCCAAGCACAGATTAATACTTATCTGAAAATAGACCATAAAACTTTCATTAATTCTGCTTATTTACGACAGGGACAAGCGGACGAGTTTATGAAACAGCCTCCCAGTGGTCGTAAACAGATTTTAGCAGAATTATTACAACTCGATCGCTATGAAATTTTAGCGAATAAAGCTAAGGATATATCGAAACAATTTGATGGACAGTCCCTCCAGATCGAGCAGCAAGTAGAAACTATCAAACTCCGTCTTCAGGAGAAAAATTCTTATCGGGAACACCTGCAAGAGTTAAGCACCCAAATTAACCAAATTAATCAAGAACAAGAGGTAAATAATCGGCGTTTACAGCAACTGCAAGGGGAGGAAAATCAGCGTCAGAATTGGGAAAAACAGCTGCAGTGGCAAAGAGAACAGGAGCGAGCTTTATTAGCAGAAATTGAGAGATTAGACCGGGAAAAAGTTAGTCTAGACAATCAATTAAATCAAATAAGGACTATTCTTCATCGCAAAAATGACATTATTACCGCACATGATCGCCTAATCAATTTAGACCAGAAAGAGGTCAGTTTGTCAAGTCAATTGCAAGCTTGGCAACAGGCCCAGTATGATAAACAACAATTAGAACAGAAATTACAGCAAAAAATTAACGAATTTACCCTTCCCATCCAACAAACGAGCGCTCGTTTAGAAGAATTGGGAAGACAGGAACAAGAAACTGAAAAAATTATCGAGCAAGCGGGGGATATTCAAGCAGGATTAGAGAAGTTAAATTATCATCGTCAACGTCTTCAGGAATTGGATAAATTAGCTTTAAAATATGCTCCTTTAAATGGCCGAAAAGCTGATCTAAATATGCAGTTGGAACGGGAAAAAGCCAGGATTAATGCTCGTCGGGAACAACTGCAAAGAAATCGCCAACAATTAGAGACAGAAATCGCTCGTATTCCTCTACTAAGAGAGGAAGCTCTCAATTTAGCCAAACGAATTAAGGAATTAGATAAAAAACAAACCTATTGTGAACGAGTGGAAGAAAAGGAAACCGTTAAACAAGTGGATAAAAAAAGTTTATTGGAGCAGCAGAAAAGATATGAAGAACAGCTTTTAGAGTTAACTGATAAATTGGAAAAATTGAATATTCCCGATTCGGTTTGTCCTTTGTGTGAACAGAATTTAGACAGTCATCACCGTCATCAGGTAATCAGAAAAACTCATCAACATCAAGAACAAATTCAAGAGCAAATTTGGTCCCTACAGGAACGGATGGCAGACTGCGATCGAGATTTAAAACGTTTACGCGAGGAATTAGCCCAAATTAAACAAGAATTGCCAGTAAGATCGAATCTACAACAAAAATATATGCAGTTAGAAGTCAAGTTAGAAACTATTGAAGAAAAGGAAATAGAACTAGAGAAAAACGAGGAGATACTTGTGGAGTTAGAAGCACTTTTAAGCAGTGGCAATTATGCCCTAGAATTACAGCAAGAATTGCAAATTGTCAATCAAGAAATCGCCTTATTAAATTATGATGAACAAAGTTATGCTTTAGTCAGAGGAGAAGAAAAAAGATGGCGTTGGGCAGAAATTCAAGAATCAGAACTTAAGCAAGCAAACCGTCGTTTAGCTAATATTAAGGCTGAGAAACCTAATTTAATTAACCAATTAGCTAAACTAGAACAGGAGAAACGAGAACTAGGTCAAAATTCCCCACTTAAACAGGAAATTGAACGCTTAGAAAAGTTTATTCAAAACTTAAATTATGATCGCAGTGAACATCAGAATATTCAAAATCTGATCCGACAATTACAGGGGGTAAGATTACAGTATCGAGATTGGCAACAAGCAGAAAAAAATTATCCAGAAATAGCCGCTAAAATCGATGACATTGAGCAAAGATTACAGCTGCGAAATGAGGATTGCCAGAAGATAAATCAGGAGTTAGCAAATATTAGTCAAAAGATTGGTACTTTGACTGACTATCGCCAAGAAATCGCTGCTTTATCGACTAATATTCAACAGCGGAGACAGATAATTGATGGATTGCTCTCCCAAAAAGGTCGGGTTGAGGAGAAATTACATCAACTAGAAACTTTAGGTAAACAACTGACAGAAAAAGAGAGCGATTTAGCTAAAGTTAAAAAACAATATAGAGTCCATAAAGAGTTAGCCCTAGCTTTCGGCAAAAATGGTTTACAAACTCTGATGATTGAGAATGTTTTACCAGAGTTAGAAGCACAAACTAATCATATTTTAGCTCGCTTAACTGGTAATCAATTTCATGTGCATTTTTTAACCCAAAAAAGCGGTAAAGGTACTAAGAAACAGCAACAAAAGTCAATCGATACTTTAGATATTATTATTGGCGATACCCGGGGATCCCGTCCCTACGAAACCTATTCAGGAGGGGAAGCTTTTCGGATTAATTTCTCGATTCGATTAGCTTTAGCGAGATTATTGGCACAAAGAGCAGGAACAGCCCTACAAATGCTCATTGTTGACGAAGGATTCGGAACTCAGGATGCGGAAGGATGCGAGCGCTTAATTGCGGCAATTAACGCTATATCCGCCGATTTTGCCTGTATTTTGACTGTCACCCATATGCCCCAATTTAAAGAAGCTTTTCAACATCGCATCGAAGTCCGCAAAACCGAACAGGGTTCTCAATTGATGTTATTATCCTAGGAAAAATATTGATGTAAAGATGGAAAAGATTACGGTTACAGTAAAACTATTTGCTATTTATCAAGAAGTCTATCAAACTTCACAATTAAACCTCGAATTTCCTGCCCACACTTCTGTCTCAGAAGTGTTAAACTATATTATAGCTCCCTATCCTCAATTAGAAAGATGGCGCGATGTTACTCGTTTTGGAGTCAATCTTCAGTTTGTTTCGGGAGAGAAAATCCTCGAAAATGGTGATGAGATAGTTCTAATTCCCCCCGTTAGTGGTGGCTAAATGGAGATAGGGAAAATCACAAAAACTGCCACCTTTTTAACTTTTTCCTTGATATCCCGTGTCTAACTGGCAAATTCCCCCATCGGTAGCTCTTCCCCAAGAGTTTTTAAAAATAGTCCAAGACTACACCCCAGAGTCGAATGGCAGCGTCGTGGCACAAATATTATGGCATCGCGGTGTCCGGGATGGGGCGACTCTGCGGACGTTTCTGGATGAGAAAGCTTATCAGTCAAAAACTCCCTTTGATTTTGGGCAAGAAATGAACTTTGCCGTCAAAAGACTGGAAAAAGCCCTAAATAAAGGCGAAAAAGTGACTATTTGGGGTGATTTCGATGCCGATGGTGTCACCGCTACCAGTGTCCTCTGGGAAGGATTGGGGCAGTTTTTCCCACCCTATCAACAGTTAGATTATTACATACCCGATCGCCAAAAAGAATCCCACGGCCTCAATTGTCCCGGTATCGAGAAACTAGCGCATCAAGGAACCCGTTTAATCGTCACCTGTGACACGGGAAGCACGAATATCGCTGAAATTGACTATGCAAACAGTCTAGGAATCGATATTATCATCACCGATCATCATACCCTACCCGACGAGCGCCCCGAGGTGATTGCCCTGATTAATCCCCGCTACTTTGTGGAAACCCATCCTTTCTATCATCTTTCTGGGGTTGCCGTTGCTTATAAATTGGTGGAAGCGATGTATTTAACCCTTGCAGATATTCCCAGAAAACCCCTAGAAAATTTACTGGATTTAGTTGCGATTGGTTTAATTGCCGATTTAGTCAAATTGACGGGAGAATGTCGTTATTTAGCCCAAAAAGGTATACAAAAACTGCAAAATACTCAGCGTTTAGGAGTTAAAAAATTACTAGATTTATGTAACAAAACCGGAGATAGACCGATGGATATATCCTTCGGTATTGGACCGCGCATTAATGCCGTCAGTCGCATTTATGGCGATGCTAGATTTTGTGTGGAATTACTTACCAGTGAAGATGAAAAACGTTGTCAAGAATTGGCTGAACAAGCGGAATTGGCCAATATTCGTCGCCAAGAAATCCAACGAGATATTATTAAACAAGTTCAGAAAAAACTAGAGAGAATTGATCTTTCCACCACTAATGTAATTATTTTAGATGATCCCCAATGGATGGCGGGAATTTTAGGATTAGTGGCGGGACAAATTGCCCAAGAATACCAGCGACCGACAATTTTATTAAGTACCAGTGAACCACCTTTTGCTAAGGGTTCCGCTCGGTCAATTCGCGAGATTGATCTTTATCAATTAGTATCCTCTCAATCCCATCTTTTACATCGTTTTGGTGGTCATCCTTTGGCTGCTGGTTTAAGTTTAAATATAGAAAATTTACCCCTATTTATTGAGGGAATTAATCAACAGTTGCGACGCACAGGAATTGATTTAACTTCCCTTTCTTCCGAGATAGAAGTGGATGCAGTGGTGACGGTTTCCCAATTGGGAAAAAGTCTATTTCGAGAATTAAAATTACTGGAACCCTGCGGGATGGGTAATCCGACACCGAAGCTATTAATTCAAAATTGTTATTTTCAAAATCTTTGGCATAAAAATCTTGAGGATTTCAAAGGCAAAAAAATCGCTTATCCCCGGACAACTTTTGAGATCTGGGATAGTTCAATCGAGGAGGGATTCCCCGGTATGTGGTGGGGTCATCACAAAGATGAAATTGCTGCCGATACCCGTTATGATGCCGTAGTCGAATTAGATTTTAATACCTCCAAAAATCGCTATGAAGTGCGCTTAATTGCCTTGCAGCCCTATCAACAAGAATCCTTAATCTATAGCAATAAAAAAGATTTTTTAATCGACAATCGCCATCGAGAAATTAATCAAAAAGTTAACCAATTAAATCCCCTTTTTCTCTGGGAATGTCCCCGGGATTGGACAAAACTTTCCAGGGAATATCAACAGGCAATTTTACGCGATAAAAAGTTAGTTCTTGCCTATGCTAGTCCTTTAAAAAAATCCGCTCACACCCCATGGATAAACCTTGTGGGGATTGGGAAATATTTAGCTAGAACTAAAACCAGTATTTCCCGTCAACAATTACAAAACCGCTTAAACCTCAGCTATCATACCCTAGAATTAGGATTAATTTCCCTAGCAGAAAATGGCTTTAAAGTCAAGAAAAATCAAGAAAATTTATCCTTTGAATTAGTCAATCATGAGGCAAAAATTAATAAGATTGAGCAATTTCTAGAAGCGGTGGCACTAGAAAACTTTCTCCAGCAATACTTTGCTACTGTTCCCCTAGAAATACTGCAAACAATTCTTAATCATGAAGACTCGATCGATTTCTAATTAGGGTTTGCTAAAAAAGGTTGTTGGTGGGGTGTGGGAATTATGAATTATGAATTATGAATTATAAATTATGAAATGGGGAAATGGGGAAATGGGGAAATGGAGCATTTGGCTGAAATTTCCCTAAACCCCTAAACCCCTAAATCCCTATCACCCTATCACCCTATCTCCTGACTCCTGATTACTGACCACTGATAACTGACTCCTGATTACTGATTACTGATTACTCCTTGACCGAAGAATTTCGGGGGTTTTGCTAGGGTATAAACTTCCGTATTTTGTGCGATTGCTTGACGAATATAGAGAGGAGTTTGTAACATTCCTAGTAAACTCATGCCATCAATTAAACGTAATCCTCCCGTAGTTGTATCGCTGATTAATTCATCCACCACATCAGGATCGGGACGAGTATTTAAAGGATGATTAGCACAGAGAGTAAAACCCCAAGGGGAACCATAACTAGGAGTGGGAGCGCAATAGGAATGAACGTAGGGAAAAACTGCTTTTAAAGTATTCACCAAACGCGCATGATACATCACCGAAGGAGGAGAAACTGGGCCAGATTGAACGACAACAATGCCATTTTCGGCCAAAACTCTTTGTAGTTTTTCAAAGTATTCTTTTGTAAATAGGGGGAAAGAAGGACCCTCTTCGATAGGATCAACCAGATCGGAAATAATAATATCCCATTTATCGTTAGTGGTGTCTAAAACTTCTAAAGCATCGGCCACAACTAACTGAAAACGAGGATCATCAAAAGTGCCTTGGTGCATTTCAGGAAGATGTTCCTTACAAGCTGCCACCACATCCCCATCGATATCGATCATCATCACTTTTTCGATTGTTTTCCAGCGCAATAACTCCCGCGTTGTCGCACCTTCACCACCTCCCAAAATTAAAGCAGTTTTTGCTTCTTGGTGGGCAATCATTGCCGGTTGCACTAATGCTTCATGATAAATAAATTCATCCCCCGTACAAGATTGCCATTTGCCATCCAGTACCAAGGCTTTTCCATAGGCCCCCGATTCAACAATATACATCTCCTGAAAAGCGGTTTTTTTGTAGGCTAAAATCTGCGAAACCCCATGACTATAAATGTCCCAGGGGGTAATATATTCGTTAACCCATAGATCCGCTTTTAGTTCACTTCCTGCCATAACTAATCCTCCTTGAGGTGAAAAAGGCACGATCTATCATTATACAACAATTCACAAAATTCGATCGATAACCTGAAATTATCTCCAGCAATTCTAAATTTGGGAAATTAGGATGAGTTGGCAGCTTGAATAGGTTCAAACTCATCCAACATAAAAGAGGTGGTGATTCGGTAGTAGTGATCGCGGCTTAATCCTTTGCTTTGCTGTGCATTGTAGTCATGGATAAAATACCAAAGGGTTCCCCAACGTGATTCTCCATTTTTTTAGAGAAAGATAGACTCTCTCTCACCAGCCGAGAAATCCTTTGTCGAAAGGTATTATTTAATCTTTCAATATGATTAGTTTGACCAGTTTCTTTTCCGACCAGTCGATGACGTTTACTGGGAATTACTGTCTTATATGACTCCCAAAAGTCTGTGTAAGCAACAGCGCATTGTCGGTAAACACCTGGTAAACTGGCCCCAAAGTTTTTTGGCTGATTGACGACTCCTATCTCCTAAATAGCAACCAATAATTTCTCTTGTTTTTCTATCAATTAACCGCCAAATATAAACCTTTATCGTCTTAGAAAAAACAAAAGACCACATCTCATCACATTCTATAACAAATTTACCTTTTGGTTTGTCCAAAACCTTTATTTGACGGGGTACAGCCACCAGTTTATTGTTGACATAATTTTGTAACCATGACCAACTTACCCCTGTTACTATAGCAATTCCTCGTAAAGAAATTCGTTCGAGCAAGAGTTTATCAATTAATTGTTTGGTTTCGTCAGAGACGGTTTTATTAGTGGGATTGATCCCAAACTGACGACCACATTCTTTACATTGACGTTTGGGTTTTCCATTATGAATAGCACCATTCTTGATCCTATGGTGAGAACCACAATTAGGACAGGGGAATAGAGGTGAACTAGGGGGGTATTTTGTTCGGTGCTAGACTGATATTTGAGTAAGCCAGACAGGAGCCAGAAAAAGATATTTATCAGAAAAGTCATGATCAAGCTAGAGGTTTAAAGACTGATCGGGTTCCAATTATTTTTATTCATAAATATTTTACACAATTCATACCAGGTAAGCAAGAGGGCTACGCCACTACTACCGAATCATTACCAATTTCCGTTCCGGTGCTGATTCCCAGCATCTTTCAATTTGACAACACCCATTACCTAGTAGGGATAATTCTGGAATTAGCCCTACACCTATTACCTAGCTATATTCCACTGCTAAATCGAGCGACTCTTGTTCCCCGCTTAAGCCCAACTATCGGCACTATAGCGTTTTTCAGTCTGCTGAGGTACAAAAGTTATGGGTTTTAGGCAAAAGGCAAAAGGCAAGAGGCAAAAGGGAAGAAAAATAGGTGTACCTCACTAGCTTAGGAAACGCTATATTCGTTCATTAAACACTAATTGAAAGATGCCATGCAATCCTTGCTATCAAAGTAATTTCCGTTCCGGTGCTGATTCCCAGCATCTTTCAATTTGACAACACCTAAAAACTCACATCTGATAACTGTTAACTTACCCACTGATCACTGATCACTGATAACTTCCCACCTCACCCTTGAGATGACTGCTCTAACTTTCCCATCTGAGTTTTAGAAAAATTTAACTTTATTCAATCCATGAACATCTGTTCAGATGTTATACTAAAGTCAGTAAAGAAGTTCAGAGGTAGTAACCATGATCGCTGTCACCACCATGAAATGTGCTTGTAAATCCTGTGAGTGTGAAGTATCGATCGCCGATGCCATCAAAAAAAACGATAAATACTACTGTTGCCAAGCTTGTGCCGATGGTCACGTTGACGGGAAAGGCTGTGGACACCAGGGCTGTATTTGCGGTTAAATTTAGTTATTGGGAAGAAAGGGACAAGTATCGGCATTGAAGATTCGATCGATACCTCCCTTTCTCAACTTTCCCTTAATAACTGATCGGGAAAAAACATGGCCATAGAGAAAATAGCACCGGTTTGTGGGGAATCCCATCACCAAGAGGGGAAATTCCAGCACTTGCAGGGATTAGAACTAGAAAAAGCCCAAAAAATGGCCGAATTTTTCAGCCTTTTGGGGGATGCCAACCGCCTCAGAATTCTATCGCTTTTAGCCAAACAAGAATTATGTGTTTGTGACTTAGCCGACGAGTTAGGGATGAGTGAATCGGCCGTATCGCACCAGTTAAGAACCCTAAGAGCCTTAAGATTAGTTAAATACCAAAAACAGGGACGGAGAGTCTTTTATTGCCTTGCCGATCATCATGTTCTTGACCTTTATTACGCGGTCTCGGAACATTTAGAAGAACCGGCGGACGAGGATTAAAACAGTCCCAAAGCGGGTAAAACAAACTGTAAGAGCAGAGAACCAATCCCCTGCACCATTTGGTCTAATTGAGCGTTGCCACCACCTTGTTCTTGCGGTTTTAGGGCGATTTCCATGCCTTTAATAAAATTCTCTGCTGCTTCGTAACCGGGGGTGTTACCTTGGCGTTGAAAGAGAGTCGAAGCCATTTGAGCATCCTGGGCCGCTAGAGCATTTTGTCCCAGACGATAGTGAGCCATGGACCGGGCCAGATAAGCTGGAGCATATTCTGGGTTGATTGTCAAGGCCTTATTAAAATTTTCTATGGCGGCGCTGGTGCGTCCCTGTTTTCCTTCCACCATCCCTAGTCCGTAGAATAGTTCAGGAGTACCGGCACTACTGGGAATTCCCACCGCACCCTGCACGTATGCAGTATCTAGTTTAGTGTTTTCGAGGTTAGCATTATTGAGATAAGCGCCTCTTAAATCCGCACCCGTCAAGATTGCCCCGGTTAAATTCGCTCCAGTCAGATTAGCACCAAAAAGAGAGGCACTGGTTAAATTAGCACCACTCAGATCCGCTCCACTTAAATTAGCTTGACTAAGATTAGCACCGACGAGATTGGCCCCATTTAATTTTGCCCCAGTTAGATTCGATTGCACTAACCCCGAACCGCTCAGATCGCATTGGGGACATTGTCGGGTGGATAATAATTGCTGTAGGTGATTTAAATCTTCCCCATAACCAACTAGGGACAAGTTCAGGGGAAGACTGAGGACGAGGGTTAGGGCGATCAATTTGTACATAGTTTAAAATAACTCTAGTTATTATTATTGATAATCACCATTTGATCGCGGCTAATCGCTTAACTAGATTCTGCTTGAGAAATCAGCCCTTGTCCACTAAAATAGAAGATTAGAGGCTCTTAAGGTCAGAAGAAGCGACAAAATCGAGATTTGTTACCTTTTCAACAGCAAGTTTTTTTAAAGGAATTTCCCTATTTCATAATGACTACTCTACACGGTAATTGGCTGATTGGTTCGCAAGATAGTGTTTTTTTTCTTTGGGGTGAACAGTGGCAAGGGAAAGAATTAAGTGAAACAAAGGAAAATCATCCTTTTTGTCTAGAATCAGGGGCATTAGCCCAATTTATCGAGAAATTTTCCCCTCAGCTTGACCAGTATTCTCCAGAATCAATCAAGCTCAGTTTGCCTAGTTATTCTCCCCCTAGGAAAAAATATTTTTTACCGCTGCTGTCGGGGCAAATTCTCGAACCCACACCTAAATCCTTGTCTTGGCAACCATGGCAGGTATCGGGATTAACTTTTTCTGCGGGGATGATAGTGCGGTTATGGGAGAAATTACCCCTAGCTAAGGCCGAATTTATCGGCAATGATCTACGATTTTGGCTGTATTTGCACCGTTGGAGTTTAGATTTATTAGCAAGGGGGAAATTTTTAGCGGGAATAAATCAAGGTCAAAGTTGCTGGTATCCGCTGCTAGATAGTACCATCGATCGCACTCGTTTAGCTAAGTTTATCCAAACCATCCCCCCAGTTTGTCTTGCCTATCAAGAAAATAGCGAACCACAAACAATTATTCTCGATTGCTTAAAAAATATTGTCGATGCTCGTTTGCGACAAAAAATAGATAGTACTGTTAATATTTCGCCGTCATTGATGGTGAAACCCTGGCTACAATCTTTAAGCGGTGATCATCATGACATTGCCTTAGAAGCCAAGAATTTACAGCGTCTAGAAAATGCTTATAATAACTGGGTGTTTCCTATCCAAGAAAGTTTAGTTAATGGCAATAATCGCCAATTAATCGAGAATCAATACCGTGTTTGTTTATGTTTACAACCTCCCAGTCTGGGAACAGCGTGGAAAATCACCTATTATTTACAAGCGTTAGATGATCCCGAATTTCTCATTAGTGCCAAGTTGATTTGGTTAGAGGGTAAAGAAAGTTATCATAGTTATCAAAGAGTTGTCAATAATCCCCAGGAAATTCTCTTAAAAGGATTGGGATTAGCATCCCGATTGTACGAACCGATTAGAATTAGTTTAGAGCAAAGACACCCGGAGGAATGTTCTCTTGATTCCATCGAAGTTTATCAGTTTATTCGCTCGATCGCTTGGCAATTGCAAGATCAGGGATTAGGGGTAATTTTGCCAACGGGTTTAACTGCCGGTAGTAATGAACAAAGATTAGGAATTAAGATTGCTGCCAGTGTAACTCCCAAAAAAGGAGAAAGATTAAGTTTAACCAGTTTGTTAAACTTTCAGCTTAAATTAGTGGTAGGGGAACAGGAAATATCAAAAAAAGATTTTGATAAGTTATTAGAGAAAAAATCGCCGGTTGTGGAAGTGGGGGGCAAATGGTTAATCCTACAACCTACGGATGTCAAAGCAGCTCAGGCAATTTTAAATAATACCATCACTCCCCTGAATCTCTCGGTGGAGGATGCCCTGCGCTTGAGTTCAGGAGATAATAATCTAATTGCTAAACTGCCGGTAGTAAACTTCCAAGCGGAGGGAGCATTAAAGGAATTAATTGATAATTTAAATAACAATCAAGGGATTCAATTAATCAACCCACCTAGGGAATTTCGGGGGGAATTACGTCCCTATCAACTCAAGGGAGTTAGTTGGTTAGCTTTCCTAGAAAAGTGGGGTTTAGGTGCTTGTTTAGCCGATGATATGGGTTTAGGAAAAACCCCGCAATTAATCGCTTTTTTACTAGCATTAAAAGAAGAGGATATGTTAGTTAATCCCGTGTTAGTGGTGGCTCCCACTTCTGTGGTCAATAACTGGGAACATGAATTAAGAAAATTTGCTCCCACCCTGGCGGTTTTTGTGCATCATGGCGAAAAAAGATTAAAAGGTCAAGCTTTTGCTCAAGAGGTAAAAAATAAATCGGTTGTTATTACCAGTTATCCTTTAATCTATCGGGATCTATCCACTTTAGAAGCAGTATCATGGCAAGGTTTAGTTTTAGATGAGGCTCAAAATATTAAAAATTCTACGGCCAAACAATCCCAAGCAGTGCGAAAAATACCCGCAGGATTTCGCATTGCCTTAACGGGAACTCCCGTAGAAAATCGCCTGACGGAATTATGGTCAATTTTGGATTTTCTCAATCCCAATTTTTTAGGAACTCAAGCCTTTTTTCAGCGTCGTTTTGCCCTTCCCATTGAAAAATACGGCGATCAAGAATCCCTGCATAATTTGCGTTCCCTTGTCCGTCCCTTTATTTTAAGGAGATTAAAAACCGATAAAACTATTATCGAAGATTTACCAGAAAAACAGGAAATGAATGTCCTGTGCGGTTTATCGAAAGAACAGGGACAACTTTATCAACAATTAGTCGAGACAACCCTCCAGAAAATTGAAGAAACTCAAGGAATTCAGAGACATGGATTAATTTTAACCTTGCTAATGCATCTCAAACAAGTTTGTAATCATCCCGCTCACTTTTTGAAAGAAAATAGTTTAGAAAGCAGTCAAAGATCGGGAAAATTATTACGTTTAGAAGCCATGGTAGAGGAAGTGATAGCAGAAGGCGATCGAGCTTTAATTTTTACACAATTTGCCGAGTGGGGAAAACTCCTACAAACCCATCTCCAGAAAAAATTAGCCGAGGAAATATTATTTCTCTCCGGTTCTACCAAAACAAAAGATCGGGTAGAAATGATCGAGCGCTTTCAAAATGATCCCCAAGGACCAAAGATTTTTATTCTCTCCCTGAAAGCAGGGGGAACAGGATTAAATTTAACCCGCGCTAATCACGTTTTTCATATCGATCGTTGGTGGAATCCGGCCGTAGAAAACCAGGCCACTGATCGCGCTTTCCGCATCGGACAAAAACGCAATGTTCAGGTACATAAATTTATCTGTACGGGAACCCTAGAGGAACGCATTAATGAGATGATCGAAAGCAAGAAACAATTAGCGGAACAAACCGTAGATGCCGGGGAAAATTGGTTAACCGAATTAGATACCGATCGCCTGCGAGATTTATTATTATTAGATCGATCGGCAATTATTGATGAAGAAGAAACCGATTAGAAGCGAACCACCTGATAAACCGTGGAACCATTCTCAAACAGGGGCTGATAGTAGATACCGCTACAATTGTAATAAAGCGTATTGTCAGCCGTGATTGTGGTGCAGCCGTCCGGGAGATAGGTGACAATCGCGCCGATTGGAGGAGCCACCACCGTGTAGGAACTACCGCTAGGCTGAAGATAGATGCCGTCCGAGTAAATGTAGGAAGTGGAACCC
>NZ_BDSM01000053.1:75300-93000 GCF_003112475.1 Microcystis sp. 0824 | reverse complement strand
TTCGCTGCGTTCCTCCTGCCGTTCCCCCTGTCTTTCCGTGCGTTCCCCTTGACGGTTTTGTTGACTGGTTTGCCGTTCCCCCTGTCTTTCCGTGCGTTCCCCTTGACGGTTTTGTTGACTGGTTTGCCGTTCCCCCTGTCTTTCCGTGCGTTCCCCTTGACGGTTTTGTTGACTGGTTTGCCGTTCACCCTGTCTTCCAGAAAAATCTCTAGAGGGTTGGGAACGATTACTAAAATTCCCTCGGTTTTGCAGATCACTACTGCGGCTAACCCGTGGGGAAGCTCCACCACCGCCACGATTACCACCGCCACCGCCACGACTACCGCCACCGCGAGCGTCCACATAATCCGTTACCAGTAAACTTGTACCCAAGAGGAGGGCGGCAAGAACACATAAGTTTTGACATAAAGATCTTTTCATGGCCCGGACTCCTTGATTTTTTTATGGCTGGGATTGATTATCCCTAGGGGGTAGAAGTTCGATCCCGATCGACTCTGATCCCGGTTGGAAAGTGAAAGTATCGGCGGGTGTACTGGGATTAAAATTCCAGTCGGATAATATTGCCGTGTACTGGGGTGAACCGGGTAGAGTTTTATAGGTGATAATCGCTTTCCTCAGTAGGGGGGTGGCATCCTGCGTGACCCAGATTTGATAATCGCGATCGCTACCGATCAGCAGCAGGTGATACATCTGTTCGCCGTTGACCATGTTGTTGCCGATAAAAATAATTTGTCTGACATCAGCCATTAGATCTGCACAGGGATCGTTGGCTGCTAGATTTGACATGGGAATGCTGATCCCGTACCTTTGCTCTACTTGGTCTAAGGCTTCATCTAGAGTATTCGGTGCCGGTTTCGTAACGTATAGATCCCGTTCCATATCCGCAAGGGTGAAGGTTTTACCATCGTAAAAAAAGCGGGTAACTCGTTCGTCCCCAGTGTAGTCCGAGCGCAGGCGATCGGGTTTCTCTACCCAGATGTTTTGATAGGCACTGTACTGAACTTTCGCCCCGGAGTCGAGTATATCGTCATAGGTGACATCCATATGGACGGTGAACGACCGCTGTTTGGTTAAATTAGCACAGAGTTGCTCGATCACCTGTTCCGCCGTTTTTGGGCGGATTTCCTGGGATAGAGTCGGTATTTCCGCCAAGACTCCTGCGGCAGTGACCCAAGGCAAAAGTAAAGAAAGAATCGGCATGAAGCGAGGCATAATCATCTAATATTCCCCCAAGGCGATGGATTGTTTTGGTTAACGACCATTGTGTAAACTGACTAAACGAGCGATAAAAACGGCGGGATAGAGAACTCCAGTCATTCCTTCTAAATTGGCCAAAACTCTAGCGACTTTACTGGTAGGAACTATATCACCGTAGCCAACCGTGGCCAGGGTAGTAAAGCTGAAATGAAGTAGATCCGCCTGGTTGACGGTTTTAGCGGCGGAGCTAAAGGAATCGGGGTCGAAAATCTGGACGATATTATAAGCGGATGCCCAGAAAAATCCTAAGAGAAAATAGACACAAATTCCCCCTTTGATGATATCGGATGTTACCTGTTCGGCGAGAATTAATTCTCGTAAAATCGAGTACACGCATAAACTAATAAAAGCTAGAGAAATTAATGTACTAGACAGATCGAACCAACTGGTTAAATCCCTATAAATAGGGATAATCCTGCCGAATACTCGCAGGATGAGGGCAATTAGAAACAGACCGATATTACATCTTAAAGCCAATTTACTGCGATCGATCTGATAGACGGCGATGATCAGGGAGAGGGAGAAGAAAAAGAAAACTAGCAAATCTCCCAGGGGTAGATATACTAAAAATGGGTAAATAATGTAGAGCAAGACTAGATTTGCCAGCAGCCGATTGTATTTATTTTCTGTTGCCCGCATCAATTGACGGAATTTCATAGCAGCGAACCTTTAATGGGCTTAAGCATATACCAAATCTAGCTTTGAGGGCTTTTCTCTCTATTCTAACTCTCCTCCTCTGACAGAAGAGGGATAAGTTAGCTCTTAGCGTTCAGATTTTAGCATATAGTACAAGTAACCCGTGTTAAGCTGTCGATCTAACCACAAAGCTCAACAGCTGCAATGGAGCGCGGCATAATTGCCGTCTGGTGCAGCAGATTCTTGGGCATTTACTAGAAACAAATTTCTACATCTTTGTCGTTTGCTATGTCGTCAATGGCTGTGTTTAGGATTTCTTTTAACTGTTTCGCTGTCTTGTCTAACTCATAAATTCCTGCTGTTTCATTGAAAGCGTTGTCCTGTTCTAAAAAGTTGTCCAAGGTAAAAGTTTCTGTTTGGTAAATGCTTTCTGGATTGTGATAGAGCAAGGCAATTTCTTTTTGTTTGGGTTCGGGGAAATTGGGGAAAGGAATTATGTCCCAATATTTTTGAGCTAAACTTCCGCCATTTCCACCAACTGCATACAGGTCAATCAGTCCCTTACTTCTGAGATAATCTAAGCAACACTTTACAAAGATTGCTTTGTTTACGTTGTGTTCTTCCTGCTGAAGAGTAATGCCGTGAATGTTTGTAATTACCCTGTCTTGTTCTTCAATAATTACGATTGATCTTCCTTTTTCAAAACCTTCTGCACCAAATATTAAATCACCCTTTTTAAGGGTCTTTAATGAATTGGGATTGCCTAAATATTCTACTTTATCAACAGTGCCATACTTTGAGAGAAACTTAGACAACATTAGAGTATAGAAATTCTTGTATTTCTTTTTGCTATAAACGCTGTCACCAATGTTTGATACTTGTAAATTTTGCCCACGTGAAAGTGAAAAACCTAATTCATGGATAGTCTGAAAACCTTTTGTATAGTTCTGTATCTGAAAAACAATTTGCTTAAAATGTTCACGATATAAGTTTGTGTCTAAACGACCTGTATTTTCAATTTCATTGATAGTTGGTAATTCAAACTTAAATTCGTTTGATTTTTGATTATTTAAAAGTTATTGTTCAATTTGTTGTAGAATTTTTTCGTGTCGTTCCTTTATTAGTTGTTCCTTGTTAATAATAGCTTGTGTAAGCAACTCAACAAATTTGATTGTTTCATCTGCATTAATGTTTGGCATGGGGATTTTACAATCCAAAAACAAAGTTTTTGCGTGGCGAATGGTTGCTCCTTTGGGAACCATAAAGTCCAACTGCTCACGAAAAATGTTGTGTTTGATAAATGCCAATAGATAAAACTTCTTATCACTTACTGGCAATTTGTATAATGCACCTGAAAGCATAAAGTTTGGATAGTCTTTATCCAAAATCACGATTTCACCAATATTGCTATCTTTAGAAATTATCAAGTCACCTTTTATTAAATTCATTCTGACAAAGCAATTCGGTATTATAGGTAAAGCTGTTTCGCCTGTTATTTCAGGTAAAAACGAATGTTGTTGTAGTGCCTTTGTTCTTAAAAAATAATGTGTTGACTTCCCGATATAATTTAATGAACCAACTTCAACCCCTAAATCTTTTCGCTGTAATGGTCTGCTCAAAAAATCCTTTACATAAAGGAAATTTTCATTAGGCATGACCAAATCCATATACTGCGAAGAAGAAAGCGTAAATTCTTTCTCAACGATATCAGAAAATGAAATTGCTGTTGGTGTTTTAACGTAACTATTGCTCATAACTTACTTAGCCTTGATAAAAATGTCCTGTAATTGTTTTTCTTGGCTCAAACACCATTTCTTGAACTCTCCAATTGTTTCGGTAAATTCTTCATCAAGCAAAGCTCTTCCGTCTTTGTCAATTTCAATCTCAAAGTTGTCGTAATTGATTTTATAGTTAGGTGAGAAGAATTTTACCCGTTTACTTGTCTTTACTTCATAGCCAACTTTTTGAATGTCTTTTGCAAAGATTTGGTAATTCCGCTCTTTCAGTTTTGTCAATTCTTTTTCGTTTGGTTTATAAGCAACAATAATTGAAGTATTTACACCTGTTTCGGCAAACACATTGGCAGGTAAATCAAAAACAGCAACAATTCGCATTTTGTCCATCAACCATTTACGAGCAATTTTATGAGTGTCAATGCTGGCGATAGAGTTAGATAAAACAATTCCCATTCTGCCGTTTTCTTTCAAAATGCGATAAGCATTTTCAAGGAACACTACACCTAAATCTATTTTACTCGCTTGTTTTTCGGCTTTCTTCTTTTTGGCTTGTGACTCTTCTTCGCCTTTGTTGCTATACAAGTGCCAAAGCTCATAGCATTGTATCATTTCCAAATCTTTATCATCTTTTGGCACAAATGCTCTATCTTCACCAAATGGTGGATTGGTGAGGACTACATCAAATTTTTTAAGTTGGTTGTCGTCTGGTCTTTCGTCCCAATTTCCCTTTTGGTTCATTGTTGGCACAAGGTCAACAATATCGCCTTTGTGGTCAAACTTGGAAAGTAAAGAGCCATAACCTGCTTTTGCTTTTATCTTAGCATTTCCGTCTCCGTTCAAAAGCATATTCAAAGTGGCAAGCATTACCATTTGGTCATCAATGTCCATTCCGAAAATGTTGTTGTCGTCCAACTTGCTGTTTGAATTCACATAGGAAACGGAAAGAAAATCGGCAATTCCTACGGTTGGGTCAATTACTGTCTCGCCATTTCTCGGATTGACAATGTTTACCAAAAAGTCAATCAACGGAAGTGGTGTAACGAATTGGGCGTTTTGATCTTTTGAAAATGGTGTGGCAAACTTGTAAAATACCAACTGGTAAAGGTCGGTTTTGTGTGAACGAACGAAAGAATAATCTTGAAACTGATAAACCACTTCAATTAAAACTTTGATATGGTTTTCATTTTTTACGTTCAGCAGATTGTCTTTTAAAATTAGGTAATAACTCCCCGATGCTTCACTTCTTAGAGAGATAATACGTTGGCTAAATTCTTGCAATTGTGTATCTGCAAGGGTTTTGAAATTCTTTTCTTCGTCCGTAATGTAAAAGTCTAAAAAACGCTTTGGCGTTCTTTCGTTTCTTTTTTCATCATAGATTTTGAGCGAAAGAATTTGAATGAGTATTTCAAAACCTTTTTGGTTTACCATGCCAACCTTGTCCATTGTTCGCAAAATGCTACTCATAGCATCATTAATTTGTGTTGAATGAACTCCTGAAATTATATCTAAGTCGGTGATTGCTCTTTTGGAACGGTCAACAGTTTGAGTTTCTGTCCATTCTAAAAGGTCGTCAAAACTTGGTAAATTTAAGTAAGGGTCGGGAAGGTGCAAAGCAAGTTCTTTTGTTTTGCTTTCTTCGCCTTTGGTGTTAAACTCTTCGCTGTATCGTAAAAACTTATTGTTGTGTTTACGGAATAAATAAAGTCTTTCGGTGTCATACAAAACAGCCAAACAAAAAGGCCGGCGACTTTCATTTAGATAGGCTTTGAGTTGTTTGTCCCAAACATCAGCAACATTTTTGTTGTCTTTCTTTTTAAATTCAAGTGCAACAATCAAATGTTCACGAAGCCACTCTAAACTCTCATTGTTCCCGTTTTCGTGGTAGTCTTTGTATTTGTCAAACCAAGTAACATCGTCAAATATTGCTCCGTCAAGTTTGAGCGGTGCAGAAGAGCTGTTGCCTTTCGGAAATTGAACTTCTGTCCCGATATAGTCTTTGACAAAAAGTCCTGACTGCACAATAGAATAAAGGAATTGCCATTTGTAATATTGTTCGTTTCGTTGTCCGTTCTTCTTTTTGAAACTGGTCTTACGTCCAAAAGTCAAATGCTCTGTTAAGAAACAGTCGTATTCTGTTGCCGTTCCGTATTTATTGTCAAACTCGTGTTTCGCTTCTGTAAAAGTCATTTTTACCTGCTTTTATACGGGTATATTTTTTCTGCCTAAATGCGACTGTCCCAGTACCCAGGCTCACGACTACAAGGCATAATCGCCAAAATTAGGCTCTAGTCTTGCTCGATTGTATAGAGAACACCAATGACAGCCTAAGGGTTGGAAACTCCCTAATCCGATCAACTGTATCCTCAATCGCGTTTATGAACACTTGAGCAAACTCAACTGCTTCAGCCTATTTATTCATTGAGGGTCTGAGCATGAAATAGATAGTTAGTAAAAGTATAGTCAAATATAGACAGACTGAATTCCATTTCAGAAATTCCTTTCACTTTTACTTCGAGAGATTAATTCTCCTTGGGTGAACTACGCACCTCTCTATCCCATAGCGGTTAAACGCATTTGGGAATGCTTTTCGTAAAATATTGTAGGAACCCATGACATCAGATTGAATCAGAATCCCCTTATCTGTACGACATAACCCTCGCTTAATTCTTTTTCCTGAAAAAACGGGTTTTTCAGTTATCTGTCCATAAACAGGGAGAGGATCGTCATTCAAAAAATTAGAAGCTGAGGTATAGGATTCTTCTTGAAGAATCACAGAGATTCCTACTAATTGACATTTATAAATAATCCTGTCAATTAATCGAGCATGAGGGATGGTCACAAATTTTTGATTGTTGACTTTTCCTAAGTTCACTTCTTGTTTCCAACCGTCATTTTTCCCAATTACTAAAGTTGTTATCTCTTGGTCAACTAAGAGATTGACTAAATAACGACTAGCCTGATGAAGATAATCATCTACTTTCTGATTACGACAGCGAGTTAAACGGCGAATCCTCTGGGAACTTTGACGATTGCCTTTTAACAGAGATTGTAACTTAGCCCGACGTTGGTTATAAAATTGATTCAGGCTTTTTAACGGTCTGCCATTAATCAACAAAGGGATAAAATCTGGTTGATTTGAAGTTACAGCCATCAAATTATCTATGCCTAAATCTATCGCAGCTATCTTTTCATTAGGAGCTAAGAACTGTTCGGTTTTCTCATAAATTACCTCGATTACATAACAATCACATTTAGGGACTATTCTAACTTCTGCTATGCGCTCTGCTACTCTCGTCGGCAAGGCAATTGAAGTACCTGATAGTTTGACTATTCCTTGCCTAAGACCTACTTTGCTTAGGGCTTGAATCGTGTAAACTAAGAGATTTCTTCCTTTTTTTGGCTCCTTATAGCCGGGGATTTTGGGTTTTCCCAGAAATTTATCGGGGTGACTTTTAAACTCCGATGAAGCGGCAAAAAATGATTTCCAGTTTTTGTCTAATCCTCTCAAAACTTGTTGGGAAACTTTAGCGGGTAAAGCTTGATACTGTTCTGTCTTTTTCATCAGAGAGGCCATCTGATTATAGGTCAAATAGCCATGGCCATAAATGAAGTTTTGTCGGATTAAATAATTGGCTGAGTTGTAAAGATTTTTAGACTGCCAAGATAAATTATCTATCTCAGCCCAAAATCGATGTCTTTTCTTGATAATGTGTCTTTCGGCTACTAACATTATTGTCCGTTGTCTTTTAACTCAGCGTCGGGTTTTGAAGGGTTGTCATCCGTTGTGATAATTGTACCAGAAGGCAATTGATAACCTGTTAAATTTCCTTGTTTCCACCATCTCCAAGCCGTTCGATAACTTATTCCTGCTTTTTTTGCCTAGTCTGATAGTTTTGTCTGTAGATATTACCATGAATGACTATATATGACCATATTTGTATTGAAACTTTACAATACCTAATGGCTAAATCAGCCCTATAATCCCAATCCCTTGCAGAAGTCCCAATCCTAGACAATTGTATCAAACTCTGACAGGAGAAAAACTTGACGACGGCGAGAATAGCTGCCCCCAGTCGTTGGGGACGGTAAGCATCGGAGGCTATTTGGTTGTCTCTTTAGTCTAGCGATCGCTCCGACTTGATACGTTATGATACCAAATTAAATAGAGCATTCATCCGATCGCACTCAAGTGAGGGACTTCTGCTGACACTAAGTTAAAATTATAAAAAGCTCACACTCCCAGAAAGCCATTTATTTTCTAGAATAGAAGATTCCCTAGATTATTTTTGCGGGAGGCAATCGGTGATTCTCAATTTTTCCCTAAGGATTGTAGCGGCCAAAGGCAGACTATTCTGTAAGTTTTCACTCTACAAAACCTATCGGGTGGTCAGTAGCGCCCCCGTCGATGTCCTCTGGCAAAAATTAATTAATGTGGCCGATGTCTCTTGGCATCCTTTGATCGCCAAGGCTGATGTTCCCTTGGGTTTAATCGCTAAACCGGGGTTAATCTATCAAGCTGTCACCCGTCTGACTCCCATTCCTATCCGGGTTTTCGTGGAAAATGTCCGCCCCGGGGAACTCCTCAGCCTCAGAGTTCTCGCTATCCCCGGTATGGAACAGAAAATGACCTACCAAGTAGAATCAACCCTCTGTGGTAGTTATATTTCCTATTCTGTCACCCTGCGCGGTTGGCTGTCCCCCTTTATCTGGTGGTTAAGTCGTCCCTATTTAGCCAAAGTCGCCGCCCAACTGGCCCACGCCGCCGAAGAATTAACGGCCTAAAAAAAATTCCCCCCAATTAATCTATTAAGCGGTCAAGATCTAAGTCACAATGGTATATGGATAGACTTAAACAAAATTTTATTCAGCTACATTGGTACATATAGTCTACTGATATCATCCCGACGAGTTGAGCGCAACAACCTCAATCCGCCGGGATGAACTATCTCTAGAGACTTGACTGATGAAGTAAGCTCTACAGGAGGGAATTATGGGGGAATTAAACACAGCCGAACTTCTAGTTAAATGTCTAGAGAATGAAGGGGTCGAGTATATTTTTGGGCTACCCGGGGAAGAAAACCTCGATGTTTTGGAAGCCCTAAAAAACTCCTCGATCAAATTTATCACCACCCGTCACGAACAGGGTGCCGCTTTTATGGCCGATGTCTATGGGCGCTTGACGGGAAAAGCGGGGGTTTGTCTCTCCACCCTAGGACCGGGGGCGACTAACCTGATGACAGGGGTAGCCGATGCTAACCTCGATGGGGCGCCCTTGGTGGCTATCACTGGCCAGGTGGGAACCGATCGGATGCACATTGAATCTCATCAATATCTCGATCTGGTGGCCATGTTCGCCCCGGTGACGAAATGGAATAAACAAATCGTCCGGCCAGGTATCACCCCGGAAGTGGTACGGAGAGCCTTTAAAACCGCCCAAAGTGAGAAACCGGGAGCAGTTCACATCGATCTTCCCGAAAATATCGCCGCTATGGCTGCCGATGGTCATCCTTTGCCCCTCGATAGTCAGGAAAAAGTTTACGCTTCCTATCGGACTTTGAATATGGCGGCGGCGGTGATTTCTAAAGCGAAAAATCCCTTGATTTTGGCGGGAAATGGGGCAATTCGCGCTAATGCTAGTGAAGCTTTAACGGAATTCGCCACGGCCTTGAATATCCCTGTGGCTAACACTTTTATGGGTAAGGGGGTGATTCCCTATACCCATCCTCTGGCTCTTTGGGCGGTAGGATTACAGCAACGGGATTTGATTAGTTGTGCCTTTGATCGCAGTGATTTAATTATCGCTGTTGGTTACGATTTAATCGAGTATTCCCCGAAAAAATGGAATCCAGAGGGGAAATTACCGATTATTCACATCGGCATGACTCCGGCGGAAATTGACAGCAGTTATGCTCCGGTGGTGGAAGTGGTGGGTGATATCACCGATTCTCTCATCGATATCCTCAAACGGGCTGATCGCCAGAATAAACCAACTCCTGTCACCGCGGGATTAAAGACGGAAATTCGGGCCGATTACGAAACCTATGCCAATGATACGGGTTTTCCGATCAAGCCACAAAAATTGATCTACGATCTGCGTCAGGTGATGGGACCGGAAGATATCGCTATTTGTGACGTGGGCGCTCATAAAATGTGGATGGCGCGTCAGTATCACTCCGATTGTCCTAATACTTGCATTATTTCTAACGGTTTCGCCGCTATGGGTATTGCTATCCCTGGTGCGATCGCCGCTAAGTTAGTTCATCCCGATAAGCGCATTGTGGCGGTGACGGGGGACGGCGGTTTTATGATGAATTGTCAGGAATTGGAGACAGCTTTGCGGGTGGGAACTCCCTTCGTCACTCTTATCTTTAATGATGGCGGTTACGGTTTAATCGAATGGAAGCAGTTTAACCATTTTGGGACTTCTTCTTTTATTAAGTTTGGTAATCCCGATTTTGTTAAATTTGCCGAAAGTATGGGATTAAAAGGCTATCGGGTGGAATCTGCTCAGGATTTGATCCCAATACTAGAGGAGGCTTTCCGGCAAGATGTCCCTGCGGTGATCGATGTTCCCGTCGATTACGGCGAAAATCTGCGTCTTTCCCAAAAATCGGGCGATTTAAGCTGTCAGATTTGGGAATAAAAGCCGTTATCTTCTCAAAAAAAATCCCCTAACTAAATCTCAGTTAGGGGGAAGTAATTGGTTTGGCTTTGGTAACGTTAGAAAACCCAATCTAGAATAACCATTCTAGAACCGCCTCGTCTTTAGTGTTGGTATTGCGAGAGGGGGTTTCCCTGGTGAATTTCATGTGGATAGAACGATTTTGTTCCCCATCGGCGGCTACGGCCATAATCGGATAATCGATTAAACCATCTTGGAAGGACATCTGATAGCGGAAAGTGCCATCGGAATTGAGTTTAATCGGACGACCACCGATAGTTACCGTGGCATCGGGTTCGGTGGCACCATAGACGATTAATTCCGCATCGGCTACTAACCAGAATTTGCGCGGAAGTTGTAGGGTTTCCGAAGCACCCATGCCGATGCCGGAAGCAGTCATGCCGATACCGGAAGCGGTTAGTCCCGATACCGTGGGAACTGCCCACATACCAACCCCAGAGGGGAATACATAAGAACTGATCACTTCCGACATCGGTACGGAACCAGCGACGTGCTGCATGGAACCAAACAAGGAACCAGCCACCCGTAGGGCCTCGATATCGCCGACACTCTCGAAAATTTGGTCATAGATGGGGCTAGTTCCCGTGGTTCCAGCACTGCTGCCGTAGCGTTTGCTGGGGGGAACGAGTTCGTAAACGGTTTTGCCCACCAGTTCTTCTTCCCAGTTAACGGTGACAAAAATATCTTCAATCCAGTCGGAAGGATAGACGGGAGGAATCCGCACTAAAGGAGAACGGGCCAAAACTAACCAACGTCCATCAGCACAACGATAACCGATATCGATAACATAATCTCGATCGCTGACCGGAATCGGTAAATACCATTCCCGGGCCAATTCATCACAGAGATATTCTTGGACACTGTGGGCGCCTTGGCTATTGAGATCGATATCGGTGACATCATAAAGACGCAGGGCTAATTGTTGTCCTCCTTGACGACGTAGATCTTCTTTTGATTCGTTGGGGATATCCCAGTAAGCATAGGCCCACTGAGGATCGCGCGGTAGGAGGGTAATGCGATTTTCACCGTAGCCCCCGGGCAGATCTCCTAAACCATCATCCACTGAACCTAGGATATCTTCGATCGGGTGAGCTTGACCTAATTCAAATTTTGCTGCTTCCACTGGTTTTTCCTCTTTAATAATAGATTTAAAATTGCCGCTTACTCCCATAGCTTGGGTAATTGCCTCGATTAACTGCGTTTTTCGCATCCGACTGTAACGAGAGATGCTGTATTGACTGGCAACTCGTCGCAGTTGCCGCAAGGTCATCTCATCTAAGGGTGGGTATTCTGAATCCATGAGTTGACACTCTCCGATTAGTTACGACGGCAAATGTTTTTGGGCATTTGCAAAAGCAGTGATCTGGATAATCCTTCTAACTACTCATCGATTGCTTTGTGAACGAGAAATCCACTCGATGGGGATCAAGGGAATCGCTTGTTATAAATACCTATTAAACAGCAAGATTCCGATTTTGACCAAGTACATTGTCAGGATTTCTTGACAAAGCCGCCAAACCCTTGATCCCAAAGAGATTGTAATATCAGGAAGTTTTGATATGCTCTGCTGCCTTGAAACTGAGTATAGAACTTTCAGTACAAATGCTCTATACTGATTACTGATTACTGATCACTGATTTGTACTCCGATCCCGATCGCCTGTAATCTGATATTGAGACTTTTAGTTAAGGAGACTGAACCGCTTGGCTACCCGTGTGATTATTGTTCGTCATGGACAAAGCAGTTATAACGCACAGCAGAAAATACAAGGTCGCAGTGATGGCTCGGTTTTGACGGAAAAAGGGCATCTGGACGCGGAAAAAGTGGGAAATGCCCTCAGTCAAATCGATATCGCCGCTTTTTACTGTAGTCCTCTCCAAAGAGCCAAATCTACTGCTGAGGTGATTCAGTCTCGTTTAAATAACTCTCCCGTCATTCAACCCACTTCGCAGTTACTAGAAATCGATCTGCCTATCTGGGAAAATATGGTCAAAGAGGAGGTAAAAGCTCAATACCCCCAAGAATATCGGGATTGGCATCAAAAACCTCACGAATTTAAGATGATACTGCCCGATGGTCAAGAACATTATCCCGTTCTCTCCCTCTATCAACAAGCGCAGGATTTTTGGCGAGAAGTTATTCCCCAACACCAGGGCCAAACTATCCTCATTGTTGCCCATAACGGCATTAATCGCTGTTTAATCCTCAGTGCCATCGGTATTCCAGTTTCCTTATACCATTCCCTGCAACAATCTAACTGTTGCGTTAATGTTCTCAATTTTACGCGTGATTTTGGTGATCCTGTCCAGGTGGAATCCCTCAATCAAACGGCACACTTAGGGATAGCTTTACCCCCACCGCGTCCTCCTTTCCAAGGATCAAGGCTGCTGCTGGTGCGTCACGGAGAAACCCAATGGAATCGGGATAAACGTTTTCAAGGTGTGCGCGATATTCCTCTCAATGATAATGGCAAAGCTCAAGCTGAGAAAGCCGCCGAATTTCTGCGAGAAACGCCGATCAATCACGCTGTCACCAGTCCTTTGTCCCGTCCCAAGGAAACTGCCCAAATTATCCTGCAATATCACCCCAATGTCACCTTAGACACCCAAGTAGATCTGACAGAAATCTGTCACGGACTTTGGGAAGGTAAATTAGAGGAGGAAATTGAAGCAAGTTTCCCCGGGATGTTAGAAGACTGGAAAAATGCCCCGGAAACCGTGCAAATGCCGGAAGGGGAGAATTTACAGGAAGTTTGGGATCGAGCGATCGCTTGTTGGCAGCAAATCGTTAAAACCTATAGTAATAGCGATACTCCTAAAACAATTATGGTGGTAGCTCACGATGCCATTAATAAGGTGATTCTTTGTTATTTATTGGGTTTAAAACCCGCTAATTTCTGGAATATTAAACAGGGAAATGGCGCGGTTAGCGTTATCGATTATCCCAAAGGAGTTGACTCTCAACCTGTCCTACAAGCAATTAATATTACCTCTCATCTAGGATCGGGAATACTCGATCGCACGGCAGCCGGCGCTTTATAACAGTTATCAGTTATCAGTTATCAGTTATCAGTGGGTAAGTTAACAGTTATCAGTTATCAGTTATCAGTTATCAGTGGGTAAGTTAACAGTTATCAGTTATCAGTTATCAGTATTCAGTATTCAGAAGATTGCTTTTATTTATTCTTCCCAATTCATAATTCATAATTCATAATTCATAATTCATAATTCATAATTCATAATTCATAATTCCCGCTAACTAGAAGCTAATAATTTATTCTCAATCTGTCTAACTACGGTTAGTGCCGAATAGCTGACTCCGGCAGTGCCTTCTCCCGGATGGGTGGAATCTCCCACTAACCAAAGATGGGGGATCGGAGTGCGCGTCGCTACGCCAAAAGGGCCAAAAGTGGACAATCTTTGACCAATACCGCCGACAATGCCCTGATTTCGCCCCGTAAACCGTTCAAAAGTGCGAGGTGTAGCTGATTCGATGTGAACGATGTGATCAGGATTAAGATGGAAATAATTACCGAGACGATCGATCGCCTCTTGGCTGTATGCTGCTTTTAATTGCTGATAATTATCTTCTCCTTTTCGCCACCAAAGACTGGTATCGGTGAAGGAAGAAGCAATAATCGTCGCTTTTCTCACTGGTGCGCGGCCATCCCCTTCTTTACTCACGGAAACAAATAAAGAGTTATTTTCGCCGATTATGCCATCGTAATCGTAGAGAAATTGTAAATGGGGGGGACAATCGGGGGGAATAGCAGCGCGATCGACTCCTAAGTAAACCACAAAAGCACCGGATGCGGGGGGAAGTTTTTCGATTCTCCGGTGATAAAGACTGGGAATGGCTTCGCGATCGATTAATTGTGGTAAATTTTGGATCGGGATATTAGCCACAATCTCATCAGCCATTTCTGGATATATTTGACCATTTTTTTGATTTATGACGATAATTCCCGTGGCTTTTCCCTTTTCTGTCAGTATTTTTTCCACTGTGTGGCGCATTTGCAATTTACCGCCGTATTTTTCCAAAGCTGCTACTAGGCGATCGCTTAATACTTGCATACTACCCTGAAGGTGGGATAAACCTTGGGGAGACTGAGAAACTGCTAAAGCGGTGGCGGCATAAAGTAAAGCGGTTTCATCGGCATTAACTTGGGAATAAAGCTTTAACTGGAGATCAAGAAAGGTTTTTAGGCGTTTATCCCTCTCTAAGCCGTATAATCGCAGAGCATCGCCCACAGTCATCAAAGTAAAGGGGAAGGTAATGGCAGTATCTAAACGCAAAGCGGCGATTAATTGCCCTAAATCCCACCAGTTGCGCGGGGGTAAAACTGGATCGCGACTTTGAAAACGCCAACTTGCTTGAAAGAGTTTTTGTAATAATTGCCAAAAAGGTTCGCTGCCCGGAAATTGTTTTTGTCTTTCCTCTTGCCACTTTTGCGGATCGCGCCAGACATTAATCGGAGTGGTTTCCCCCGGCAGAAAAACGGCACAGGCAGGATCGCAGGGGACAGAATCGGGTAAATCTATCCCTAATTCGGCAAAAATGCGCTGATGAATGCCCCCTACCTCTAATCCTGCCACTTGAGTTGCCCCCACGTCAAAGGTAAAACCCCGACGGCAAAAAGTCGAGGCACAACCCCCGGGGACAAGCGCCTGATCATATACTGTGACTTGATAACCTCGACGCGCCAATAATGCCGCCGCCGTTAGTCCGCCAATCCCTGCACCAATAACGGTAATTCGCGTCATTTTCTTAATAATTAGGGTTTGCTGAAAAAGTTTGTTGGTGGGGTTAGGAGTCAGGAGTCAGGAGTCAGGAGTCAGGAGGCAGGAGGCAGCTTTTTTCTCCCCACTTCCCCACTTCCCCACCTCCCCAATTCATAATTCATAATTCATAATTCCCACACCCCACTTCATAATTCATAATTCATAATTTATAATTCATAACAGTTTACTTGGGCCCCTAGGGTATCTAAAGCCAAAATTTTGGCGCTGGAGTTAATCCCCACTTCCTCCCAAGCATTGGTCATCTCTGTGGCTATTTTTTGGGCATTGTCGGGGTTAGTTAAAGCCAATAGGCTCGGACCCGCGCCACTAATTACCATCCCGTAAGCACCCGCGTTAATGGCGGCTTTTTTCACCTTTTCGTAACCCGGGATCAAAGATTGGCGATAGGGTTGATGCAGTTTATCCTCTAGGGCAATTCTCAGCCAATCGCCGTTACCCGTCTCTAATCCCCGCAATAATAAACCCAAGCGGGAAATATTGAAAATTGCCTCCTGACGGCTAATTTTTTCGGGTAAAACCGCCCTAGCTTTTTCCGTAGCCAGTTCAAAATCGGGAATCGCTAGGACGGGAATGAGATTTTTTTGCCAAAATACTTGACAAATAGCCCAATTTGTGCTGTCACCTGCCGATAGCTGACAGTTGCCCCGCAAAGCTGGCACCACATTATCCGGATGACCCTCCAATGCGATCGCTAATGCTTCGATTTCCCCCATAGATAAAGGATTTCCGGCGCATTGATTAGCAGCCACTAACCCACCGATAATAGCAGTGGCAGAACTACCTAAACCTCTAGCCAGAGGAACCCCTAAACCGATCTCGATGGCGATAGGGGGCGGATTCTGTCCTATTTTTTGATAAACTTGCAAAAAAGAAGTGTAGATTAAATTATCAGCACCTTGGCTAACTTTAGCTGATTCATTTCCCTTGACACTAATGCTGACAGGGTTAGCTGTCGTTGCCGGCAGCAGGGTAAAAGTAAACTGATTATATAGGGTTAAGGCCGCTCCGAGACAATCGAAGCCGGGCCCAATATTAGCAGTGGTAGCGGGAACTGTTACCGTAAAAGTTGTCATCGTTAAGCTTTTGCCTGAAGATAGCGGCGATTTACCTCCTCCCAGTTAACCACATTCCACCACTGTTTTAAATACTCAGCCCGTTGATTACGATATTTTAAGTAATAGGCGTGTTCCCAGACATCATTGCCCATAATTGGCTGTAATCCCATCATTAGCGGGCTATCTTGGTTAGCAGTGCTGGTAATTTCTAGTTGTCCTGACTTATTTAACACCAACCATGTCCAACCACTGCCAAAAAGTTTAGTACCAGCTTGGTTGAAAGCGTTTTTAAATTCCTCGAAACTGCCAAATTTAGCGATTATTGCCGCTCCTATTTCTCCTGTTGGTTCGCCACCGCCATCGGGGGACATAATCTGCCAAAACATCGTATGATTAAGATCGCCGCCGCCATTATTGCGGATAGTGGTGCGAAGATCGGCGGGTAAAGAGTCAAGCTTTTTAATTAATTCTACTACTGTTTTTTTCTGCAATTCTGGATATTTTGCCACTGCCAGGTTGAGATTATTAACGTAGGCTGCATGGTGTTTATCGTGATGAAATTGCATCGTTTCCTTATCAATATAAGGTTCTAGAGCATCATAGCTATAGGGTAGGGCAATGAGACTATAGGGACCGGTAGCGGCAAAAGCTGCAGAGTTAAAACCGGCAAGAGTGGCTGTGCCAAGGGTAGCACCTAAAAGATAAAGAAATTGACGGCGATCGAGAGACATATTCTCAGAGCAGATGTTCCGATTATTAATTATCCTATCGATCGGTGCCTTGGCAGAGAAAAGTTTTTAAGTACCTAGGCAAAATTAATTACACATATCTAACCCCGCTCTTGCCTCTTGCCTCTTGCCTCTTGCCTATCTTCACTAGGAAATTAATTTTGCACGACTACTTATTTTTACCTGTCCGCTATAAGATGTCAAATTTTTTGAGTAATTGCTGGGGAATTTTAAAAAAATTGTTTAGTCAAATTAAGAGTTAAATTTGGAAGGTTTCTAGAGCGCGTTTTTCCTCAAGTTGGAATGGTAAACATCCCATCCCCACACTTGTCAATTTATCGTTTTTGTTTGAATTGAGAACCGATGCCCAAAAGTCCTAAACCCAATAATCCTAAAATTGCCGAAGGTTCGGGAACCGGAGTGACATTGATGTTATCAAACTGATGAAACGGGTCTGCCTGAATCCATTGAACAGATACTAAATTAGTGAAGCTAGAATTAAAGGTAAAAGTTTCTAGGGTACTAAGAATTGCATCGGTAGTAAAAGATTGGGTAACGGTGCTAGAATCGGCCTTTGTTCCTGTAAAATTGACAGTCACACTATAACTACCATTGAGGCTAGTTAGTTGAATAGAATTTAAGTCAAATAAGCCTCCGCCATTTTGGGTTAATCTGGTGATTCCACCAGGCGTACCATTGAATAATGCGGTAGAACCAGCGTAACGAGGTTCCTGAGTGCCAAAAACTCCAAAGGGATTAGGAGTAGACAGGTTATCTAGGGTAAAACCGTCTTCGGTATAGGTA
>NZ_BDSM01000053.1:0-74894 GCF_003112475.1 Microcystis sp. 0824 | reverse complement strand
CCAATAAGTAATGCTTACCCCCCCCCGCATTTTTGATAATTTTTGTTAATAGCTTGGCCATGGAAACCTCTTCTTTGGTAGGGTTTCTTCGATTGTATAATTGTATTTGCCTCTCTTGGATATTGGCTGAAAAATGTTCACAATTTCACATTTTGGGCAACGCCTGCGCCCCTACATTGCACAATGACCTAAAATACTTTTTAAGCAAGCCTTTATTACCATAAACGATAAAAACTTTTCAACAAACTAGGCGGAATTTTTAGATAATAACCAATAATTATTAATTGATTAACTAAGGTGGTTTTGCCAACTCCTAATTTTTGCCAACGTCTTGCCGAGGTAATCACCGGAGCAGAAACTATGGCTATTTTACCCCTTTTTTTCAATCTTTGTATTAATTCAAAATCTTCCATAATTGGCAACTCAGGAAAACCGCCCAAATCGGCCAAGATTGAGGCTTTTAAAAATATTCCTTGATCTCCGTAGGGAAGGGAAAGCCAGCGAGAACGCCAATTAACTAATTTTTCCACTAAACGCAGGGTTTTTTCCTCTCCATCAATTTTTAATTCAAAAGCTCCCGCTACTATCCCAGATTGGGATAAAGTATTGATAATTTGTTCTTGAAATTCATGGGGAAGTAAAGTATCTCCGTGCAGAAATAACAAAATATCTCCTTTCGCTATTTTAGCTCCTAAATTCATCTGAAATGCACGACTTTTAAGAGAAGAAATAATTACTTTCGCTCCCAATTGTTCGGCTATTTCTCTGGTTTTATCGGTACTTCCCCCATCGACAACAATAATTTCTACTCCCGCGCCTATCTGTTTTAACGTTGCTGCAATTCTTAACTCCTCATTAAGAGTCGGAATGATAACACTAAGATAATTCATCAGGTTTTGTACTAACTAAAGTCAGAGGATTTAGGGGCAACCATCGGGTAAATTTTCCTAGAGATACCGAGGGATTGATTGGGATTGGTAATAACTGTTTTTCCAGTAAAAAAGTTAAACATTGCTGCCAGTTTTCCAGAGTGGCTAAAGCTGCAGTTAAAAGTCGATACCAAATTAGGTTACACTTCATCTTTATGAGAAACGAAACTATGTTCTAAGATAGGTGGGACAATGCCGAATATTAAAGGAGACGATGGTGCGCTCAAAACCATCTTCAGCAATAGTAAAATTATCGCAGTGGTCGGGCATTCTGAGAAATCGAGTCGCGCCAGCTATCAGGTGGCCAAATTCCTGCAAGCGGTGGGTTATCGAGTCTATCCTGTCAATCCGATGGTCCAGCAAATTGACGGTCAAAGCTGCTATCCTTCTCTAGAGGCTATCCCCGAACCCGTGGATATTGTTAACGTTTTTCGTCATCCTGATTATTTACCTGAAATTGTCGAGTCAGCTATTGCTATTCGGGCTGCTACTCTTTGGACACAATTGAAAATTTATCACCCAGTTGCGGAAAAAAAAGCGATCGAGGCGGGTTTAAATGTGATTATGGACGCTTGTATCCAGATAGAATATCAGCGTTTATTTGCCTAAAACAAAACCCCACCTATGGTGGGGTTTTGGGTTTAATTTAGGAAATCCTAGAAGGTAAAGGTGCCGCGAAGGGTGCCAATCCACTCGTTACCAGTGCCTTTGAACTGTTCAGGTGCAGAAATCCAGATGACACCGGGGGTGATAGAAATATTGTCGGTGACTTGGTACTTGTAGAACAATTCAACGTGGTAGGGAACGATGTTAGATACTTTTAGACCCATGTCTCGGAAGCTTAAATGACCGATGTAGGGCTGCGCACCAGCAAACAGACCTAAGATATTTCCTTCTTTACCTAAGTCGGGGAAGGCAATACCAGCACCGTAAGTCCACACTTCCGCATCACCGAGACCGAGTAAGCGCACGGTGGAGTAGGAACCGAAGGCACTCAAGCTGGCGAAACCAATATCCACTGCACCAGTTAAACCGTAGCTATTGGATACTTTGGCTCCGAAGTTGAAGAAACCAACTTCATCCTGTAGGGTGACGCTACCCGGATCGTTGCCGTTGACGTTGAGCAGGGTATTTAACTGAGTTTGGGAAAGGTTAGCGGCAGAAGTCCCCGTTGCACCGAAGGAACCACCGTTACCGAAGATGGCGGTGTCAGCACTTTGGTAAGCGTTAACGTAGGTAAAGCCAAGGTTCAAGAAGTTGAAAAGATTGGCATTAATCTGTGCTAAAGCGGCGTAGTCCCCGTTAAAGAGACCGTTGCCCGGATTGGGATCAGCAGGGGAAGTAGCGCCACCGGCTAAGTAACCCAAAGAGAGGGAAGTCGGACCAAGAATGCTTTGGAGGAAGCCTAACTGTAGGTTAACACCAGCACCAGAACCGCCACCGATGCGGTAGATGGGGTTTTCGGAAGCGAAGGTAGATAGCGCACCATTACCACCGTCGAAGTCTTCAAAGAAGGGGTTAGTGGTGGGAACGAAGTCATTCCAAATACCGCCCCAAGCGGCGACGTAGGTATTGAAGCGACCAAAACTACCTAAGTCAATCGGGGTATAGTAGGCCAACCAGTCGATAACCACATCGCTACCGTTACCGGCACCGGTCCAAGTTTGGGATAGGGAAGGGCTTTGCAGGTTATCGAATCTGACGGAAGCGGGATCACCATTTTGTAGTGTGGTGGTCGATTTGTAATCAAATCCGAAGCGAGTGGCACTACCCGCCGATAAACGGGTTTTCAATGAGTCCTGACCGGTGAAGCTCGTGTTAAACAGCAAACGAGCGCGGTATTGCATGGCGGCCTGGGAGGCGGGGCTGCCCGCACCAGCCGTATCGGTAATGGCGAAGATAACTTCCCCAGCTAATTTGGTGGTGGTGGAGAATTGATTATTTTCGAGGAAAGACACCCGGCCTTCTAAGTTGTCAACTCTAGCTCCTAAAGCTGCTAACTCGGCTTGGAACTCATCCATCAAGCGCTTGAGGGCATCTAAGTCTTCCTTGAGGACGTTGACACCATCTTGAATTAAACGTTCCATCACGTTTAAGCAAGCGTTTAAACCAGCCGCAAATTCCCAACGGGTTAAAGCTCGGTCGCCCCGGAAGGTGCGATCGGGATAACCAACAATACAACCATAGCGCTCCACAAGGCTTCTTAGGGCTTCATAGGCCCAAGCTGTGGGGGAAACATCGCGCAGTTGGTTAACGCTGGTGACTTGATCGATGCTGTTGCCTTGTACGGGTGCCACTTGACCTTCGTTACCGTACCGTTCGATCTGATTGAGTAGTTCGCCAGTTCCTGCACCATTGTCTTGAACTTGAGCGATTTCTAGATTGTTAAATTCGGTAGAAACACTGGTAGATTTGACGGGCTCGAAGCTACTAGCATTAGCGGAAGCTACCAGGGTAGCCCCTAAAATCGCTGGGCTAACCAGCAATGATTTCCAGAACATTCTTAACATGATGGTTTTTTCCTCACACCTTATAGGTTGACTACACAGTTTGATTACGCATATAGCCTTTCTATTCTTTTGCCATTATACACGATTTAATTGTTTAGGGAAAGATGCGATCTCATTTTTTCCCTTGACCGGTTGACAAAGTGGCCACCCTGTCGATTCTAACGGCACTTAAACAAAAACTAGAGGTAGGTTAAAATCCTTACAGAGAAAAGACTTAAGCTCAAACAACAGGCTCGTCTAGACGAGTCCGGCAAGGTTCTGGGGTTTCCCCGTCGCCTAGCAACCCTCAAAAACTATCCGCCCTTACCAATTGCTCGGTAAGGGCGGTGTAGCGGGTCATCGGAATCGACACCAGACTGCCGGAAGGAACTCCAGCTAGTCTAAATCTTGTTTAGACGTGGGGGTCTAGAGAACAGCCCCGGCGCACAGCCGGCTATTGTCGATTAGGAGACCCATGCTTTTACTACTTTCTACCATCGACATCACCTCCTGTATCCCTTAACGGATTGATTATCAAATTTATCTGCAATCAGCTTAACGCAGCTGTTCGGAAAAAATCAAGGCCGGCAGCTAAAAATTTTTTCGGCAGACTGAGATTAGCCCCAAAATGGAGGTGGAGATAGGAAGCGTGCAGATTCTTACCTTGCCACCCTTCGCCATTGATAGCACCCTTGGGGAATGGTTGCAGTTGGTAAATCGGTGCGTCGCTTACCCCGCTTAATTGGGAGCGATGGAATTCATGGCCGCGCACTGGTTGACCTGCTTTGAGCAGGATCGTCTCCTCTTGCGCGATGGCTTGTCGATAACCTAGGGTTAACTTCGGGGACATTATAGCAGATTGGGGGATTATTCGCAACATAGAATGATTTTTTTGCTCAAAATCCACTATTTTGTCACATAAATACATTAATCCCCCACATTCGGCGTAGGTGGGCATTCCAGATGCGATCGCTTTTCTCACCTGAGTTAGGATAGGGGTGTTAGCGGCTAATTCCGGGGCAAAGATTTCGGGAAAACCGCCACCAAAGTACAATCCTTGCAGGTTTTCGGGCAAATTTGCTCCTTGCAGGGGACTCCAAAAGATTAATTCCGCGCCTAAATTGGCTAAAATATCGAGATTATCGGGATAATAAAAGTTAAAAGCCTTATCTCTGGCAATACCGATACGGATAGGGGCAAAAAGCTTATTTGCTTCTGGGGGATTTTTCGGGTTCTCTTGGGGAGAAATAGTCAGTAAAGGCAAGAGAATGTCCCAATTAAAGCAGTTTTGGGCAATAGAAGCTAGTTGATCTTGCAGTTCCCTGATTTCTCCTAGTTCATCCCTGGGAACTAATCCTAGATGGCGATCGGGAATTGTCAGGGAATCTTGACGACGCAAAACCCCGACAATCGGCATATTGATGGATTCTAGGGCGGTTTGCAGTAATTGCAAGTGGCGATCGCTACCAACCCGATTGAGGATAACTCCGGCTAGATGGAGATTTTTATCTAAAGATTGATAACCGCGGACAATAGCGGCGACCGAGGTAGATAAACGACTACAATCGATAACTAATAGCAGAGGAAGCCCTAAAATACGGGCAATATGGGCGGTGCTGGCATAATCGGGAAATTGAGTATCGCTTAATTGAATGCCATCAAATAACCCCATTACCCCTTCAATCAGAGCATAATCGACATTTTGACAATGTTGGGCAAAACAGGTTTTTACATAGTCTTCGGAAGTTAAAACCGGATCGAGATTGCGACAGGGGCGACCGGTAAAATGGGTATGGAACATGGGATCGATATAATCGGGCCCGACTTTAAAAGATTGCACTCGATCGCCACGACTGATTAAATAGGCCAAGATTGCCAGAGTAATCGTCGTTTTACCGACTCCGCTTCTTTCTCCTGCGATGATCATTATTAGTTGTTTTTTTTCGAGATCGAGCTAGACTTAATTAACCTGTTACACAATCAAGTTTCAAGCTTGCCAACGGCTAATAGAGTCAATTTTGGTCGCTAACTGCTCCCTGTGTCAATCGACTTTTTTATTAGCGGCGAAATCAATTTTACGACGTTTAATACCAAATCCCTTTTTAATAGTGTGATTAACTCTCAAGTTATGAATTGTTTCTCCCCACACCCCACACCCCACACCCCACTATCCTATACTTTTTAAACAGGATTTAGTATAAGTAGGGCTGGCTGAATAAATCTAAAAACCTTGTTGAATAAGACTTTTATCCCAAATCCCTTTTTAATAGTGTGATTAACTCTCAAGTTATGAATTGTTTCTCCCTACACCCTACACCCTTCTATTGCCCATAGCTTGTCCGGCGAGATAACCAGTGGTCCAAGCACTTTGAAAATTAAATCCTCCCGTGACTGCATCGATATCTAGTACCTCCCCGGCAAAATATAACCCCGGACAGATTTTACTTTCCATAGTTTTAAAATCCACTTCCTGAAGATTCACTCCCCCAGAGGTGACAAATTCCTCCTTAAACACCCCTTTTCCTTTAATTTGATATTCCCCTTGCTGTAATTCAATCATCAATCGATTGAGAGTATTTTTAGATAATTCGGCCCAGGGAGTTTCCGGGTTAACAGTCAAGTAACTTAATAAACTCTGCCAAAGACGCTTAGGTAACTGCTCAAAGGGACAATAATTAAAAAGTTTTCTTTTGGGATATTCACTTTTAGTTTGTAAGATAATTTCTCGCAATTTTTCAGGATGATAATCCCCCAACCAATTAAGTATTAAAGGCATTCGGTAATGATGCTCGTGAAGCACCCGCGCTCCCCAAGCAGAAAGTTTTAAAATAGCCGGGCCACTAACTCCCCAATGGGTAATTAATAAAGGTCCGATTTGTTCTAATTTACTTCCCCCAAGACGAACTCGCACTTTATCCACAGTAACCCCTAACAAATCTTGCAGACGAGGATCGGCAATTTGAAAGGTAAATAAAGAAGGCACAGGAGAGACTAGAGAATGACCTAAATCTTGAGCGGTACGATAGCCAAAAGGATTACTTCCCGTAGCAATTAAAAGCTTATCTGCCCTAATTTGCTCATCTCTTTTTAATTCAATTAAAAAACTTTCTTCCTGTTTTTTAACCGATTTAACTGGGGAATTTAGCCTTAAATTAACCCCAGCAAAAGTCGCACTTTCCCGCAGACAATTAACAATAGTTTCAGAATTATCGGTGCTGGGAAACATTCGCCCATCCGCTTCTGTTTTGAGTTTTACCCCTCGCAATTCAAACCATTTAATAGTATCTTGGGGTTGAAACCGACTAAAAGCTCCCCGTAGTGCTTTGCCACCGCGAGGATAATAATTAACTAATTGGGAAACGTCAAAACAATGATGGGTGACATTACAGCGTCCCCCTCCCGAAATCCGCACTTTCGCCAGAGGTTCTTTTGCTGCTTCTAGGATAGTAACGCCAGCTTTTGGGTTAGATTCTGCCGCTTTAATTGCGCCAAAAAATCCCGCTGCCCCGCCACCAATTACGACTATTTGAGTCATATAAGTAAGTGGTTATAATTAAATTGAAGATAGATTTTGTCTTTGATCCCCCCTGCCCCCCTTGATAAGGGGGGTGCCGATAGGCGGGGGGATATCCCTTGATAAGGCGGGTGTCTGATAATTTTTAACGCCTACATACTTATCAAGAAAAAAGTTAAGTTTAAACCGCCAAAAATCGCTGAATGACTTCTTGACTTAATTCGCTCGTGAAACCGGAAGCAACAATTCCCCCTTTCTGCATGGCGTAATATCGATCAGCTTGGCGGACAAAATGCAGGTGTTGTTCTACTAATAAAACGGCGATTCCTTTACTGGCAACAATACGCCGCACCGCCGCTTCAATTTCGAGAATAATTGACGGTTGAATTCCTTCCGTGGGTTCATCTAAAATCAATAATTTTGGTTCCCCCACTAAGGCGCGAGCGATGGCTAATTGCTGTTGTTGTCCACCGCTTAAATCTCCTCCCATCCGCGATAACATGGTTTTTAAAACGGGAAATAAATCGAAGATTTCTTCGGGAATTGTGGCATTTTTTCTCCTTGTGGGTAAAGCTTCCAAACCGAGAATTAAATTCTCTTTTACCGTTAGACGGGGAATAATATCCCTACCCTGCGGCACATAACCCAGTCCTAATCTGGCTCTTTGATCTGAGGTTTTATTAATCAGGTTTTGTTGCTCATAATTAATTGCTCCCGCTCGCGGTTTTAAGATACCCATCAAGGTTTTTAATAGGGTAGTTTTACCCACGCCATTACGTCCGATTAAACAGACCATTTCTCCCGCATTAATGTTAAGATCAACATCTCTTAAAATATGACTTTCTCCGTAGTAAACATTGAGGTCAGATATGTGTAACATTGTCAATCCTTTTTAACTAATTTTAATCATTTTACTTTTTATTCTTCCGAGGAACCTAGATAAACTTCAATAACTTTCGGATCATTTTGAATTTGCTCCATATTCCCCTCACAGAGAACAGTTCCTTGGTGTAAAACCGTGACTTTGCGGGCAATTTGCCGGACAAATTCCATATCGTGTTCAATGACAATAATTGAATGACTTTCCGCTAGATTTAACAACAAATTACCCACGTTTTCCGTTTCCTCATCAGTTAATCCTGCCACGGGTTCATCTACTAGCAGTAAATCTGGTGACTGAGCCACTAATTGACCAATTTCTAAGCGTTGTTTTTCCCCGTGGGAAAGTAAAGAAGCGGGTAAATCAGCTTTAGCAGTTAACCCGATAGTTTCCAATAAACCAATAACTTTTCTGCTATCTTCTAGGGGAGGACGACCGAAAAGAGTCGAGAAAACATTTTTATTGCGATTACTAACTAAATCGAGATTTTCTCGGACAGTTAGATTTAAATATACCCTAGGAGTTTGGAATTTGCGACCAATACCTAAACGAGCGATCGCAAATTCGGGAATTTTGCGGAGATCTCGACCTTTAAATAATACCCGTCCGATGGTGGGTTGCACTTTCCCCGTAATCACATCTAAAAAAGTGGTTTTTCCCGCACCATTGGGACCGATAATCACCCGCAATTCTCCCGTATCCATACTGAAATTAAGATTATTGAGAGCTTTAAAACCCCCAAAACTAACGGTGAGATTCTCGATTTCTAGGATTTTTTCAGTCATAATTTCTAAGAGGGAATTGGTAATTATGAATTATGAATTATGAATTGGGGAGCAGGGTGTAGGGTGTAGGGTGTGGGAAGAATAAATAAAAATAATCTCCTGACTCCTGACGACCCACTCCTGACGACCCACTCCTGACTCGGAGAATACTAACAGAATAAGGTCACTTATGCTCTAATTCTTCTCTTTCCAATTGCACTTCCGGAGCTTCCTCAATACTAGGATAGGTGATTAAAGTTTTGCGGAAACCAAAATGAGTCAGCAAACGTTTAATTCCACCGAGAAGACCATCGGGAAGCACTGTCACCACAATTAGGAATAGGGCCCCTTGGAAAAATACCCAGACTTCCGGAAATTGTTCGCTTAAAAAAGTTTGGGCCATGCGTACTAATAAAGTACCGACAACTGCCCCCACAAGGGTAGCACGTCCCCCCACAGCCACCCAAATCACCATTTCAATGGAAAAAGCCACATCCATAGAGTTAGGAGTGATAATTCCCGTTTGCACCGTATAAAGAGCGCCGGCAACACCAGCAATCGCCCCAGAAATGGCAAAAACTAACACCTTAAACCAAGTAGGATCATAACCGGAAAAACGGACACGCACCTCATCATCGCGAATGGCGACTAACAAGCGCCCAAATCTGCCGGTAGTTAACCAACGACAGAGGAGATAAATAGCCAGTAAACAGACAATTGTGAGTAAATAAAAGGCCACTTGAACGGCATCGGAACCCACCAGCAACCCGAAAATTGTTTGGGTATCGGTTTTTAAGCCATTAGTGCCGTTAATTAACTTTTGTTGACCGTTAAAAAAGTTAAAAAATACCAGTAAAGCCGCTTGGGTCAAAATCGAGAAATAAACCCCTTTAATGCGATTGCGAAAGATTAAATAACCTAATAATGCCGCCATAATCGCCGGTACAATAATTAGGGCTAGAATTGTCAAAGGTAGGGAATAAAAAGGTTGCCAAATAAAAGGTAATTCTGTCACCCCGTAGAGAGTAAAAAATTCGGGCATTTGTCCGGGGGGTAACTGAAGATTTAGGTACATGGCCAAAGCGTAACCACCGAGGGCAAAAAAGATGCCATGACCGAGACTTAATAAACCCGTATAACCCCAGATTAAATCTATCCCCAAAGCGACAATAGCCAGGGAAAGAAATCGCCCCAATAAACGCAAACGGAAAGCCGACAAAGCTAAGGGCAGTAACACCGCAAAGATGACCACTAAACCAACAATAACAGCGATTTCCGTGATTAACTTTTTCTTTTCCCGTTGTCGGGATTCGTTTCTAGTGATGGTTTCGGTAATCATAATCTATAACTCGGCAGTACGTCCTTTAGGAGGAAAAATTCCCGCAGGTTTGAATTGCAAGAAAGCAATAATTAAAGCAAAAATCATCACTTTTGCCATGCTAGTGGTGGAGAAAAAGGTGAAGAAATCCGTTAGGGGTTTTAGTGCTTCTACGGAACCAAAAATCAGGGCAAAAGTTCCCGAACCAATTAAATAATTAGCCACACCGATGGCCATAGCTGCGATAATAGTTCCCAGGAGATTACCCACTCCCCCCACCACCACTACCATGAAGGTATCAACGATATAATTTTGTCCCACGTTTGGACCGACGGAACCCAAGAAACTAATCGCACAACCGGCAACTCCAGCTAATCCCGAACCGAGGGCAAAAGTCAAAGCATCCACTTTATTGGTGGGAATGCCTAAACAGGCACTCATCTGGCGATTTTGGGTGACGGCACGAATGCGTAAACCCCAAGAAGATTTATTTAAAAACCAATAGGTTCCTAACAAACAAAGGGCAGTCAAAATGATAATAAATAGACGGGTGTAGGGCATTTGAAACCCGGGTAAAGGTAAACCTCCCCGTAACCAAACCGGAGCGGTGACATCGACGTTTCTGGCACTAAACCAGGGTCGAGCGAGAACGGGATTAAAAGATAAAAGATAGCCTAATAATCCAGCGATAGCTAGGGATAAAGGCAGGGTGATACCAATAGCTAAATTGCGAATTCTCTCCCAATCTAGGCGACGACTTAACACCATCATCGCCCCAAAAAATAACAGACAGAAAACTATTAAACTAATTACTAATAACCCGTTGACACTTCTGACAAATTGCTGCAGAATTAAGCTGACTCCCCAAGTAGCCAGCAGCGTTTCTAGGGGTCTGCCGTAGAGGAACCTAATCACCCCCCTTTCTAATAATAATCCCGCCAATCCCGACACTAAAAAAGCGATCGGTAGGGCGAATAAAACATAAGTATCAAAGAGGGGAGAACCGAAACCTTTAAAGACATTTTGCACCACAAAAGTACTGTAGGCCCCTAACATCATTAACTCACCGTGAGCGAGATTAATCACCCCCATCAGTCCGAAAACAATCGCTAGTCCTAAAGCTGCCAGCAATAGCACAGAACCGATGCTAATACCATTAAATAATCCTTCTAATAATGCTGACACTTTTCGTTATTCCCGTGCATTTTTAAGGTTTAAAAAGTGGGGTGAACAGTAATGCCCACCTCACTCTCGTTATTGTTTGGAAAAATTCCTAAAACTAGGATTTTTCCATTTTGAATTTACCGCCCTTAGCCGGATCCGTCCAATCACAGGCAAAGCCCTTAGTTTCGGGGACAAATTGGTTCCAGGGTTGCGGATCCACTACCCCCGGAGTTGACCAAACGATGTCAAATAGACCATCATCTCTCACCTGACCAATGCGGACGGTTTTGGAGATATGATGATTGGGGAACATTTGCACTGGGCCTTCGGGAGCATCGAATTTTTGTCCCACGGCGGCGGCGCGAACTTTGTCCAGATCATCGGCGGTTGCCGCTTGTTCCACCGCTTGCTTCCAGAGATAGACCATAATATAGGCCGCCTCCATCGGGTCGTTAGTGACGCGCTCCTGACCGAATTTAGCTCGAAAAGCCTCAACAAATTTTTTGTTAGCGGGGGTATCTACGGTTTGGAAATAGTTCCAAGAAGCGTATTGACCGAGGAGATATTCCTTGCCAATTTGTTTAACTTCTTCCTCAGCAACACTCACCGACATGACCGGATATTTATCGGGAGTTAAACCAGCCGCTTGCAGTTGTTTGAAGAAAGCCACGTTACTATCACCGTTGAGGGTGTTGAAAATAACGCCGCCATCGGGTAAAGCTTGCTTAATTTTGGTAATAATCGGGGTAACTTCCGTGTTACCTAGAGGTAGATAGTCTTCGCCTACGGTTTCGCCGCCTTTCGCCTTTAACTGCTCTTTAATAATCGTGTTGGCAGTGCGGGGAAAAACGTAGTCGGAACCGACGAGGAAGAATTTTTTCCCTTTATTTTCCAGCAACCAAGTCACTGCCGGCTCGATCTGTTGGTTAGGTGCAGCCCCAGTGTAGAAGATATTTCTAGAACACTCTTGACCCTCGTACTGGACAGGATACCAGAGCATATGGTTTTTGGCTTCAAACACGGGCAAAACCGCCTTACGACTGGCGGAAGTCCAACAACCGAAAACAGTCGCAACTTTGTCCTGATCGATCAGTTTGGTGGCTTTTTCGGCAAAAGTTGGCCAATCGGAAGCGCCATCTTCCACCACTGCCTCGATCTGTTTACCAAGAACACCACCGGCGGCATTGATTTCCTCGATCGCCAGTTTTTCCGCATCAACTACGCTGGTTTCACTGATGGCCATGGTGCCACTGAGGGAGTGCAGAATACCCACCTTAATTGTCTCTCCAGAAGCCGGGGCGGGACTAGCAGCCGGGCTAGGACTAGCCGTGGGGGTTTGGCTTTGATTGCCACCGCAAGCTTTTAACAGAATACTGGTTCCCAAAGCGGCAGAACCGTACAGGAGAAATTTACGTCGTCCTAAATTTGACATGATGATCTTGAACTAACCTCGCTGACAATATTAGCTACTTCACACAGACGTTTTTGCTGAGGAGATTTTCGGGAATCTTTCTACAAATATCTGTGTGATATTACGGCTAGGTTAGCAGATTTTTTGTAATTTTCGCTACTTTTTGGATATTTTTTGTAATTTTTGCTACTTTTTCAGGAAAAATTAATTATTTTTCTGGAATTTGCCTCAGTTTTTTAGCTATCAGGAGTCGGGAGACAGGAGGCAGGAGTCGGGAGACAGGAGGCAGGAGATTATTTCTATTTATTCTTCCGACACCCCACACCCCACACCCCACACCCCACACCCCACACCCTGCCCCCACCGAAAAGCTTTTTGCCGCAAACCCAATTATCAGTCCGAATCTGGCCAAAGCAGCCGGACAGCAAGCAGTGCAAAACCAATGGCCGCTATCGCTTTTAATATCTTAGCGGGGAATAACTGCGCCATACTGCCCCCCGCCAGGACTCCTAAGAAACTGGTGCAGATTAAGGCGGTAATTGAGCCAAAAAAGACAGCTTTGGGTGATTTGGAACTGCCACCGAGAGCGATCGCTACTAATTGACTTTTATCGCCTATTTCTGCCAAAAAAACCGTGATAAATGTCAGTCCGAATAATTGCCAATTCATAAATTCTAGGGAGATGGGAAGCTTTTTCCAGTGAACAGTGAACAGTAAACAGTAAACAGTCACACTGATCACTGATTGATTAGAGAATATCGCCGATGAGTAAACCAGTGATCAAAAGGAGAAGAATAGCGACACCGATATCTAAAGTTTTCGGGGAAAGACGACGCGCAATCCAATAACCGATCAGGACACCGAGGAGACTGGTAGCGATTAAAGCGCTGGCTGCCCCGGCAAAAACCACCCAGGGAGATTGGGATTCGGCACTGATCAGAAGGGTGGCTAATTGGGTTTTATCGCCGATTTCAGCAAAAAATATGGTTAGGAAGGTGGAACTAAACACCGTCCAAAAACTCCAAGAAGGTGGCTGATCTGGCTTTTTTTCGGTTGAGGCGATCGATTTGCTATCAGTCATCGGCTAAGGAAATAATTTTCATACTTTTTTCATTTTAGCCCGACCGGTTTTCTGGCGATAGTTTCTGCTGTTGATTACGCTGTCTCCTTCCCCAATAGTTAAAAAACCCTAGTCGATCGAGGTGGAGTTTCCATCCTAGAGTTTAATAATTATTAGACTAGGACGAGCGCAAATCGCTTGGAGGTATAGCCCCTATGACCAGTGAAAGTGTTGTACAAGACAGAGATTATACTCTGATTATTGACAAAAGTGGCAGTATGTCCACTGCTGATAAACCCAGTGAGAAAACCCGTTGGCAAATTGCCCAAGAATCCACCCTCGCCTTGGCTAGAAAGTGCGAGGAAATCGATCCGGACGGCATCACTATCTATCTTTTCTCCGGACGTTTCCGACGCTATGATAATGTCACTTCCGATAAGGTGACACGAATTTATCAAGAAAACGAACCGATGGGGAGGACAGACCTAGCAGCTGTTCTCCGAGATGCCCTTGATAATTATTTTCAGCGCAAAACTGCCGGCAAAACTAAACCCAACGGAGAAACTATTCTGGTGATTACCGACGGAGAACCAGATGATCGCAAAGCGGTGATGCGTCAAATTATCGAAGCTTCTCGAAAACTCGATAGCGATCAAGAATTAGCCATTTCTCTGATTCAAGTAGGCAATGATCGACAAGCAACCGAATTTCTTAAAGCTTTAGACGATCAGCTAGAATCGGCTGGGGCTAAATTCGATATCGTTGACACAATTACTATCGATGATATGGAAGATATGACCCTAGCGGAAGTTCTTCTCAACGCCATTATTGATTAAATCCTGATTAAGTAGGGGTTATATCTCCACCCCTACTTAATCAGGATTTAACTGCTAGTCAGGGCGACAAATTTATCCTTTTCTTCATCGGATAATTGCTCCGATTGTCCAGTGATTTGTTTGTAGATTTTTAGATATTCCAAAGAGGATTTATACCAACTGAAATCTTGAGTCATTGCCCGTTGCTGTAGTTTTTGCCAATCCTGTTTATAACGGAAACTTTCCCAAGTCCGGATCATACAGGTAAACAGGTCTAAAGGTTCATAGCGATCAAAACTAAATCCCGTTCCTTTTTCCTGAATTGGGTCGTGGAAAGATACCGTATCGACTAAACCACCGGTGCGACGTACCATGGGGATGCAACCATAACGCATGGCCATTAATTGGGAAATGCCGCAGGGTTCAAAACGGGAAGGCATTAACAAAGCATCGGCCCCCCCATAGATGCGACGGGAAAGGGCATCACTATAGAGAAGATGCAGGGACATTCGCCCCCGGAAACGGGAAGTCATCTCCCATAGTTGGGTTTCATAATAGCGATCGCCTGTACCTAAAATAATCAATTGTGCATCAGTATAGGTGAGAAAGCGATCTAAAATTTGCATCACTAGATCAATACCTTTTTGTTCCACCAAACGCGTCACCATCCCCATGACAAAGGCATTTCTGCTGACCTGTAGCCCCACTTCTTCTTGCAGGGCAATTTTATTGGCCAGACGTTTTTCGATGGTTTCTGGGGTAAAATTCTGCTTAAGATAAACATCTTTAGCCGGGTTATACACCTCCGTATCGATGCCGTTGACAATCCCCACCAGATTGCCAGAAATATAGGACAATAATCCCTCTAAATTTTCGCCATAAATGGGGGTCTGTATTTGACGGGCATAGGTGGGAGAGACAGTCGTGACGCGATTGGCAAATTGAACCGCCGCGGCCATGGTATTATCGCCCTGCATATACCAAGGACACCAAGTCATTTTTTCTAATGCCTCCCGCCAAGGCCCCTGGTAGGCGAGATTATGGATAGTAAAAACCGTGCTAATATCGGGGTCTTGGTGCATCCAGACGGGAATCATGCCCGTATGCCAATCATGACAGTGAATAACTTGCGGTTTCCAGTAATTCCAAGCAAATTCCGCCGCACCATTCGCAAAAAGGGTAAATCTCCAGGCCTCATCTTCGCCTCCGTAGATACTACGTCCAGAGAAAGCTAGATGACCAAAGAGGTAGAGGGGAATATCCGTATCGGGTAAAACCGTTTCATAGACCAAAAAATCCTGAAACATGGCGAATCCTGACCAAATGGGTTCGGAAGGGATGTCCATTTTTTCCTGGAGAAAACCGTAGTAGGGCAGAAAAATCCGCACGTCATGACCTAGCTGACGCAAGACTTTCGGTAATGCCCCAATTACGTCTCCCATTCCCCCAACTTTGGCAATTGGGGCGGCTTCTGCACCCACAAATAGAATTCGCATATTCTTCCCGCTTCACTTCACGACGACAAGAAATTTTAACAGATAAAACCCCCCTAGCAGGATTTGCAAGTAGGTTATTATCGGATTAGCCTAGATTTTTCTTTAACGAACCAGAGAGCCAACGAGGACTATAATTAGCTGTTTTGGGCATTATTAAGTTTTTTAGGCTTTTTTTACCGTATTTTTACCAATTTTTAGCTGATCAGCACTGTTTCTGTCTCTGTCAAAGTTAAATCCACTCTTCCTCATCCCCTTTGTTTACTTCGTTTTGATCCTCGGCGGGGGGCGTAATAATCCGATAATTGACATCGTACACTTGATCGGCTTTTTCCCCGCGAGTCTGTTTGGCTGTGCGGTAACTATAGGAATAAACCGAGCCAGTTCGAGAACTGTCACTAGGAGGCTTGACAAAATCAACTCTTTCCCCATCAGCTACCCTAGGCGAGAATTCTTCCCGATCCTGAATGGTGGTCGGTTTTTCGGCTTGCCCTGAGCTACGTCGAAGGGGGGGTGTATCAAAATTCCAATCATCACCGCTATCTCTTTCCCAATCGTTACTCGGTGGAGACGGAGCAGAATCTTGAATATAGGTAGGTCGGGGAGATGGGGGTGAGACTGTAGGATTATTCGCTATACGAGGGGAGGCTTTTGGGGCAGCCAAAGGACGACCAAAACTATAGAGAAATTGCAGGGTTAAACCACTGATAATTCCCGCTAGGGTAAAAAGTAACACCCAGACCGCTAGGGGCAGTTTTACCGTCATAATACCGCCAAAAAAGACCAAAGTGATCACCCCCAGATTCTGCCAGATCAGTAATCCGCCTACAGCGATCGCAAATAAGACCATAATCCAGCCCATTTTTACCTCCCTTGATTCAGTGATCAGTAAACAGTGACCAGTAAGCAGTGATCAGTAAACAGTGATCAGTAAACAGTGATCAGTAAACAGTAAACAGGTATAAAGATAAAGATAACTAACTAACTAATTAACTTAAAACTTACATCTGATAACTGATAACTGATAACTGTTAATGTCCTTGCCAGCGATTAATTGTCACACAATCGATATCTAACTGATCGAGAGTACGAGCGATGACAAAATCGACCAAATCCTCGATCGATTGGGGATGGTGATACCATGCGGGTATTGCTGGCACAATTCTAACGCCCGCCTCGGCCAAAGTGGTTAAATTACGCAGATGAATTAAACTAAAAGGGGTTTCTCGCGGCACTAAAACCAATTTTCTGCCCTCCTTAATCTGCACATCGGCCGCTCTTTCTAGCAAATCGGAACTTAACCCCCCCGCTAATTTAGCCACTGTACTCATGCTACAGGGAATAATTACCATACCAAGGGTGCGATAGGAACCACTGGCGATCGTTGCCCCCACATCCCCCCAACGATGACAGCGTAATTTCCCCCCCTCCATCACCCCACATTGGCCGCGCCAAAATTGTTCTTGCAGCTCCGGTTCTGGAGGCATCCGCGTCTGATCTTCCGCTTGCCAGACAGTGTAAGCTGATTTGGAAGCCACTAGATCGATCGTGTAGTCGGCTAAAAGTAGATATTTGAGAGTACGGACAGCATAAATCAGCCCTGATGCCCCTGTAACGCCCAAAATTAGCGGTTTAGATAATTCCTTCAAGCTCTAATTCCTCGATCAATTGTAATCCTCTCGGGTCGCCCACTTTTAATAAAGCACCTCTCGCATCCTCCTTGACACCTAAATCCTCATCTTCCACCAAGGCCTCGATTAAAGCATCGATCGCCGTGGCATAAATCACATTGAAGGGCAATTCTCGGCATAATTGACCGATCGACCAAGCGCAATTACTCCGCACGGCTGCGATTAAATCCCGGCGCAATCCTTCAATTAAAGGCGGCAAAACGGTGATGATATCTTCATAATTGACCTTGGCAATCTGGGCCAAACTACTGGCTGCCCATAATCGCACCGCCGAAATATCAGTTTTAAGAGCATGAACCAAAGGCTCGATCGCAGAGCGATCGCCACAGTTACCCAGGGCCCAAACTACCCCTTTTCTGACGTAACCATTCCAATCTCGGGCCAGTAAATCGATTAAAGGCTCCACGGCCCTAAGACTGGGATTTCGTCCCAAAGCGTAGGCGACACTGACACGCACTAGGGGACAGACATCGTTTAACATCTCTAGTAAAGGTGCGATCGCTCTTTCGTCCCGCAATTCACAAAAGGCGCGAGCGGCGATCATTCTCTCGCTCACATGAGCAGAAGTAAGCAATGAGAGCATTTCCTCGGGATCGGGGGGGATTTCCGCTGCTTGATCCGGATCGCCCCCATCGAGAGGATTATTTGAGGAGTTGCTAGAGTCTAGGATTTCATTGTCGTACATACTTGTTAGATTATCTTCATCCGTGACCGCTTACGTCAAGCCCAAAATCAAAAAGTGGTTGCGGGTTGGGGAGACTTATCAGTTATCAGTTATCAGTTATCAGTTATCAGTGAACTGAAGGCAAGAGGCAACAGGCAACAGGCAAAAGAAAGAATCTGGCAATTCTCCTACCTAAAAAGAAGGTTATAAACTAAGTACATCAAAGCTTTCAGCTTACCAAATTAGGTTACACTTCATCTTGACGAGAAAGGCTGCAGGCTCTCCTATTCTTTGTGTGATAAGTTTAACTGATATAGTAGCGATCAATCTTTGTGTCCTTTGTGTCTGGAGTGGTTCGTTCCAGTCGTTCGCCCGCAAGACTGTATCTTAGAATACATTTTACCCACCAAACCTAAGACAGTCAGCTGCATTTACAAAACCTAGCAGAATAGAAAGTAAATACAGGGCAGATTTTCGTGTTTTTCCGATGCCAAGACGCGGATTTGAACCGCGGACACGAGGATTTTCAGTCCTCTGCTCTACCAACTGAGCTATCTCGGCTTTTTTTTGTCCTTTCTTAATATAGCACGCCCTCGAAATAATTGCAAGGTTTTTTTCTAAAAAGTTTTCCGCTCGACTAGATTGGCAAGGTGAGGGTAAAAGTGGTGACAGCATTGGCACTGGTGACATCGATGGTAGCATTCAGGGGTTTAATCAGTTTGCAGACCAAAGCTAAACCTAAACCGGTGCCACTGTAGCGCCAGGGATCTTGGTTAGGAATGCGATAAAAAGGGGCGAATATTCTTGATAATTCCTCTGGAGCGATTTCTACTCCTGAATTGCTCACACTAATTAATATTTGCTCGTCCGCACGCCAGACATTTACCCTAATTATTCCCTGCTCTGGAGTATATTTAGACGCATTGGTCAGTAATTCCGCTATGATGCGCTCGATATGACACAGACTGGTGTTAATCTCCGGTATATCCCCATCTATATCTAAAATTAACTGCTGTTGTCGCTCGCGGGTGAGATGACGAAAAGGTTCCACTAATAAGGGTAGCCAAGAAAGTAAGTCGATTGCTTCGATCGCTGGGGGTTCGCTTTCCGCATCCAGATAGGTTAAAGTCAACAGATCATTAACTAACTTACTCTGACGTTGAGATTCAATGTTAAGAATTTGCAACAGTTGACCGATCGAATCCTTTGGATCGATCTCGATTCCTTGATATTCTAGGAGACTTTCTAGGGTTTCCACCGCTAGACGAATGCTGGTAATCGGGGTTCGCAGTTCATGGGAAAGGGTTTTCAGGAATTCGCTTTTTAATCTTTCCAGTTTTTCTAATTCCCTCACTTGTGCTTGGGAAGATTCGTAGAGTCGCGCTTGTCGAATAGCGATCGCACATTCGGTGGCAATATGTTGAATCAAATTAGTTTCTAAAGAGTTAAAAATATGATTAGCTGGTCGAATTAGCCAAAGATTGCCCAAAAAACCCTGATCGTCAAAGATAGCACAAGCACAACGGTTAACACGACCAATTTGCGGATTGCCAAGAGGAAGACGATCAACAAACTGTAAAATTTGTTTGTGCAGCAGCGGTTGATAGATTTCGGGAAAATCGCTAATTTGACGGGTAATTCCCTGACAGATAAGCTCTTGAGTGGTATATTCGTGGACAATAGTAGCTTTGCTGCGACTGGGATCGTAAAGCTCAATTTGGGCCCTTTCTACGGGTAAAACCTGCACTAATTCCCTGGTGGTAGTTTGCAGAATATGATTTTCATCGAGACTATCGCGAATTTTTTCGGTAATCCGTCCGATTAATGCTTCATACTTCAAACTCATCTGCAATTCGGCGGTTCTTTGCTGCACCTCCGATTCTAGAGCAGTATTCAAGCATTTTACCCGTTGGTGTAGTTCTGCTTGTTGAATGGCAATTCCCACTTGAATGGCTAATTGTTTGAGCAGATCGATTTCTTGGGATTGCCAAGAGCGAGTTTTTTGGCAGTTTTGGGCAATTAGTAACCCCCAGAGTTGGTTATCGCAGATAATTGGCACCACCAAGTTAGCCTGTACTTGCAAAGAGGTGAGTAAGCTGCGATAACAGGGATCAAGTCCCGAATTATGGACATTTTCAATAACTTGAATCCTGCCACGGCGATAATTTTCCAGACGTTCTGAGGATAAATTAAAACAGGGATCCTGGATCCTGTTTCCTAAGACAGAATTAATCCTCCCAGTATGGGATTCCACCACAATCATGCCACTATGATCGGGGAATAAACGATAAATTAACACTCGATCGCAGTTAAGAAATTGTCGCACTTCTTTAACAGTTCTTTGCAAAATGCGATCAAGATCCAACGATTGCCGGATTCTTTCCTGCATTACCCCCAGTAGTTGTTCTCGTTCTGCTTGTAATCTTAAAGCTTCTTCCGCCTGTTTGCGTTCGGTGATATTGGTACTGGTTCCCACTAAACGATAGATGCTCCCATTGTCATCCCGTAGGGGTGTTAAAGTCGTTAGCCACCAGTAGGGTATATTTTGAAAAGGTAAATACTGTTCGTAGGAAATAGTCGTTCCGTAACGTACACAATCACTGTAGTGTTGCCGCACACTACGCGCATCATCGGGGGGAAGGATTTGTTCGGGAGTTTTGCCTTTAATATCTGATGAGCGCAATCCTGTCCAGCATTCATGAACGGGGTTTGCACCCACATAGCGAAAATCTCTATTTTCCAGCACGTCCACCACAAAAATCGACGCTTGCACGGAATTAAATATACTACGCAGAAACTGCTCGGAATCCTCCTCTTTTAGCTGTGCATCCAACTCGGTATCGATTTCTGACGGCTGCTTTTCCATAAGAGCCTCCCCTTGTGCTAATTGGTGGATTTGGATCGATAATCACAAAATCGTCGGCTACTCCTAGGGCGATTTAATTATTTCTTAAGATCCTCGCACAATTTTTCCTATCCGCTGCCGATTCCGATATATTTCTTTGCAAAAACGAGAAAGCAACCCCAAGATACTGAGATCAGTTATCAGTTATCAGTTATCAGGTTTAAGTTTTAAGTTTTAAGTTTTAAGTTTTAAGTTAAGCAGCTAGACACAATTAATTACACATATCTAACTACCTCTTGCATGAGTGCCTCTTGCACGAGTGCCTATCCTCACCAAGAAGTTAATTTTGTTCTATTACTTATCAGAGTTTAATTACAGCGTTTCTCATCAAGATGAAGCATAACCTAATTTGGCATCGACGACTGGCTCTCCAAAAGGAGAACCTCCTACCCCACCATTAGGATAACTGTTTTAATTAGCCAATTATTTTCAGTGATCACTGTTCACTGATTACTGATTACTGATCACTGAATTTAGGCTTCTTGGTTGACAAAAGGCAATAAAGCCATTAAACGGGCCCGTTTCACCGCTTCAGTTAAATCTCGCTGTTGTTTAGAAGTTAAACCGGTGATGCGTCTAGGTAGAAGTTTGCCGCGTTCGGTGATGAATTTGCGGAGGAGTTCGGTGTCTTTGTAGTCAATCGGTTGACTGGGGGAGATGGGGGAGAGACGTTTACGATAGTAGCTCATAGATTTGTAAAGATTGCTTGACTTTTTAACTAAAGTGTGTTTACTTAATTTCCTTGTGGACGGTGTGCTTATTGCAGTGGGGACAGTATTTCTTGATTTCCAGTCTGCCGGTGGTATTGCGACGGTTTTTGCTGGTGGTGTAGCGAGAAACGCCGGGGGTACGCTTATCGGGATTACTGCGGCATTCCGTGCATTCTACAGTGATGATCAGGCGAACGCCTTTTTTACTAGCCATAACAACAGGGGATCGGGTAAATTTACACGCAATCGATCATTATGACATATCTAGGGCCTTTTAGGCAAGAGCGGCCGGGACGAACCAGGGGAATTGTCGGCTAAAAAGTTGAGTTGGGGATGAAATCCAGCACAAAAAAGCTAGAATAATCAGAGCAGTTGGCGAGGATCAGGAAAAATGACGGTAAGATTGGGTAAACCGATTTTAGTGACGGGGATAGGTATTACCATTGCTTTCACCCTGGGGGAAAGTCTCAATAGTACAGTGAGCGAAATTGGTTCCTGGGGTATTTTCGGTGCGATTGCTGTTGGTGCCGGTATCTGGTTTTGGCAAAAACCCAACTCGAAAATCGATTTTTCTCCTCCCACTCCCCTGAGTCTAGAAAAGGTTAAACAAGGGATTAGCAAAGCCGAGAAGATAATTAATTATCTGGCCAAAGAAGACCCCGATCAAGACTTAACCCCACTCAAAACCAGTTTAACCCAATTAAATCAAGAATTTAGTCGCCAAGACCTGAAAATTGCCATTACTGGTGCTAGAAAAACTGGTAAAACTGCCTTAAAAAAACTACTAGAAAGCGGCAACTTTGGGGAATCTATCGCTTTTCTGGAAACGGAACCGCTTCTAACTCTCGACTCCACCGCTAACCAGAAAAAAGCTCTGGCAGCCGACTTAGTTTTGTATCTCATCAATGGGGATTTAAGCGATTCCGAATGGCAAATTCTCCAGCAATTCGATCGAATGCACCAGCGTGTTATCCTGTTACTGAATAAACAGGATCGTTTACCCGCCGAAACCAGAGAAGAAATACTCCTTTCCCTGAAACAAAGACTGAAAGAAACTATTCCTGCTCATCATATTTTAGCCATAGCCGCTGCCCCTGAACCCCTAAAAGTTCGTCAACATCAAAGCAATGGAGAAATCAAGGAATGGACGGAACCCCAAACCGTGGTTATCGATCCTTTAGATAATCATCTCCGACAAATTATCGAACAAGAAAAGCAGGAATTAGTTCTTGGAACTATCTGGAGACAAGCGCTCGAATTAGCCAAGGAAACCAAACAATTACTCAATCAATCCCGACGCAAAAAGGCTTTACCTGTTATCGAACAATATCAATGGATAGCCGCTACTGCCACTTTTGCTAATCCTCTCGCGGCCCTAGATTTAGTTTTAGCAGCAGCCACTAACACTCAAATGTTAGTGGATTTAGGGGCAATTTATCAACAAAAAATGTCCCTGGAACAAGCAAAAACAGCCATGACTACCCTGGGAAAAATGATGGTACAATTGGGTATGGTAGAGGTGACAACTCAGGCATTGGGAACAATTCTCAAGGGAAATGCGATTACTTATATCGCCGGTGGTACAGTACAGGGAATCGGGGCAGCCTATCTAACTCGTTTAGCCGGTTTAAGTTTAATTGAATATTTCCAAGAACAGGAAATTAACGAGCAATTGAATAATGATTGGAATTGGACGAGTTTGCAGAATAAAGTTAAACAGGTCTGGGAACAAAATCAACGCCTAGCATTTTTACAGGATTTTGTCAAGCAAACGAGCGCTCGTTGGTCGGCATTTTCTGGTTAAAAAATGTAGTTAAGAACTGGGAAAAGATAAATGCTGACGCAGCACATCCCAGCGTGAACAATCCCAATAATCGATATGAGAAATAATCAGATTATTGTCATCGAGAGTTAATTCACTGCGTCCAGAAATAGCGATGCGAGGCCGCCAAGGTAAAGGAGTTATCCAGTGCAATGTCCAACGGGTATTAATAATATTTCCCTGCTGTTCAATTGCGTGGACATCCATCTTGATAGCTTGGAACCATTGACCCATAAAACCAATCATTTCCCGATAGCGTTTAATCCCCCGAAATTGATTGAGAGGGTCTTGAAAATAAACGTCATCAGCATAAATATCATAGGTTTGATCGAGGGGAAATCTTTGATAATCTTGCTGCAAAATAGCGATAATATCCATAAAATACCCAATTATTCCCGATAGCTATTGTCTTTTTTCGCTGCTGAGGGGTCACTGTTAACTATTAAGTACCTAAGCAAAATTAGTTATACACATTTAACTACCTCTTGCCTATGGCCTATTGCCTCTCCTAACCAAGAAATTAATTTTGCACCACTACTTAAAAGATCACTCCCGTCAAACTAAAGGGACGGACTTCGGTAATTTTAACTTTAACAAATTTGCCTCGCAATTGCTCAATATTTCCCGTAAAGAAAGTTAAGCGATTACCTCCAGTTCTTCCCATAACTTGACTAGCATCTTTAGGGTTAACGTCTTCCACTAAAATTTCCTCAATTCTGCCTAAATATCTTTGGGAACGTTCCGCAGCTTTGGTGGCCACTAAATGATTTAATCTTTGTAGGCGATCGCTTTTTACCTGCTCACTTAATTGATCATCCCAAACAGCGGCCGGAGTGCCTGGACGGGGAGAATAGGCGGCCGTATTTAATTGATCAAAACCAATCTCATCGACTAATTTTAAAGTATTCTCGAACTGTGCCTCTGTTTCTCCGGGGAATCCGACAATCGCATCGGCACTAATGGCAGCATCCGGCATTAAATTGCGAATATTAGCAATAATTTGTCGGTATTTTTCCTGAGTATAGCCCCGTTTCATGGCCTTGAGGATATCATTATCCCCCGATTGAAAAGGAATATGAAAATGTTCACAAACTTTAGGTAATTCCTGACAAGCTTTAATCAAACGTTCGGTAAAATAGCGGGGGTGACTGGTGGCAAAACGGAGACGTTCAATACCAGCCACATCGTGAATGTAGTAGAGTAAATCGGTGAAATTATGCAGATGTCGGCCACTTGCCGTCACTCCGGGTAAATCCCGTCCGTAGGCATCGATATTTTGACCTAAAAGGGTGATTTCTTTATAACCCTGTTGTCCTAATTGTTCCATTTCTGCTCGAATTGCCGCAGGAGTGCGAGATTGTTCCACCCCGCGCACCCCCGGAACCACACAATAGGTACAGCGTTCATTACAACCATAGATGACGTTCACCCAAGCGGTAATATTACTATCCCGGCGCGGTTTGGTGATATCTTCCATGATGTGGATGGGTTCGGTGGCCACCACCTGGGAACCGTCAAAAACTTGTTGTAATAAGTCTCCCAAGCGGTTTGCGTGTTGGGGACCGATAATTAAATCCACTTCGGGAACTCGTCTTAATAATTGTTCCCCTTCCTGTTGGGCCACGCAGCCAGCGACCACTAGAGTAAGATCGGGTTGAGTTTGTTTGCGTTTAGCCTGTCTACCGAGATAGGAATATACTTTCTGTTCGGCATTATCGCGAATTGTACAGGTATTGTAGAGGATTAAATCGGCTTCGTTGGCATCCTCGGACCATTGAAACCCCAAATCTTCTAAAATACCCGCCATGCGTTCGGAGTCAGCTTTATTCATCTGACAACCAAAGGTGGTGATATGGTAACGACGTGGGGATTTATTCATGATGCTGGCTACAGAAACAAGAGTGCAGGTTTCTATTTTAGGCTATTTATTCTCTGACTTGAAAGAGGGTGTAGGGTGTAGGGTGTGGGGTGTGGGGTGTAGGGAAGGAAACCTCTTTCATCTGTGGGGGTGAAAATTTTTTCATCGGGACTGACTATCGGCTGCTCTGATGACCAAAAAGTTAAGATTGAGGATTGAGGATTGAGGATTGAGGAGGTTATTTTTATTTATTCTCCCCACACCCCACTTCCCCACTTCCCCACACCCCACACCCCACACCCCACACCCCAGAAAAAGCATACTCAGCTATACAAGCAAATAAAAACGAAACTTTTGCTTTGAGGATATCTCCTGACTGGTAGGATAAAAATAAACCATAACTAGGCAGTTTAACCTCCACGCCGCCGAGGCCAAACCTTTAATCATCAAAGGAAAAGTATTTATATGTCTAAAAATCAAGTGTTCGATTTCTTCGCCTTAGCCGCTAAAAACGAAGAATTAGGTCAAAAAATGCGCTCAACCCAAGATCCTCAGCAGTTACTAGAGATAGCTCGCTCCCAAGGCTTCGATTTCTCCCGTCCTGAATTAGAAGCGGCACTTAAATCCTTGCACGAGAGTCCCGACTTTTTCCAAAAGTTGGCCCATGCAGTGTTAGAAGTTTTCAGCCCTAACCACGATAATTATCCCTCGATCGGTGTTCAACCCTACGAAGGCGAGATCGATCGCTAGAATCAGTGATCAGTTACCAGTGATCACTGATCAGTGATCAGATGTGAGTTTTCACTTCACTGTTTACTGATCACTGAAAAAGGCTCCCCCTCTCCCCAATTCATAGGGAGCATCCCACTAAGCATTTCGCATCTAAGTACAATTGCTTATGGCAAAATTGGGATGCTTCCAATTCATAATTCATAAGAATCAGTGATCAGTTACCAGTGATCACTGATCACTGATCAGATGTGAGTTTTCACTTCACTGTTTACTAATCACTGAAAAAGGCTCCCCTCTCTCCCCAATTCATAGGGAGCATCCAACTAAGCATTTCGCATCTAAGTACAATTGCTTATGGCAAAATTGGAATGCTCCCAATTCATAATTCATAATTCATAATTTATAATTCCCAGAACTACCGAAAAGGCTTGCCATCTAAGCATTTCGCATCTAAGTATAATTGCTTATGGCAAAAGTGGAATGCTCCCAATTCATAATTCATAATTCATAATTTATAATTCCCACTCCCCTCACCCCACTCCCCACCCCAGCCATATATAGTATAAAAAAATTATAAAAAAGCCGAAATCAGCGAAAAATAGGCTTTTATCTGCCAATAAATCTGGCAAAGACAAGCAAGCCGCCAAGAGAGAAGTTAAAGCGAAAATCCGTTCTTAGCAAGGGTTTTCGCTTTAAATCTCCCGATAATTGCTGAGGCTGATGGGGGAAAGGAAGGAATGATTAACTTTCGTTAACCTGAAGATGAGAAATAATCATAATGTTTTATATTGTCAAAGGTGTCATAGTTTCCTATGCTTTTTTTAGGTTGATAATTTTGCCTGACTCGTCAAATTTTTACCAACCAGCCCTAGAAAATAAAATTAGTGGATGAAAACGGTCACGATCGAGATAAAATTCAGGATGGTCTTACCCACCTTGCCACGATCCCGACTGCCACCAAAGCTAGAGCAGGAAAAGTAACAAGGAAAGAATTTGACTGAAACAAAGTTGATAACGCTAACGAAATTAATAGTTTAGTTTGGCTTGACAAGCGAGGAACAAAAAAATGCCAATTGCAGTAGGAATGATTGAAACCCTAGGATTTCCCGCCGTTGTGGAAGCGGCCGATGCCATGGTCAAGGCCGCCAGGGTGACTCTAGTGGGTTACGAAAAGATCGGTAGTGGTCGCGTCACTGTCATTGTCCGGGGAGACGTTTCAGAAGTGCAAGCTTCTGTGGCTGCCGGAGTGGAAAACGCCAACCGGGTTAACGGAGGACAAGTGCTATCTACCCATATCATCGCCCGTCCCCACGAAAACCTCGAATACGTGCTGCCCATTCGCTACACCGAAGAAGTAGAGCAATTCCGCAGCTATTAAACACCGTTAATCGGGGTCAGCATCTATAGAGTCGAAGAAAGCCAACCATTAGGAGACAAAAATATTATGTCAATTGCAGTGGGCATGGTGGAAACCTTGGGTTTCCCAGCCGTCGTCGAGGCGGCTGATGCCATGGTAAAAGCCGCCCGCGTAACCCTAGTAGGTTACGAAAAAATTGGTAGTGGTCGCGTCACCGTCATCGTCCGGGGGGACGTTTCGGAGGTACAGGCCTCCGTATCGGCGGGGACAGAAGCGGCATCTAATCGTGTTAAAGGTGGTCAAGTCCTCTCGACCCACATCATCGCCCGTCCCCACGAAAACCTCGAATACGTTCTTCCCATTCGTTATACAGAAGCCGTGGAACAGTTTCGTGAAAGTGTTAACCCACAACCTTTAAGACGAATCTAGAGCGCAACTAACTTTTAGTGTAAACAAATTCCATGCAAATTGCCAAAGTTTGCGGAACCGTCGTTAGCACCCTGAAACCGCGCAGTATGACGGGAGTGAAACTTCTGCTTTTGCAATTCATCGACGCACAGGGGCAACTTTTGCCTAAATACGAAGTAGCGGGTGATATTGTCGGAGCGGGGCTTAATGAATGGGTGCTAGTGTCCCGGGGAGGAGCGGCTCGTATCGAAGACGGTCAGAACAATCGCCCCCTTGACGCGATGGTGGTGGGGATTATTGACACTATAACCGTAGAAAATCGCACCCTCTACAGCAAGAGAGACGAATTTCGTCAATCCGGTTAGAAATCGATAGGACCCAAACACAGTTAATTAACAACCAGCCAGCCAAATTCAGTATGGAGGAAGACTAACTATGGTCGTCCGCACAACGGCGGCTAGTCCGAAAAAGCGGACCAAATCCCCAGAGGAAACGCGCATAGACGAGAGTGCCAAAGTCCACACCTTCTCTAACCTCAGTGGCGCTATCGAGATCGGGGCGCGAGTGGTGATTGCTCCGGGGACTTCCATCCGCGCCGATGAAGGAACCCCCTTTCACATTGGCGACGACAGCAAAATTCAGGACGGAGCAATCATCCACGGTTTAGAAAAAAGCCGTGTGGTGGGAGATGACGGCCGAGAATATTCGGTGTGGATCGGCCGGGGCAGCTGCATCACCCACATGGCACTCATTCACGGGCCAGCCTATGTGGGCGATCGCTGTTTTATCGGTTTTCGCTCCACCGTCTTTAATGCCCGCATCGGGGCCGATTGCATCGTCATGATGCACGCCCTCGTTCAAGACGTGGAAATCCCCGCAGGTAAATTCGTGCCATCCGGTTCCGTGATCACCAGCCAACAACAGGCCGATCGCTTACCCGATGTCACAGAAATCGATCGAGCCTTCACTCGTCACATTGTCGATATCGACCTCGCCCCCAGCGTCCCGGTCAAAGCCCACAGCCCAGCGACTCCTGCACCAGCAGCCGCTATAAACATCGCTAATGAGACGCTATATAGAAATTCGGTGACACCTATGAGTTTAAATACAAACATTCGAGCGCAGGTTCGCTCCCTCCTCTCCCAAGGCTACAAGATCGGCATCGAATACGCTGACAAACGCCGCTTTAAAACCAGTTCTTGGTTAAGTGCCGGCTTTATCGACGGCGGCCGCGAAGAACAGGTATCCCAATCCCTAGAAGCCTCCCTGAGAGACCTGCAAGGCGAATACGTCCGCCTGATCGGAGTCGATCCCGCCGCTAAACGGCGCATACTGGAAATGATTATCCAACGCCCCGAAGACACACCGGGAGAACCGGCCCGCACCACCACCGCCGTCCACGGCGGTCATGGCAACGGTAACGGCCATTCCGACCTGTCCGTACAAGTGCGTTCCCTGCTGGCCCAAGGGCTGAAAATCGCCACCGAACACGCGGATAAACGCCGGTTTAAAACCAGTTCTTGGTTAACTGGACCTGCGATCGAAACCAAGAGCGAAGCGGGCATCATTCGCGATATTGAAGCGATCGTGACTGAAAATAGCGATGAGTACGTCCGCCTGATCGGGATCGACCCGCAAGCGAAAAAACGGGTCGTCGAAATGATTATTCACCGCCCTGGGGGAAGCAGCACCCCCGCTAGTAACGGCAGCGGCAAAGCCAGCAGCTACAGCGCCCCCGCTAGTAACGGAGCCAGTCATAGCAGCAGTGGTAGCTTAAGTGGGGAAACGATCGCTCAAATTCGTTCCCTGCTCGCCCAAGGCTACAAAATCGGCACCGAACACGCGGATAAACGCCGGTTTAAAACCAGTTCTTGGCAGAGTTGCGCCCCGATCGAAAGCAATCGCGAATCCGATGTAATTACTGCTTTGGAAGATTGTTTACGCGAACATAGCGGCGAATACGTCCGCTTACTCGGTATCGATGCTAAAGCCAAAAAACGGGTTTTAGAAACGGTGATCCAGCGTCCCGATGGTTCGGTGGCTAGCAATGGCAACGGTAAAACCGCCACCGTTGCTGAACCGAGTTTCAAAAGCTATGCTTCTGGTTCTTCTGGCGGCGGTACTGCCACTTTAACCAGTACCTTAACCGCAGAAACGATCACTCAAATTCGCTCTTTATTGAACCAAGGTCACAAAATCGGGGCCGAACACGCGGATAAACGTCGTTTTAAAACCAGTTCTTGGCAAAGCTGCACCCCGATCGAGAGCAGTCGCGAATCCGATGTGGTGGCCGCTTTAGAAACCTGTCTGCGCGACCATCAAGGGGAATACGTTCGTCTAATCGGGATTGACTCCCAAGCGAAACGTCGTGTTCTCGAATCGATTATTCAACGCCCTTAATTTCAGGACTCGGCGATCGGTGAAGGGAGATAGGTGTTAGGTGTTGGCGGATCGGGAAAAATACCGGAAACTCTAACCCCTACCCCCTAACCCCCGCTCACTGATCACTGATCACTGAGTAACTGTCAATTATGTCCTTACCCCCCGTTCAACCTATTAGCCGCTCGGAATTCTATGTCAATGGTGATGTCACCATTCATGAGAGTGCGATCGTGGCTCCGGGGGTGATTCTCCGAGCAGCCCCCAATAGCCAAATAATTATCGGTGCGGGTGCTTGCCTGGGTATGGGAACAATTTTAACCGCCTATCAGGGTGTTATTGCTATCGGTGCGGGAGCAATTTTAGGTACAGGTGTTCTCGTCGTCGGTCGGGGTGAAATCGGTGAAAATGCCTGTATTGGGTCAACCACAACCATTTTTAATGCTTCTGTGGCAGCGATGTCGCTCGTGCCATCCGGCTCCCTGATCGGAGATACTTCCCGTCAAATTACCATCGAGGTGTCAGCGACCCCATCGGAACCGGAAAGGCCCCCTTTACCAGAACCGGAACCCGTAGTCAGTCAAGTGTCCCCAGTCCCGTCCATGGAGGAAGTGGTCGCCGAAACCGTGGCCAGTCCTTGGGATAACGAGGAAATGGTGGCCGAGGCAAGTCCCGCGGAAACCAGAGAACCAGCATCTACTACTAACCGACCGAATCAAGCATCGGTGGTCGGAAAGGTCTATATCAATCAGTTATTGGTCACGCTATTTCCAGAACGTCATCGTTTTAATGGCAACAATAACCATAATTCTTGAAGGGGAAAATAATCGTTCACAAGCCAAAAATCTCAACAATAATTACTGAGTAATTAGACCTAATTTATCTAGAGTTCACTGCTGTCTAACTGTCCTCTAGGTACTGGGTATAATTGCTTAAAAATCTAATTCATCTTTAGCGATTGCCGACATTTTTTGAGGTTGTAATTATTGATAATCTTCCTCAATTAAGGAGTAGTTTTAATCGCTCAAAGCCTGATGAGCAGAAGTTTCTGTGTGTCAATCAGGTAAATTTTTGTTGATTTTTTTGTGTTTTTGTAGAGATTGTCAAAGTTAGATGACGACAGATTAAAGAAACTAATCCCCCCGAGAAAAAAAAACAATCAAAATTTTAGGGATAGAGAAAAAAAATGATCAGAATAGGATAAAGTTCGTGTTAAGATGATCAGTTGAAAAAAACATTAGTGAAAATTGCTCCCTAACTTCGCTCCTAGCAGCAGGGGAAAGGAGCTTAAGAAAAATCTATGTCGGTTGACGGCGAGATTTTACAGGTGCGACTAATCATGCAGTTTATGGAGGAATAATCCCAATGGTGCAAGCCAAATCCAAAGGTTTCCAGGCCGGCGTAAAAGACTACCGCCTGACCTACTACACCCCCGACTACACCCCCAAAGATACCGATCTACTAGCTTGCTTCCGGGTAACACCCCAACCAGGAGTTCCTCCTGAAGAAGCAGGTGCGGCGGTAGCGGCGGAATCTTCCACAGGTACCTGGACCACCGTTTGGACCGATAACTTAACCGACCTCGATCGCTATAAAGGTCGTTGTTATGATATCGAACCCGTACCCAACGAAGATAACCAGTTCTTCTGTTTCGTTGCCTATCCTTTAGATCTATTTGAAGAAGGTTCCGTCACCAACATCCTCACCTCGATCGTTGGTAACGTTTTCGGTTTCAAAGCTCTGCGCGGTCTCCGTTTAGAAGATATCCGTTTCCCCGTCGCTTTAATCAAAACCTTCCAAGGTCCTCCCCACGGTATCACCGTTGAACGGGACAAATTAAACAAATACGGTCGCCCCTTACTCGGTTGCACCATCAAACCCAAACTCGGCCTTTCCGCTAAAAACTACGGTCGTGCCGTTTATGAATGTCTCCGCGGTGGTTTAGACTTCACCAAAGATGACGAAAATATTAACTCTCAACCCTTCATGCGTTGGCGCGATCGTTTCCTCTTTGTCCAAGAGGCGATCGTTAAATCCCAAGCAGAAACCAACGAAGTTAAAGGACATTACCTCAACGTAACCGCTCCTACCTGCGAGCAGATGATGCAACGGGCTGAATTCGCCGCCGAAATCAAAACCCCCATCATCATGCACGACTACCTCACCGGTGGTTTCACCGCTAACACCACCCTGGCGAAATTCTGCCGCGACAAAGGGTTACTGCTCCACATTCACCGGGCAATGCACGCGGTTATCGACCGTCAGAAAAATCATGGTATCCACTTCCGCGTTTTAGCTAAGTGCTTACGTCTCTCTGGTGGTGATCACCTGCACTCGGGAACCGTTGTCGGTAAACTCGAAGGTGAACGCGGAATCACGATGGGTTTTGTTGACCTGATGCGTGAAGACTATGTAGAAGAAGATCGCGCTCGTGGTATTTTCTTCACCCAAGACTACGCTTCCTTACCCGGGGTAATGCCGGTGGCTTCCGGTGGTATCCACGTTTGGCATATGCCGGCGCTGGTGGAAATCTTCGGTGACGATTCCTGCTTACAGTTCGGTGGTGGAACCCTCGGCCACCCCTGGGGTAACGCACCTGGTGCCACCGCTAACCGTGTGGCTCTGGAAGCTTGTATCCAAGCTCGTAACGAAGGACGCTCCTTGGCCCGCGAAGGTAACGACGTTATCCGGGAAGCTTGCCGTTGGAGTCCTGAACTGGCTGCCGCTTGCGAACTCTGGAAAGAAATCAAATTCGAGTTCGAGGCTATGGATACCCTCTAATACAGCCCTTCAGAAGGTTGTTAGCAGTTATCGGTGCAAAATAATGCCGGGGACTTGCCCAAAATCGGCAAGCAGTCGCTAGAATTTCAACACTGATAACTGTCTAGCCAATAACTGAAAACTGTATAAAATGTATCCGAAAAAAGTTGCTCAAGATACCGCGAAAGTCTTACAAAGTTACCTAACTTACCAAGCGGTTCGCACGATTATCGATCAATTGTCAGAAACTAATCCGACTTTGGCTATTTGGCTGAGTCACTATACTTCTAGCCATTCCATTCAGGATGGCGAGGCCTATATTGCGGGGTTAATGACTGAGAATAAAGAGTTAGTTTTGCGGATCATGACGGTAAGAGAACATTTAGCCGAACAGGTTTTAGAGTTCTTGCCAGAGATGGTAAAAACGGCAATTATTAATGACAATACCGAACATCGTCGGCAACTTTTGGAACGTCTCACCCGTACTGCTATAAGTCAACCAGAGACATCGGAATTAAATCTCGATGTTGATGATCTACCCAACCCATAAGGAATCAAGAAACCCATGAAAACTTTACCTAAAGAGAAGCGTTACGAAACTCTTTCCTACTTGCCCCCCCTCACCGATCAACAAATTGCTAAACAAATTCAATACATGATCGATCAGGGTTATATTCCTGCTGTGGAATTTGAAAAAGATCCCAAACCCGCGGATTATCATTGGACGATGTGGAAACTGCCTTTATTCTCTGTTTCTGGCCCCCAAGAAGTTCTTAATGAAGTTCGCGAGTGCCGCACCGAGTATTCTGATTGCTATATCCGCGTGATCGCTTTTGACAACATCAAACAATGTCAAACCATGAGCTTTATTGTTCATAAACCCAATGCCGGCCGCTACTAATTTGGTTGTCATCTAATTATTAACTGTTGAGGGTGGTTCTTAAACCTCCCTTTTTTTCTATTTGTCTGGTAGAATTTTTAGCAAGAGTGAATCCGAGCTAGAAATAGGGGAGCATCTCACCTTTAATTGAAATGACTATATAATTACTCACTTGCATCAATGAAATGCTCCCAATATAATGGGACTGGATTCCTGTTTTTCTCATTAGCGATGGCATTTGATTATGTAGTTTTAGGCAGAAAGCTCAAGGATGCGCGGGAAGGCCTTTTAATTGCTCCGCAAGAGTCGGCATTGCGTCTTCAAATAAGTTTGCAGGAATATCTAGATATTGAAGAAGGCAGGAATAGAATTACTGGCGACCAGTTGGTCTTGTTATCTGTTATGTACCGCCGTGACTTCAGGTACTTCGTTACAGGCGACTACCCATCAGCAGAGTCCCAAGTTCAAGAAATGTTTCGTCGCAACGCTGCCCTTTCCAAAAGCGATCGCATTGCTATTCAGGAATTTGTTCGGCTTTGTGAGTACGAAGATTTCCTAGAAAGGGAAGTATTTCAGCGTCAGCCTACAAAAATTCCTAATTACGCACAATATCCGTTTAATCATAGCTACTTCAAAAGACAAGGTGAAGAAGCAGCTTCTTTGGAGAGAGAACGTTTGGGTTTAGGGCAACAGCCAGTAGAAAATATATTTGAGTTAATCAGAAATCAAGGCATTCATATATTCAAACGTCAATTAGAAGATAAAAATATATCCGGACTATATATTAACCATCCGGTAGCTGGTCACTGTATTCTCATCAACTATCTTGATGATTTATACCGACAAAATTTTTCTGCCGCTCATGAGTACTGTCATGCTTTATTTGACTCTTCTGAAGGGCAGGAAGTTACATACTTAAAATCTTTAAATGATCGGTCTAAACTTGAGTGGAGAGCCAATAGTTTTGCAGGCAGCTTTCTAGTTTCAAAACAAAGAATTGAGTCAGATTACTCACCCGCAGAAAGCTACGAAGCTTGGGTTAGTCTCATTCGGCGAATTGCTGAACGATTTCGAGTCAGTTCTCAAGTGGTAATTATCCGTTTATCTGATCTTAAATGGCTCAATGAAGCTTTAAAAGATCAATTAATGCAAGAAAAACTTTTGGTTATTAAACATGACGAGAAATTTGATCCTGAGACTCCACCAACGCTATCTTCAGGTATGCGAAGTAAATCTGCACAAATTATACGTCAAGGTTTATCCTGGCATTTCATTGATTTGTGTACAGAGGCATATAGAAGACGAGAGATTACTCACCATAAGCTCCTAGATATGCTACTGCTACCTTTGGAAGATGGTTATCAGCTTCTAAATGAACTTCTAACGTTTTTGGAGGTCAGTAGTTAATGATGGGCGTAGTATCTATCGATACTTGTGCGATTATTCACTTCATGTACATTAATCGCTTTCATCTTCTTAAATTGCTTGGATACTCTGTGATTACTACAGTGTATGTTCAATTAGAATTTGAGCAGGGACATTCTGATAGTTTAAATTATTACAAAAAACTAATTGATTATGGTGAAATTACAACATTTCCTCTAGAGATCGAGGATTTAGTTGAGATGTCAAACGTCCCTCAATCAAAACGTGCGAGTGATGCAGAACTGTCCTGTTTTGTTGTTGCCAGACGTATCGGTGGCAAAGTGCTGACCGATGATAGAAAGGCAATAAATTATATTCGGCAATACCTTCAAATGCCGAAAGATACTATTACTCAACTGGTGGAGGTTTTGATAGAAGCTTATTTAGCAGACCATTTAGGGGATCATGAGCTTAGATCAATTCAGGAAATTCTGGAGAATAATAAGTTCAAGATTAAGTTCGACTTAGCTCGTGAGGCAGCAAAGAGAAGATGGATGATGGATGAGAAGTGTTGAACGATAGTGAGGTTTCCAAGGCACTGCGTAGCAGCACGCCGCTATTACCTGGTGCTTTAATAAAATGTAACGCACCTTGTCTGTGGGGTGCTAAGTTAACATCAACATAGGAATTATAACTATTACTGGACTTATACCATTTTTCTTTATTTGCGTCACAACGAATGCAGGCTTGGCAAGCATTCGAGCGTGGATGTCTGTCATGGATTTAGAAATTTGGTATTACCCCTTGACAAAAGACCATAACCTGTGCTGTATCTGAATGGGGTTTTACTGGGTACAAATTAAGGAAACCCCGAATAAATCTAACGCCTTCGAGCCGTTGCTTTTTTATTTTTTGATTCGATTCGTCAAACTATACCGATATTTTCTAGGTGTCGATAGCCTTGAATAGAGGTTCCTTTTAGGTTCAAAAATTTATCAACTATCATAACTAAAATAATCTCGTTTTTGGCGATTATATCAAATCTTAACTCTATTGTCTATCTTTTGGTATTTACCTATTTGTGCCTTAAGTCCTTCCCTATATGAATTTTAGCTTTTTATTTTAAGTTAATTATTTGCATAACAATTATGGAATAGCCTATTTTTTCCGATTTTATTGATACAAAGAGCGGGTGAAATCTAAAACTTTTTGTTGCTTTTCTTTGGGTAATTTATCGATTAAAGCTGTTAGCTTTTCTGTTAAAGATAACCAAGTTTTGTTCTGAGCTTTCCAGATTACAATAAATTGCTGCATTGGGAGAGAACAAAGGGCTATAGTTTCCCCTAGATCATTACTAAATTCAATTTCGTAACAACCATCATTGTAGTCTTCAACAATTGTCCCTTGTTCTCCCATTATTAAGTTATGTTCAGGCAAGTCAACTAATAATTCCACAAGGTCAAATAATTCTGGTTTAATCATGGTCTTTTTCTCACATATAAAGTTACTAATTTAGCTGTATCACTATCAGGCTCAACAATCCATCCAGTCCTCACTATTTCTTGTTGCCCTGGTTCAATTCCTGTAATTTCTAGGTCAACTTGATAGCGTTTGCCATGTCGATCTGTACTTTGATAAACAGCTTTTGCTTCAAGGGATTTGTTAGCGATTTGTTGTAGAAGTGGCTCATAATTATCTTGAGTATATCCTAAGTGGCGTTGAAACATGATGGCTTTATTTAATCCTTTTGGATTGTCTAAATTGAGAGCATATTGGGTTAATTTTCTAGAATCTATTTTGACTTTGTTGACAATATCTTTTAATTTCATTGGAATTAAGACGATTATTAATTTTGACTTTGCCTCTAGTTTCATATTTCATAAGGGAGCATCTCACCCTTGCAATAAGTAGAAATGCTTAATGAGATCAATAAAAAAGTTAAAAAAGGCAACCATTTAGCTCTGGACTTTACCCGTACAAAAATACTAGCTATGGCTAAAAGTCTTACAGAGCCTGAGTTAAAGCCATATAATACCAATGAGCTACTGAACACAAAATCCTGAAGTCTTTACGCAGATAGGGTTTGAGGCAAAAATTTTCAAATTTGACCTTTCCACCATTATAGCTTGTTTCGGGGCAGAAAACCAGCAAAAACATGGCTACAGAGGGAATCGCTTACTCTAAAGATTAATGACACCATCTGTCACCATAAGGTTAGCGATCACCATACAGCCAACTCCACAGAATCGCTCTACTCTAGATACAGTCAACGGTACAGCCATTTTCAAGGGAAAAATGTACCCAGTAGCGTCTTTTCAATTTTTTCTGAGAAGCCCCATGCAGTAAGGGTAAGGGTTCCGCCCTAATGCCAATAAACAGCGATCTTATCTCCCCAAGCCTAGATTATACTGTTCGGATATGCCCTGCCCTACAGTTTGAGTTTTCAAGGTTATGGGTGCTAGTTTTCGGTACTTGTTAGAGTCTATAAGCTGCGCTGGTATTGGAACTTTTAGTACAAATGCTCAAACTGCACCAGTCAAGATTTAATGGGTGAAAAGTATGTTAACATCGCTGACTCTTCGGAATTTTAAAAGCTATCAGGAGGCAACCTTGTCTCTAGCACCCATCACCTTTTTAATCGGTGCTAATGCGTCAGGGAAAAGTAATGCACTAGAAGCAATTCGCTTACTTTCGTGGTTAGCGAAAGGCAGCAGGTTAGATGACATTGAACGCAACATTCAAAGCGGGAATGCAATTGCTCGTGGACAAGCGATCGATCTTTTCGGTGCAGAAAAAGAGTATTTTACCTTGGGAACACACATTGATAACGCTCCTGACGGTTGGACTGATTTCGAGATTGAAATTGGGCTATTATCAGACCAACTTATTATAATCGGAGAAAGTGTCAGTAAAGCTAGTAAAGATCAGGAATTAACACTTTACAAAATTGATGGCGATCCCAACTCACACACCGATGAAATTAGGGTGATGTATAACAATTTTAACAAAGGTAAAAATAAGCCCCACATACCTTGTTCTAACCGACAAGCTATTTTTTATCAATTGGAAACTCCCAGTCGGTTCCAGCAAAGTCATACTAAATCACAAAAAATTATTCCAGCAGTTACTAAAGTAATTCGAGAAACCTTGAGGAATATCGTCTTTCTTGATCCTCGTCCAGCAGTAATGCGGGATTATGCTTACGCTAAAGATGATGATATTAAAGAAGATGGCTCTAACCTTTCTAGTGTTCTTTACGCAGTTTGTCAGCAGGGAGAGACTCAAAAAAACAAGTTGCTTGACTTCATTCGTTCATTACCAGAACAGGATATTACCGATATTCGCTTTATCATTACAGACCGCAAGGATGTTATGGTGAAACTAATAGAGTCTTTTGGGAACAAAGAACATCAGATAGATGCTCCTTTGTTGTCTGATGGTACTCTGAGAGTTTTAGCGATTGCTGCAACTCTACTAAGTGTAAATCCTGGAACTTTCGTAATTATTGAAGAGATCGATAATGGTGTTCATCCCAGTCGTGCAGATAATTTAGTTAAGCAAATTCGGGAGATCGCCTTAGAAAGAAAACTGAGGGTACTGATCACCTCCCATAACCCGGCGTTACTAGATGCAGTACCCGATAGTGATATTGGAAATGTACTTTGTTGTTACCGAGATCCGCAAGCAGGAGATAGTCGTATTGTCCGATTAGCTGATTTAGAGCGTTTCCCCGAATTAATTGTGCAGGGAACTCTTGGTCAGTTGATGACTAAACAAGTATTAGATAAGTTCTTAAAGGATAAGTCCACAGCAGAACAACGTCAACAAAACGCGCTAAGTTGGTTAGAGCAATTAAAACAGGGAGAAGTAGCCTGATGGGAGCTATTTGTCTGATCGATACTTCGATCTTTTTAGAGATACTTAATGTCCCCCAAAAGGCGAGTCAATCTGAGTTAATATTTCAAGAGTTAAAAGAGAAAATTGAAGCTAGAGAATCTCTTTTTTTGCCAATGGCGACCATTCTGGAAACTGGCAATCATATTGCCCAAAATGGAGATGGCAATCAGCGACGTATTTGTGCAGAAACATTTGTAGTTCAGGTAACACAAGCTCTTGAAGGAAAATCTCCCTTTACCCCTATTAATTTTCTAAAGCAAGAAGACCTGCAAGGATGGTTAAAAGAGTTTCCTGATCAAGCGATGCAAGGTAGGGGACTGGGAGACCTTTCTATCATTCATGATTGGCAGAAAATTTGTGATCAAAATCTAGGCCGCCGCGTCTATATATGGTCTTTGGACAAACACCTTAAAGGTTACAATCGGCCACCGAAGTTATGAGTAATTGACTACGGATTTACTTCTAATAGTCCATTTGTATTTTAAAAGGTAGAGATTTAATTATTGGACTTCCCCCTTGACAAAAGACCATAACCCGTGCTTTGTCTGAATGTGCCGTTACTGGGTACAAATTAAGGAAACCCCGAATAAATCTAACGCATGATTGTTGCCGATGAGAATTACGATTAGGGAATTTTCCCCTAAACTTCCCCCACTCACCTATAAGTAAATATTATGATATATGATAAACATGGGTACATCCAGAAAAATCAACGGCTGCATCCCTGGGGCGGGGTTGGGGAAGTGGCGAGAAAAAAGCTGGTAAAATAACTCTAGGCAACCTTAAAAAGAATTCATGAAAGCGCAAACAACAAGTAAAGATAGCCTGATCCTACGGCAAGAAGTAGTGGGAGCGCGTCGCCCTAGTAACTATTTTTGGGCTGTAATCGTCTCTATTGGCGGTCTAGGGTTTCTCCTCGCCGGTCTTTCCAGTTATTTTAAGGTCAATCTACTTCTCGTTAGCGATACCAGTGCCTTACAATTTATTCCCCAAGGGGTCGCCCTCCTCTTTTATGGCACTGCGGGGACCCTCTTAGCCATCTATCTCTGGTTATCTCTCCTCTGGAATGTCGGAGGTGGTTACAACGAGTTTAATAAGGAAACCGGCAAAGTTAAAATCTTTCGTTGGGGCTACCCCGGCAAAAATCGTCGCATTGATCTCGATTGGCCCCTGGAAGATGTGCAAGCTGTGCGGGCCGAAGTGCGAGAAGGACTCAACCCGAAACGGGAACTATTCCTACGGATTAAACAGCGTCGCGATATCCCTCTAACTCGCGTCGGTGATCCGATGTCCCTCTCGGAATTGGAAAATCAAGGAGCGGAACTCGCTCGTTTTCTGGAAATTCCTCTAGAGGGATTGTAGGCCTTTTTTCGCTCTTTTTGGCTATAAAATGATGAAGATAAGAAAATCTGGCTGGCTGTCTGTGGTTTGTGTTTTTTTAATCACAACGACCACACTTTTCGGCTGTTCTTCCCCAGAAGCTAACTCCACCCCCGATAATTCTAGTATCACCCAAACCTCTCAACCTGCCAGTTCGGGCAGTGTCAACATGGATAATTACAAACCCCGCTTAGATGGAACTGCTGTCGTCGAGATGATCATCAAAGGTAAACCGGTAACGATCGAAATTGATGGCAATGCGGCCCCAGTTACTGCCGGTAATTTTGTGGATCTGGTGGAGAGAGGTTTTTATAATGGTTTAACTTTCCATCGCGTGGTTACAGAACCGCAGCCTTTTGTCGCCCAAGGTGGTGATCCCCAAGGTCGCGGAACTGGTGGTTTTGTCGATCCAGAAACCAAGCAATCCCGTTATGTTCCCCTGGAAATTCTCCTCAAAGACGAAAAAGAGCCGATTTATGGGAAAGCAATCGGTCAACAGGCCACGTCGCGCACTCCCATCGTCGCTTTACCCCATAAACGCGGTGCGATCGCGATGGCCCGTTCTCAACAGCCTAATTCCGCTTCTTCTCAGTTTTATTTTGCTCTGTCGGATATCAATTTCCTCGATGGTGATTATGCCGTTTTTGGTTATGTCACTAAGGGAATGGAAGTGATCGATACGATTAAACAAGGGGATAAAATTGACTCGGCCAAAGTTATTTCCGGTGCAGAAAATCTGAAAAAATAGCGATCGGTTAGGGTGGGTTCGCGGGACGATAATTTAATTTTCCCCCTAACCCACCCAATAGACATCTCCAAAAATTATAACCCAGTCACAGCTTGCTTTTAGCCTATGTACTAATTGAGTAGTTCGATAGCTGAAATGTATATCTGTCCTTGCTAATTCAATTTTACTGAAAAAATATGAGGCAATTAAAATAATTTTTATTCGGGTATATTCCTTGACTAGAAAGACTTTTGGTCTTGAGATAATATTAGGTCGAGGTCTAATCATTTAATATTCCGATAACTGATAACTGATAACTGATAACTGATAACTGATAACTGATACCTGATAACTGATAACTGATAACTGATAAATGATAAATGAATGTTGTGGTGACGGGAATTGGGTTGATCAGTTCTCTGGGAAATTTAAGTCAGAGTTGGCAAAGATTACTAGAGGGCAAAACTGGTATAACTAGACAACAACCCTTTTCTGATTTACCCGCGTTACCCCTGGGTTTAATCGGTCACAAACCGGCATTTTTAGAGGATTTAACCAAAATTGCCCTGATTGCTGCCCTTGAAGACGCGAAGTTAACCCCTCCCTTAAAGGATTGTGGTGTCACTATCGGTTCTAGTCGCGGTTGTCAGGGTTTATGGGAACGGATGGCAGCGACGGGAATAGTAGAAAACTGGTTAGATAGTTTACCCGATCGCGCCTCGGTATTGACCGCTAGATTGATAGAAACCAGGGCCCCAGTGTTAGCACCGATGGCGGCCTGTGCCACGGGCATCTGGTCGATCGCCCAGGGTGTAGAATTAATCAAAATGGGAGAATGCGATCGAGTTTTAGCAGGGGCGATCGAAACTCCGATCACTCCCTTAACTTTGGTGGGATTTGAACAGATGGGAGCTTTGGCGAAAACGGGCTGTTATCCTTTTGATAGAGCTAGGGAAGGCTTAGTTTTGGGGGAAGGTGGCGCGATTTTAGTCCTTGAATCGGAAGAACTGGCTTTAAGCAGAAATGCCGCCATCTACGGGCAAATTTTGGGCTATGGTTTTACCTGCGATGCCGATCATGTTAGCGCCCCGGCGGTGGATAATCGTAGCGCTACCAAAGCCATAGAACTATGTTTGCACAGAAGTCAATTAAGAAAAGATGAAATTAATTACATTCACGCCCACGGCACTAGCACGCGTTTAAACGATGAACGGGAGGCAAACCTGATCGCCAGCATTTTTGGTTCGCAAGTGGCTGTAAGCTCGACAAAAGGCGCAACAGGACACACTTTAGGGGCTTCGGGGGCATTAGGTGTGGCTTTTTGTTTAATGGCTCTGAAAAATCAGCTAATTCCCCCCTGTGTCGGTGTGCGCGAGTCGCCTTTTCAATTAAATTTAATTAGATCGGCTGTTAATTTTTCCCTGCACAATTGTCTCTGTCTTAGTTTCGGTTTCGGAGGACAAAATGCCGCCATCGCAGTGGGGAGATGGGGGAGAAGGAGAGGGGAGTGGGAATGATGAATGATGAATGATGAATTGGGGAGACGGGGAGAATAAATAAAAGCAAATCTCCTGATAACTGATAACTGATAACTGATAACTGATTATGGATACACCGAGACTACATCCAGATACGATCGAAGAAGTTAAACAAAGAATTGATATTGTGGATTTAATTTCGGAGAGAGTCGTCCTCAAAAAAAGGGGAAGGGAATACGTCGGTTTATGTCCCTTTCACGAGGAAAAATCCCCTAGTTTTACGGTTAGTCCTGCCAAACAAATGTATTACTGTTTTGGCTGTGGTGCGGGGGGAAACGGGATTAAATTCTTTATGGAGGTGGGGAAACAATCTTTTAGTGAAGTGGTTTTCGATCTTGCTAGAAGGTATCAAATCCCGATTAAAACTCTGGCAGTAGAACAGCGTCAGGAATTAGAGCAGAAATTATCCCTCAAAGAACAATTATACGAAATAATGGCCGTGGCGGTGAGTTTTTATCAACACGCCCTTAGTCAACCCCAAGGGGAAAAAGCGTTAGATTATCTCAAGGTACAACGACAACTAACCCCAGAAACTATCGCAACTTTTCAACTGGGATATTCTCCAGAAGGTTGGGAAACGCTCTATCGTTATTTAGTGGAACAAAAGCGCTATCCTGTGGCTTTAGTAGAACAAGCAGGATTAATTAAAGCGCGTCAAAATGGTAGTGGTTATTACGATCAATTTCGAGATCGTTTAATGATTCCTATTTTTGATAGTCAAGGACGGGCGATCGCTTTTGGTAGTCGTAGTTTAGGTAATGAACAACCAAAGTATCTAAATTCTCCCGATACTCCTCTATTTGAAAAGGGAAAAACTCTCTTTGCTCTTGATCGAGCTAAACAGGCAATTATTCAGCAAGATTTAGCGATAGTTGTGGAGGGTTATTTTGACGCAATCGCTCTCCATGCTGCTGGTATCACTAATGTGGTTGCCTGTTTAGGAACAGCTTTAAGTCAAGAGCAAATTAAGCTACTTTTGCGCTACAGTGAAAGTAAACAAATAATCTTTAATTTTGATGCTGATCAAGCGGGAATTAAAGCGACACAACGGGCGATCGAGGAAATTAACTCCCTAGTTTATTCAGGACAAGTTAACCTAAAAATCCTTAATCTTCCCGATGGTAAAGATGCCGATGAATTTCTTAAATCTCGTGCTGACGGATATCTTAGTTATCGAGAACTGATCGAAAAATCTCCTTTTTGGATTGATTGGCAAATCTCGCAAATGTTGGTTAATAAAGATTTAAAACAGGGACTACATTTTCAACAAGTAGCCAATAGTATGGTGAGTTTACTGCAAAAGTTAATCGATAGCAATCAACGCACTTTTTATCTAGATTATTGTGCTGAAATTTTGGCTCAAAAAGATGCAACTCGTTTGCCATATATTTTTAAAAATCTCTCGAAGCAAGTTAATAAACCTCTGGGAAAATCCCCAGCAATTAAAAGGAAAAATATCCTAGATAAATCCGAAAAAAACGGCTCAGAAAAAGCCGAATGGTTACTATTACTAATCTATCTCCATTCTCCCGAATATCGGAGGCTCATTTGTGAACTTTTGGATGAAAAAGATTTAATTTTTAATCTCCCTGATTATCGTTGGTTATGGCAAGTAATTCTAGAGTTAGAAACCCAAATTACTAACCAAAGAGATTTGATGTCAGCTTTACAGAATCATTTATTGATAATCACCGCAGACAAAAATCGTGATTTTAATTCTTTATTTCACTTAAATGAACATACCAGTCAGCAAATTTTGCAGCCAGAAGAACAGATAAAAAATGCTATTATAGCTCTGGAAAAAATTAGTTTAATGGAATATCGTCGTTACTGTCAAGAACAATTAATTAATGCTCTCGACAGCAATCAACGAGAATTTTATCAGCAGGAATTCTATCAAACTGTTAATAAATTAATCGCAATTGATCCTCACTACCAACAAGCTTAATTCGGGTCTGCTGAAAAAGTTTTTCGGTGGGGGCAGGGTGTGGGGTGTGGGGTGTGGGGTGTGGGGTTTTACCGGTTTTGAGGTGGCCAATTACCTAATTTTTAGGGAAAAAGTCCCGGAATTTTCCCCCTGATCACTCCCATACCTGGTACTTTTTGATTGACAAAAAGTCTAAAAGTCTTACCCAACAAGGTTTTTAGATTTATTCAGCAAACCCTAATTATCTAATTGATTAGAAACTAGACAGTTGTTCGGCAATAATAGATACTAACTTATCCACTGCTCCTGCTTGCCCACGCACTGCCCGCAATTTTTGCCGGATAGCCTCTAATTGTTCGGGATTTTCTAACCAAGATATAGCCAGATTTGCCACTTCTTCTGGTTGTAATTCCCCCAATAATTCCGGAACAATTTCTGCACCGGCCCAAATATTTGGCCAGGCATATAAACGCTTTTTCCGCAACATATAGAGATTAATTATCTTAGCAAATAAAGACCCCACCCCCGGCAGTTGGGCTAATAAACCGGGTAAACCGTCCCAAGTCCGCATCGCGTCTAGTTGCTGAGTCGGTAGTAAAATAATCATCGGGATTGCCAGCGCTCCTAATTCGGCAGTATTAGCACCCACCGTCGTTAAAGCTAAATGACAGCGAGAAAGCTGGTTATGGGCGGGAAAATCGGTAATTAGGTCAACTTTTACCCCCTTAGCTGTTTCTAGATAGGGTTTTTCACCGTTTTTTAATTTGGCAGCACTCCAACCGGTTTTAGTGATCATCGGATTATAGCTAGGATCGGCAAATTTCGCCAAATAAGCTAAATTTAGGGTAGGAGCGACGGGAATTAAGAATTTAGTCCGGGGATCCTGCGCGTGTATCTTTTCGGCAATAGCTAGGGTTAGGGGTACACCCTGGGCTAATTTCGAGGGTTTGGAACCCGGGAGGAGTGCAATTAAGGTAGCATCATCCGGGGTGATAGCAGTGGGCAAATCTACCATTAAATCGCCGATAACAGTAAATTTATGCTGATATTGTTGGGGAACATTATTTAATACACTTGTATTCATCACGGCGAAGCGATCGATCCCCCGATACCAACGCGCTTCCCATTCCGCATAGATGACGGTGCGATAACCCAAACGTTTACCGATGGTGAGGGCAAAAAATTGATCGCCCCCTAAAAATAAAACGATGCCCTTGGAGTGCCAATCCCAATTATCGGCGGTTTTTCCCCAGAAAAGAAAATTAAAGAATTTTTCTGGCGACTGGACTCGATCGACCTCCGGATATTTCCTAACTACTTCCGTTTCCGCCCCCATAGAATGGGTACAAGGGGAAAGAATCACCGAAATCCGCAACAGGGATCGATCTTCTGTTAAGTTTTGTCGCAATCTCTTGACAACTGGACGCACCCATGTAGATATTTCTCCGGGACCATTGGAGAGAATGAGAAGATCAACAGGAGAATCAAACATGATAAGTAGTCGTGCAAAATTAATGTCTTGGTTAGGATAGGCAAAAGGCAAAAGGCAAAAGGCAAAAGGTACTCATGCAAGGAGTGGTTAGATATGTGTAATTAATTTTGCTTAGGTACTTATCAAGTAAAAAGTTCCCCGTTGCGGTGTTGCCTACTTGCCATTGAATAAAGAACGAATTGCCTGATGTTTAGGGTGATCAAACTCTGGGAGAACCTTGCGGGTATCAGTAATCAACCAATCCAAGGCTGCCGCTTCCACATCGATCGCCGCGCCGGTTTTATCAACACAGTAGCGCCCAAAGACCAACTTATCCACCAAACGCGCCCCTGAACCGAGGCGAGAATATTCAAAAATAACGCTATTATCCACCGTCGCGCCGCCACAAATCCAACAATTTGGGCCAATCATACTCGGACCGACAATTTTCGCCCCGTCTTCAATGCGCGTCATTGCCCCGATATACACAGGTCCGGTGATATCGACTCGATCCCAGTTTACCCCCACATTTAAGCCCGTGTAGATGCCCGGTTTAACTTCGATACCGGGGATAGCAACATTTTTAATTTTCCTGGATAACACCCCGCGAATTGCCTGCCAGTAGTCGGGGACTTTACCAATATCCACCCATTCAAAATCCATGTTTAAAGCGTAGAAAGGCGCACCTTTAGCGACTAATTGGGGGAATAACTCGCCCCCGATGTCGTATTTACTATTAGGGGGAATAAAATCAATGATTTCTGGCTCAAAAATATAGATACCCGTGTTAATGCAGGTACTTAAAGCTTCATCGATGGCGGGTTTTTCTTGGAAACTGAGAATCCTTCCCTCCTCGTCGCTAACTACCACCCCATAACTGGATACTTCCTCTCTGGGGACGGTTTTGGTGACAATAGTAGCGATCGCTCCTTTTTCCCGATGCCATTTAACGGCTGCGGTTAGATCGAGATCAATCAGCGCATCACCACAGAGAACCACAAAAGTATCGTCAAAAAAGGGATTAAAATCTTGAATTCGTCGTAAACCGCCCGCCGATCCCAGGGCATCACCGATTAACTCGCCCTCTTCGATTCTACCTTCAAAAGAATAACCGATATGCACCCCAAAACGCTGACCATCGCGGAAATAACTCTCAATTTCTTCGGCTAAATGGCTGACATTCACCATGATCTGATCAAAGCCATGCTGTCGCAACAGTTCCAATAAAAACTCCATCACCGGCTTTTGTAAAATCGGGATCAGGGGTTTGGGAATCGTATGGGTAATCGGACGGACACGAGTTCCTTTGCCTGCCGCCAAAATCATGGCTTTCATCGATGTTTATTTCCTTTTGCGATCGAGGTTTGTAGTTAAATCATGCCTAGTGTATCATTACTGGCTCGGAATCAGTGGTTATCTCTTGGGGGTGCCTCGAAAAATAGATTTACTTTAGCATTGCACCGCCGAAAACCCCGATGAAAGCTTGGTTGATTCTCAATTAGTCCGAAGATTTTCTCAATAATTCCAATTGATCGAGCTACCCTTTGAGTAATTGATAACGGGAAAAAGTGAGAGATTTAACCCAGATTACACTGATGGACAAAATTAACCTATCAACTTTGCTGTAACTCATACTACTCAGTCCTCTAGGCTAAGATGATCAAAAAAACGCAAGTTTTTAAATTGATGGGCAAAAAAAGTTTAATTTTAGGCAATAACCAAGGCGTTAAGTACCTAAGCAAAATTAATTACACATATCTAACCCCCCCTTGCCTCTTGCCTTTTGCCTTTTGCCTTTCTTCACTAGGAAATTTATTTTGCACGACTACTTATGTCTAGGCTACCTCGAAAAATCGAATTCTGAGGGACGGAGAGCCTTGTTAGTTGTTGAAAATTATTCCCTCTTCATCAATGTATATCAAGGATATTTCCTCGACCAACACTTTGTTAACAAAATCTTTTATTCGAGGTGTCCTTGAGCATTAGATTAACCTAGACTCCCTGCCTAATTTCCCCAACAATCCGGTTAACCGCAAGCAGTCTAGGCGAAAAATGGCGAGCAAAAATTTGACTACTTGAGATAGTAAAAAGCGATTTCTTTCTCCTTGAGGGGAGCAAAATCGGCGGCTAACAACAGCTGATTTAATTCCTCTTGGGGGATATGTTTGGCCCCGATGCGGACAATTCGCGATCTCATCGTGTTAGAAACCCCGCTTCTTTGTCGTCCTGCTTCCAAACCCATTACCCGGTGATAAAGTTCCAATTTTGCCTGGGGAATCGGGGAACCATCAAAATCAATGCCATTAGCGATCGCCACATCAATGGCATCAGCACCCGTAGTTGTGGTTAAATTAGTTTCGGTGGACATAAAGACAATATAAAGGATCGTTGCTATTTTATCAGGCGATCGATATCCGCCGCTATGATCAAGAAAGTAATCTTCATTTCTGTGTAACTATGGCTCAATTGCCGACCTATCAACCAAAACAGTTATCCCTAGGCCCCCTAGAAGCGGAAATTCTTAATATTGTCTGGGAATTGGAAACCGTCAGCGTTAAGGATGTCCACGATCGCATTTTAGCGGATCCAGAACGGGATCTGGCCTATACTTCTGTGACTACGGTACTGCGTCGTTTAACTAATAAAGGCTGGTTAAGTTGTTATAAACAGGGTCGGATTTTCTACTGGAAACCGATGGTTTCTAAGGAACAAGCACAGGCAATTAAAGCCTACGAACAATTACATCGTTTTTTGGCTATTGGTAATGCGGATGTGGTGGCTTCTTTTGCCGATAGTCTCGATACTGCTAGTGTCGAACAATTAAAAGCGATCGCCTCTCGTTTAGATACCCTGCGTCAACAACGGAGAGAAAGCTAATGCACGGTTCAATGTTATTACTAGCATTAACTATCGCCATTGGTTTACGTTGGTTTCTGCCTAGCTATCAGCGTCGTTGGCAGACAACGCTATTTTTCTTCCTCTTTCCTCCTTTGCTGCTGTTAATGACAGTTATATCGGTGGTTTGTATGGGCTATCGCGGGCAAATGCTAGGCTATAACTCCAGTTTAATTAGTTACTTTAGTGCCATAATTTGGCTAGTTTTTGCTATATTCTGTCTGATAAAACTCTCCTATCAAACTTGGCAAACCCATCGGGATTTTAGCAGTTATCCCCTCAAAAAAATCACCGCTCAGAAGGCGAGAGTTTTAGCAGTGGATTTTCCCTACAGTGCCAGAGTTGGCTTCTGGAAGTCGGAATTAATTGTAACCCAAGGATTATTAAATCTCTTGGATCAAGAACATTTACAAGCAGTTTTAGCCCACGAACAAGCTCACCAAGAATATCATGACACTTTCTGGTTTTTCTGGTTAGGTTGGTTGCGATCGATGTCTTCTTGGCTGCCCAATAGCGAGAACTTATGGTCAGAATTGGTCTTCTTGCGGGAATTACGCGCCGATAAGTACGCTTCTGGACAAGTGGATTATTTACTATTAGCTGAATCGCTGCTTTTAGTGGCAGAAAAAGTTAATCAAGTGGCGGAAATAAATTTTTCCGCTACTTGCTGTGTCGCTCTCAATGATCATTCTTTAAATAATCGTTTATTAGAGAGAATCGATGCTTTAGTCGAGTCAGAAAAACCAGAATTTCCCAGATTTAACTATCAAGTCTGGCTATTGCTTTCCCTCTCCCTCGCTCCTTTCTTACTCTTGCCTTTACACTCCTAAAAATGACCCTAGAAGTTGGACAAAAAGCCCCCGAATTTGCCACCCCAAACCAAAGGGGGGAAATTAGCAAATTAGCAGATTTTGCCGGTCAATGGTTGGTCTTATATTTTTATCCCAAAGATAACACCCCGGGCTGCAGCACAGAAGCGAGCGATTTTACCGCTTTGTCGCCGCAATTTCAGCAATTAAACGCGGTAATTCTAGGAGTTAGTCCCGATTCAGAGAAGTCCCACTGTCGTTTTATTGAAAAACACAATTTAACTATTCAATTATTGAGCGATACCGAACATCAACTGGCGGAAATTTATCAAGTCTGGGGATTAAAAAAATTTATGGGTAAGGAATATATGGGGATTAAACGATCCACTTTTCTGATCGACCCCCAGGGAAATATTGCCTATATTTGGTCAAATGTCAAGGTAAAAGCCCATGCAGAAGCGGTTTTGAAAAAACTTGAGGAATTGCAGTAGCAAGCCCTCAGTACCCAATATTTACGGGTATGCAATCGCGCCCTTTCGTGTTAGACTAGAAAAGTTGTCAAAAATCGCACATCTAGGCGATCGGGTGTTTCTAGGAATCTAGAAATCCAGCCCTAGATGGAGGATAAACCCGAAAAGGAGAAAAATATGCCCGTTGTCTCTCTCGCAGAATTGCTAGAGTCTGGGGTTCACTTCGGCCATCAAACGCGCCGTTGGAACCCGAAAATGTCTCAGTACATCTACACTGCCCGAAATGGGGTTCATATCATTGATTTGGTGCAAACTGCCCAATTAATCGAAGAAGCTTACGAATTTGTCCGAGGAGAAGCCGATAGCGGTAAACGTTTTTTATTCATCGGTACGAAGCGGCAAGCAGCAGGAATCATTAAACAGGAGGCTTTACGCAGCGGCAGCCACTTCGTTAACCAACGCTGGTTAGGGGGAATGTTAACCAACTGGGAAACCATTCGCGGCCGGGTAGAAAGACTCAAAGAATTAGAAGAATTAGAAAATAGTGGCGCCCTCGATAAACGACCGAAAAAAGAAGCATCGGTACTGCGTCGGGAATTGGGCAAACTAGAAAAATACCTCGGTGGCATTAAAACCATGCGCCGGCTGCCAGATTTAGTCATCGTAGTGGATCAGCGTCGGGAATACAACGCTATCCAAGAATGCCAAAAATTGGGCATTCCCATCATCTCCCTCTTGGATACTAACTGTGATCCCGACTTGGTAGATGTGCCGATTCCCGCCAACGATGACGCAATTCGCTCAGTCAAACTGATTTTAGGCAAAATTAGCGATGCGATCATCGAAGGTCGTCGCGGTGGTCAAGCAGCGGTGGAAGAATACGAGGAAGACTACGATAATGAAACCGAGTACGAGGAAGAAGGTGATTATTCCCAATACGCCGCTGAATTTGCCAGTGGAGACGACGATAACTAGGGAAAATTAGCCATTGATCGCAGCTAGGTTCGGGGGGAAACTTTCCGAGCCTATCGAGCGGTCAAACCTGCCCCTCTCGTGGCATGATCAATTATAAGCAGTAGGTTAGGAATTTTATGGCGGAAATTACAGCACAACAGGTTAAAGAACTTAGGGAAAAGACCGGCGCCGGCATGATGGATTGCAAGAGGGCGCTGACGGAAAACGCGGGGGATATAACCAAAGCGATCGAATGGTTGCGTCAAAAAGGGATTACTTCCGCCGAGAAAAAAGCTAGTCGGGTAGCGGCAGAAGGGATGATCGGCAGTTACATCCACACCGGCAGTCGCATCGGTGTTTTAGTAGAAGTGAACTGTGAAACCGATTTTGTTGCCCGTCGCGAGGAGTTCAAAAAATTGGTTAATGACGTGGCGATGCAGATTGCCGCTTGTCCTAACGTCGAATATGTGAAAGTGGCCGATATTCCCGCCGAAATCGCCGCCAAAGAAAAAGAAATTGAGATGGGACGGGACGATTTAGCCAATAAACCCGATAATATCAAAGAAAAAATCGTCGCCGGCCGCATTGAAAAACGTTTGAAAGAACTTTCTCTGCTCGATCAACCCTTTATCCGCGACCAGAACATCAGTATTGAGGAGTTGATTAAACAAGCGATCGCTGCTTTGGGAGAAAATATTCAGGTGCGTCGTTTCCAACGCTTTGTACTAGGTGAAGGGATCGAAAAAGAAGAAACGGATTTCGCCGCCGAAGTAGCCGCCCAAATGGGACAAAAAGCCCCGGAACCCGTAGCAGCAGCCCCGCAAGTGGAGGAAAAAGCCCCGGAACCGGCAGCGAAGGATAATCCGCCCGCTAAAGGCAAAAAGAAAAAGTAAGTTAAATGAAGATAAATCTGGTGGGGTGCGAGTTTCGTACCCTTTTTGTCTTCAGGGGGGTGGGGGTACTTGATCAGTTATCAGTAATCAGTGAAAAGAAAAAAGAAATTGGCAACCAAAGCAGATTCCTTTATTGGATTCTTTGGGAACAAAAGCCCATTCTTTAGCTACTTATTAAAAACTTTGTAAATAAGATCTTATTTGCACTCGTGGTCCCTAGAGGTTGTCGAACGGAAAAAAATGCAGATTCAGGACAAAATCACCGAAATAGCCGCTAAAACAGCGAAAGCGATCGAACTTTCTCAAAATTATTTACTTTCTACCCAATACCCTGACGGTTACTGGTGGGCAGAATTAGAATCTAATGTCACCATCACCTCAGAAGCAATTTTACTGCACAAAATCTGGAAAACTGACAAAAATCGCCCCCTAGACAAAGCAGCCACCTATCTGCGTCAGCAACAGTGTCCTAACGGCGCTTGGGAGTTATTTTATGGCGATGGTGGCGATCTTAGCACCACTGTGGAAGCCTACATGGGGCTGCGACTATTGGGAATTCCCGCTAATGATCCTACTTTAGAAAAAGCCAGAGAATTTATCTTAGCTCAAGGTGGCATCAGTAAAACCCGCATTTTCACCAAAATGCACCTTGCTTTGATTGGTTGTTATGATTGGCTAGGGGTTCCCTCTATCCCCGCTTGGATCATGCTACTGCCGGAAAATTTCCCTTTTACTATCTATGAAATGTCCAGTTGGGCGCGGGGAAGTACGGTTCCTTTATTAATTGTTTTCGACAAAAAACCCGTGTATAAAATGGGTTTTAATCTCGATGAACTCTATACAGAAGGGGTGAATAATGTCAAGTATGAGTTACCAAAAAGTAACAATTGGTCAGATGTTTTTCTCTGGTTAGATGGACTGTTTAAATGGACAGAAAAAACTAATTTGGTTCCCTTCCGTCAAGAAAGTCTGAAAGCGGCGGAAAAATGGGTGATTGAACGACAGGAAGACACAGGGGATTGGGGGGGAATTATCCCGGCGATGTTAAATTCTCTGTTAGCTTTAAAAGCCCTAGGTTATGATGTTGACGATCCGATTGTTGCCCGCGGTTTAAAAGCGGTGGATAATTTTGCCATTGAGACGGACAATACTTATTGTGTGCAGCCCTGTGTGTCGCCGGTTTGGGATACGGCTTGGGTAATTCGATCGCTAATTGAATCCGGGCTAAATCCTGCTCATCCAGCTATGATTAAAGCGGGACAATGGTTAATCGATCAACAAATTCTTGATTATGGCGATTGGGCGATTAAAAATAAAATCGGAACCCCTGGCGGTTGGGCTTTTGAATTTGACAATCGCTGGTATCCCGATTTAGACGATTCGGCAGTGGTGGTGATGGCTTTAGAGTTAATTAAAATGCCCGATGAAAATATTAAAAAAGCTGTGATGAAACGGGCAGTTAATTGGATGGCGACTATGCAGTGTAAAGCTGGTGGTTGGGGAGCTTTTGACATCGATAACGATCAAAACTGGCTTAATTCTTTGCCCTATGCCGATCTAAAAGCAATGATCGATCCTAATACGGCTGATGTTACTGCCAGAGTTCTAGAAATGTTAGGCACTTGTGATGTTAACATGGAGGAAAATCGAGTTAAAAAAGCTTTGGATTATCTGGAAAAAGAACAGGAAGCTGATGGTAGTTGGTTTGGTCGTTGGGGTGTAAATTATATTTATGGAACCAGTGGGGCGTTATCTGCTTTGGCTTTTCTGGAACCGAATAAATATCGCCAGCAATTGCAAAAAGGAGCCAATTGGTTAAGCAGTTGTCAAAATGTTGATGGTGGTTGGGGTGAAACCTGTTTTAGTTACAATAACCCTAAATTTAAAGGACAGGGAAATAGTACCGCTTCCCAAACTGCTTGGGCATTAATCGGTTTATTAGCCGTCGGGAAAGTAACAGGCAATTATCAGCGAGAAGTGATTGAAAAGGGCGTTAACTATCTTCTTGTTACCCAAAAAGAAAATGGTACATGGGATGAAGATTACTTCACCGGTACAGGGTTTCCCTGTCATTTTTACCTGAAATATCATTTCTATCAGCAGTATTTTCCTTTACTGGCTTTGGGGCGTTATCGGGCTTTAATTTAGTCCGTTAACCTATTAATTTTTGTTTAAAACTAAGTACCTAGGGCTGGCTGAATAATGGTAAAACCCTTTTAAAATAAGGCTTTTGACCTGTTAAAATCCGATGTTAGTACAAGAATATAGGATTGGGACATTCAAAAACCTGGCATTATTCTTTTTATAGTACACAAACTAGTACAAAAAAGAAGGGCAACAAAGCCTGAAACGACCGGCTACTGACGACCGACTCCTGACGACCAACTCCTAACCCCACCAACAAAATTTTTGTCGCAAACCCTACCTAAGCAAAATTAATTAGGGGTTGCTGAAAAAGCTTTTCCTGGGGGCAGGGTGTGGGGTGTGGGGTGTGGGGTGTGGGGTTTTACCGATTTTGAGGTAGTCAGTTACCTAATTTTCAGGGAAAAAGCACCTGAATTTTCCCCCCGATCCCCGCAATGGCTGGCACTTTTTAAGGGGAAAAAAGTCTAAAAGTCTTATCCAACAAGGTTTTTAGATTTATTCAGCAAGCCCCAAGTAGAACCAGGAAACGAGGCAAGGTAAATAGTTATTAAATTGTAGCTTAGGATACAACGCAAGGACGGTAAATGTGTATAGTTTTGGTCGCTCGCTCTGTGTCACTCTTTTGGGTTGCGCTGTCGCTTAACGCAAGCTAGGCAAGCACTGAATTTTTCCCCCGCTCACTGCAATGGCTGGCACTTTTTGATGGGAAAAAAGCCTAAAGATATTATCCAACAAGGTTTTGAGATTTATTCAGCCAGCCCTATTTTAATGATCGCTGCCGTTTTCCTGTACCGATCCTAACTGTTGACGCACATCATCGATCGCTAGATTTAACTGGGCAATTTTATCTTCTAAACTGCGGCGGGCCATTTCCATGCCTTCCTCTGGAGTCAAGCGCCCATGGCGGATACCCTCCAAAAAGGACTGATTATCACCATCTCCTAAACCGCGACGGCTGCGATTAGCCAACACTGTCCCCAAAACACCGCCCACTAAACCACCGACAATCGCACCGGCTAAAAAACCGCCCGCAAACCCATCTCGCTGACTCATAATCCCTTTTTCTCCTAATAGGTTCCAAAAGCTCGATCGCCGGCATCGCCCAACCCCGGCACGATGTAACCGCGGCTATTTAATCCTTCATCGATAATAGCCGTATAGATGTTCAAGCTGGGATAATTTTGACTCAATTTCTGTAAAGCTGGCGGGGCAGCCACCACGGAAATCACCCGAATCAGGGCAGGATCAACGCCTCTGCTGGTAATTTCTGCCATTGCCGTTGAAATTGATCCCCCCGTGGCTAACATCGGTTCAAGAATTAACACTCTCGTGGCCGGATCAAAACTGGCCGGTAATTTATTTAAATAACAACTTGCCTCCAGGGTTTCCTCATTTCTGGCTAAACCGAGGTGATAGGTACTAGCTAGGGGTAAAAGACTTTGCGCCCCTTCCAACAGGGCTAATCCTGCGCGTAAAATCGGGACTACGGCGATCGGTACGCTAGGATCGATAAAAGTAGCCGGACATTCCGCTAGAGGGGTTTTAACGCTAGTTTCCAGCGTCGGCAACCATTGCCTGGCTGCTTCGTAGGTTAACCAGCGCCCTAGTTCTGTCATTGCTGTTTTAAACAGTACCGAGGGGGTATTTTGATCGCGGGCGATCGCCAGCCAATGCTTAACCAGAGGATGTTCGGGAACATAGACGCGCAGTTGTAAAACCATGAAAACACGAGAACTCGATCGAGGGCTAAACTTTATCTTAAGCCAAAAAGCCATCAGCCCGGAATCAGTTAAGTAGTCGTGCAAAATTAATTTCTTGGTTAGGATAGGCACTCATGCAATAGGCAATAGGCAAAAGCTTTATCGAAATGTGTAATTAATTTTGCTTAGGTACTTATCAGTTTCTGAAGCCAAGGGGCGACAGGCACTCCTGCACAAGAAAGAATCCGGCAATTCTCCTACCTAAAAACAAGGGTAAAAACTAAGTACATCAAAGCTTGTAGCTTAACCAATTAGGGTTTAGATTCGGCCTTTGGTATTAGTTCTCAGTTCACGGATGACTGAAAAAAGCTCTTGTCAGAGTCCCGCCCGAATATGTAACAATTTATGGGAGAAACCCCAAGCAAATTCAACGAGAAAAACATGGCAGCTACAATTAAGAAAGGAGCTTTAGTCCGCGTGGTGACGGGAAACCTAGAAAATAGCCTCGAAGCCCTAGCCAGCGATCGCCGTTTACCCAGTTATATGTTCAACTCGACGGCAGAAGTCTTGGATATAAAAGATGATTATGCTTTGATTAAATTCTATGTTCCCACCCCCAGTGTGTGGCTAAAGCTCGAACAACTGGAACCCGCCTGATGAGGATATTGCCTCATCCATAAACCATGGTTGACTTCTACGATACACCCATCCCCTGTCAATCGCCCCGAGTCTCGGTTATTGGTGCTGGCAACGTCGGACGCACCCTGGCCCAACGCATCGCCGAAAAAAACCTCGCCGATGTGGTTCTCCTCGATATCGTCAATGGTTTACCCCAGGGTATTGCCCTAGATTTGATGGAAGCCCAGGGCATAGAAATGCACGACAGCGAGATTATCGGCACTAATAACTACGAAGACACGGCAGGTTCGGATATTGTCGTGATTACGGCTGGATTAGCCAGAAAACCGGGCATGAGTCGCGATGATCTCATGAATGTCAATGCTAAAATTGTCGTCGAGGCCGCCACTAAATGCCTCAAGTATTCTCCGGAAGCCATTTTTATCGTCATCACCAATCCCCTTGATGTGATGACCTATCTAGTCTGGCAAGCAACCGGTTTACCCCCCCAAAGAGTGATGGGAATGGCAGGAGTCCTCGATTCTTCCCGTTTACAAACCTTTATCGCCATGGAATTGGGGGTTAGTACCGCCGACGTTCATGCTATGGTTTTGGGTGGTCACGGTGATTTAATGTTACCCCTACCCCGTTACTGTACCGTCAGTGGTGTGCCGATTACCGAATTAATGGACGAGATGACGATTAATCGTCTAGTGGAGAGAACTCGCAACGGTGGGGCTGAAATCGTCAAATTACTGCAAACTGGCGGTGCTTATTACGCCCCTGCTTCCTCTGCCTGTACCATGGTCGAGACGATATTGAGAAATCAATCCCGTTTACTGCCGGCGGCAGCCTATCTCAAGGGTGAATACGGTTTACAGGATGTCTATCTGGGGGTTCCCTGTCGCCTAGGCTGTCGGGGTGTGGAAAGTATTCTGGAAGTGCGTTTGACCGATGCTGAACGTCTGGATCTACACACTTCTGCTGCCTCAGTTCGTCAAAATGTTCATTTAGCTCTTGACAGTCTCAAGGTTTTGATGTAGTTAATACAACTCATATTTTAAGAGGGTACAGGGCAGAGAACCGTTATACAAGGGAGTGCGACGGGAAGAACGCAGACCGATTTGTTTAGTCAGTTCTTTGTTTCCCGATAAAATATAGGCTGTCCAACCCTTAAACCTCTGTTTTAAGACATCACCGAAGGATTTATATAGGGCCCCTAATTCTTCGGTATTGCCCAATCTTTTGCCGTAAGGGGGATTACAGAGAATAATCCCTTGATCGCTCGTCGGTTCTAAATCGGTGATGCTTTGCAAGCTAAAATTAATATAGTCCTGCACTTGACAAAAATAGGCGTTATCCTCGGCCTGATGCAAAACCTCATAATCGGCATCACTAGCATAAATTGGCGCATTTAGCTGAAATTTTTGTTTTTCTTTAGCTTCCTGAAGCAAAGATTGCCATAAATCCGGTTGATAGTCTGGCCATTTCTGAAATCCGAACTGGGAACGAGATAAACCGGGGGCAATATTTAAAGCTTTTAACGTCGCTTCGATGACAATGGTTCCCGAACCACAAAAAGGGTCTAAAAGCGCCATATCATCCTGCCATGCCGATAATTCTACCAAAGCAGCGGCGAGACTTTCTTTCAGAGGTGCGACTCCCATGGCCCGATGATACCCGCGACGATGCAAACTGTGGCCAGAACTATCTAAACTAAGCACACAGCGATTTTTCTCGATATGAGCGTTAATTTGCAGGTCGGGATTTTCTGTATCCACAAAAGAACGGGGATTCCCCTGCTGACGCTGTTGGTCGATAATAGCGTTTTTGATGCTTAAGGCGGTGTAATGGGTGTGATTGAGGCGATCGTTCGTTCCCGTACATTGTACCGCTAAAGTTTCCTCACTGCTGAGATAATCGCGCCAATCAATGGCTTGAATACCATCATACAGTTCCTTCCCATCCCCACAGGGAATTTCGGCAATGGGAACCAAAACTCGAAAAATAATTCTTGACCAAAGATTGACTCGATAGAGTAGGGAGATATCCCCCTGAAAATGGACTCCGGTGAATACTGGTTTCACTTCTTTGGCCCCTAGGAATTCTAATTCCCTAGCGGCAATTTCTTCTAGTCCCCTAGCGGTAGTAGCAAAATAGGATCGAGTCATTTCAGTTTTCAGTTTTCAGTTTTCAGTTTTCAGTTTTCAGTTTTCAGTTTTCAGTTTTCAGTTTTCAGTGACTAGCGCCGGTCGTTGGTAGCTTGAAATCAGAAAAATTTTAATTTTTATCCCCTTGGAAATTCCTATCTGATTCGCTCAAGTCAGTGACTTTCTCTCACATATTGGTGAGCAGCAGAAGTTGTTCAAAGAGGGCGAATGCAATTCGCCCCTACAATAATATTATCGCGCCAATGGTAGGGGCGCACTGCGTGCGCCCAAAATGTCCTATAGATATTTCTTCAAAATTCAGCTGCACCCATAATAATCCTCTTTTGTCAAGGCAGAAATGCTTAAGAATTGTGTCGCTGTGGTCATTAGTTTTATACTGACAAATGCTCAGACCGACTCTGTGGATATCTCCTCTCCTCTAGAGTCTTAACAAGTAATTGAGATCTACGAGCAGCTAATCTACTGAGAAACCCAAAAAATGCGTCTTTGATTGGGATCCCGTCGGGGACTTTGTTCCCCCATCACTTGCCGCGCTTGACTAGGATCGAAGCTGCGAGTAAATTGACCGCGCAATTGATTGACGCGTTCCTCCTTTTCTTGGGCTGCCAAACGCACTTCTTCCAGTTTTGCCTGTTGCATCTGTTGGTAGGGTAACAAACGAGCGATCGCAAAAACCGCCGTGATGGAAATGGCGCTATAGGCAATAATTCGCAGCCAAATCTCGATAACTTGCCATTTTTGGGATTTATTGCTGCTTTTTGGCTTTTTTTGTGGTTTTTTGTCGGTTTGGTTTCGTGTTCGTGCGGTCATAGATTTATGAGTACAAGTAAAATCGGTGAGAAAGGTGGCTAATTACTTTTAAGTTACACCCAATCACTGATAACTGATGACCGATAACCGAAAAAACCCCAATCAGTCTATCCTATAGCTAGGTCAGACGGGATCAGGGTTTATTGAAAGCGACTTTACTTATAAAGTTCCGTCGCTAGACGAAAAGCCAAAATCCCGGGGATTAAAGCAATTACCAGAGCGACTAGAACTTGAGTATCAGAAAGCATTGCTGATTATCTCCTCATAAAGATATTCATCCAATACTTTCCGACATCATCGGGGTCCTCTGCATCATTTCGTTACAAGACTTCATATCTCCCCACCCCGATGACGGTTATCTCCCCTAGAAAAGAAAGTTGTAAAAGCGTTAAGCTGAAGTATTGCCATGATTACATTTATTTTTACCTGCGGCCTCAATGTTAGACTCGCTCCTTGATTCATCTCTAACCCTTAGTCTAAAAACCCCGTTAATTCTGTTGGTTCTCATTGCCCTAGAAGCGGTATTATCAGCAGATAACGCCATTGCTCTCGCTTCCATAGCACAGGGATTAGGAGATCATCAGCGTCAACGTCAGGCCTTGAATATTGGCTTAGTTTTCGCCTATATTCTCCGTATGGTCTTGATTCTTACCGCCACCTGGGTGGTTAAATACTGGCAGTTTGAACTTTTGGGAGCAGTATATTTGCTCTGGTTAGTCTTTAATTACTTTGCCTCCCCGGAAGACAAAGACCACACCCATCATAGTCTCAAGTTTCAATCTCTCTGGCAAGCTATCCCCCTAATTGCCGTTACCGATTTAGCTTTTTCCCTCGATAGTGTCACCACCTCCATCGCCGTGGCCGATGATACTTGGTTAATCCTGCTTGGTGGTACGATCGGAGTAGTTACCCTGCGCTTTATGGCGGGTTTATTTATTCGCTGGTTAGAGGAATACACCCACCTAGAAGATGCCGGTTTTGTCACCGTCGGTTTGGTGGGTTTAAGATTGTTGTTGCGGGTGATTAGTCCCGATTTTGTGCCGCCGGAATGGATTATGATTAGTTTAATTGCTATCCTCTTTGCTTGGGGTTTCTCAAAACGCAACGATCGAGAACCAATAGAGAGTGATCCCATCCAATCTGATAAATTGCCATAAAATAATCATCAGGAGTCAGTCATCAGTGATCGGATTTGAGTTTTCAGTTCACTGATTACTGTTTACTGTTCACTGAAAAGAGAACCCCTAGAATATCATGTCATCTTTACCGACTCCATCTGCTGATACCTTAGAAAATTCTACTCGATCGCCCTCTTGGAAAATTAAACTCCTCTACGATGGAGAATGTCCCCTCTGCTTGCGGGAGGTCAATTTTCTGCAAAAACGGGATGCTGGGAGAGGATTAGTTGCTTTTGTCGATATTGCCGCCGAAAACTATAATCCAGAGGAAAATGGCGGGATTTCCTTCGCGGCAGCCATGGGGCGAATCCATGCTGTACTAGCCGATGGTACTATTCTCCAAAATGTGGAAGTGTTTCGCCAAGTCTATGATATTTTAGGCATTGGTTGGATTTATGCCGCTACCAAATGGCCAGTTATTGGATTTCTAGTGGATACTATCTATGAAATTTGGGCTTCTTGGCGATTAACCTTAACTGGACGACCGAATTTACAAAAAATCTTAGCAGAGCGTCAAAAACGTCTGGAATGCAACGCATCAAATCGTTGTTCTGGCTGAGTCAAAATCTTCTAACTCTACACCCCACTGGGAATCACCCCTTGGGATGGGATAATTCTGCCTAGGAAATAAATGGTGTTTTATTATCTATTCTTCAATTCTGACTCCCTTGCGAGCCAGAGATTGGCGATTTTTACAGGGGACTAATTTAGCCGATGGGAATCAACAGGCGATAGGAACCGTTATCGAGAATAATCCGTAGGCCCAACCACATCAGCACAAAGGGGAAAAGCTTACTGGCATAACGGCTGAGGACAACCGCGATCCCCGGTTGGCGGGTTAGATTATAGGAGAGAAATAACCAAGTACAGACGATTAAATAGCAGATCGGGATGATTACGGCTAACTGCGCCACGGTACTATTGGCGAATAGGGGAATATAGATACCGAGATTATTGCCGCCATTGGATATCGTGACCGCGGAAACTTTATAGGTTTGGCGATCTCTGAGGACTTGAGCGAGGGATAGTCTGCGGGAGGCGAACCCGTGAAATTGGGCGTTTCTTCGCAAATTAACCTTGCGATCTGCGGTTTCCCTCTCGTTATCGCGATTTAACGTCAGTAAATTTCTCACACCGATGAGGATCGGCAAGATTCCGAGAAGACCGATATAAATCGGCGGGATGATTAAGCCGAGTAGAAAACCCAGCAAGCTAACCGATACTAAGGCCGTAAACCCGACTAGCTCGCCGACGACGACGTGAACTGGGCGAAAGGTACGATTTACCTCGCTAAAGAAGCCGGTTAGATAAATATTGTCGTCGAAGGTGGTGGCTATGCCGGTGGCCACCGCAATTTTGACGATTTCGATCAACCAATCCATCCATACCACCTCGATCTCTCAAATGCGGGCGCAATTTTATTTTGAAACTATATCATTTTCAATACATTTATAAATGTACTTTGTTACACAATCGAGGAGTCGTGGGTTTCTATAGTATGTAGATAAAACTAATGGCAGCTATGCCGAGGGAGTTTCTAAACCCTTCCCTCTTGTCCCCTTTACCGATAATAAATCTTGTTTTCTGCGAGAAATCCCATGTTCCACCGTTCGATCAAGTGTCTCTGGAAACCGTGGCGAAATTGGCGGGCAGTTCTTCCCGCGCTGCTTTTTTTGACCAGTCTGGTGGGGAGCTTTCTCCTGGCTGGATTTTCCGACACGAACGCAAAGCGCTCGCTACGCGAGATCGCCGTCGGTCAAAATTCTCGATCCGATAACCTGATTCTGAACCTCGTCGATAGCTTTAAATTCCCCCGCAATACCACTCCCCGACTATTGGAAACCGTGGGATTATTTATCGCTGGAATTCTCTTCTGTATCGCGCTCGATCGCTGGTTCAAGCGCTCGACCCCCGACCCTATCACTCCCCTCGCCAAACAAGCGCGGCGGCTAGGAAACCTCAAGATCGGCTACCCTGAGGGCATGACCAATCTGGAAGTTCTCCGCGCCCAGGCCTTTCTGGAAAGACGCTTAAAACCCTTTGGGGTGACGGTAACGTGGACGAGTTTTCTGGCCGCTTCCTCTCTGATCGAGGCCTTGAGCAACGGAACGATCGACTTTTGCGGTGGTGGCGGTACGGCGAGTATTTTCTCCCAAGCGGCCGAACACGTCTTCGTCCGGGTAGCCAAGGAAAAATATACCGCCCCGAAAGGTCAGGCGATTCTCGTACCAGAGGATTCGCCAATAGAGACTTTGGCGGATTTAAAAGGAAAAAGAATCGCCTTCGATCGAGGTTCGAGCGCCCATTACGTCCTCATCCGCGCACTGATGAGAGTGAATCTAGAATTAAGCGATATCGAACCGGTGTATGCAACCCAACCGGAAGCACTGGCGCTTTTTCGTCGCGGTGAGATCGACGCTTGGGTGGTCTGGGTTCCCTATTCCCCCACGGAGACGCGCACCTATCCGGGAAGATCTTTGGCCGATTTGGAGAGCATCTTCGGGGAAAACGCCTCTCTAGAAGTGCCGACCTATTATTATGCGGTTCCCGAATTGGTGCGGGATTATCCCGATGTACTGAAGGTGATTTTAGAAGAGGTGAACGAGGCGGGTGCCTGGGCGAAACAACAGGAGTTAGAGGCGACGAGACGCTTGGCAGCTCACCACGAGATCGATCCAGCGATCATCACCAATCTCGAACAGAGGGCCTCTGAACGTGCCATTATCCCGATCGATGATCGCTCTCTGGTGGCCCTACAACACCAAGCTAATATCTTCCGAGACCTGAAGCTGATCCCCCATCGGGTCAAGGTGCGCGACGGAACCTACACCCTACAGACGAAACAAAATTGGACATATTAACCAGACATCGGCATTTTGGGCATCGGTTGGATTTATGCCGCTACCAAATAGCCGATGATCGGGTTTCTAGTGGATATTATCATTATTATTCTCCCTTTTTCATGAGCGCCTGTTTGCTCATTCAGCAGATGCTTTTCTAGCAGCAGAATTTAAATCATCGACAAACTTGAAATGTTTTTCGATTTTGGATTTTAGATTTTGGATTGAGACTGAAAATCCTCAAATCCTGATTAGATTTTGGCTTGTTAGAACTTCCTGTAAATATTGACTTTACTCTGTTTCTTGTTACCTTAATCCTAAAAGTTAGAACTATATTGTAACAAGAAGTAACAAGAAATAACAAGAAATAACAAGAAAATGATGAAAATTTACAAAAAAGAATACCAAAAGTGTTGACAAAGAAATCAAGAGTCCTTACCATTCAAAAAATAAGAAAAAAAACGAATCTTAAAACTGCTGCAAGTGAGTTGGGCGCATTTGCCAACCTCTCTCCAGTGGAACAGCGAAAATTCCCAAAACTGACGATTTAGGTTTCTGCTTCATTCATCCCTACATACTATAGTTATGACCACACTTCTAGTCCCAGTTTACCTTGATGCCCTCTACCTCCCCACCAAGACAAATGTACTGGGGGAAATGACTGATTATAGTAAGCTCCCCTACTATAAAAATAGCCAATTAGTAAATCGCGGTAGTGCTTATATTAGCGAAACCGTATTAACGGTTCCCTTTACACAACCCCAATTGACCTTAAAAGCAGGCATTCACCTACACTGGTCTTTGCCGGATGCGCTGACTAACGGTATAGCGAGAGATGGAGAACAAGGCATCACCTTTCCCCTTGTACCTAATCGCTGGTTAATTATAAGACGTGGGAGCAATATAGAAGAAAAAAAATGGGTTGTAGAAAGTGATTATCTGTATCCTGAAGGTGCTACACCAGAAGATACAATTAATATCCTCTATTATCCAGCTACCAATGAGTATCAACCCTATCGTTTTCTGGGGCGTAAATTAGAATTGGGAGCATGGCACTCAAGGCCAACAAATGCCCAATATATTCAGGAATTGTCCGCTATTGGACCCTTCGCCACAGTTGATGGCTTAGACAACGAAAAAATTGCCTTTGCTGGTTTTTATCCTAACTGTCGTAGTGTGTTCGGTTTTCATGATGGGGAATTCACCACCAACACAACCCCGCCCAAAGACCTACGATATGATGTCATTGGCTGGTATAGCGACGGCGAAAATGATTATCTTGACAAATTTATCAAAGAACAGTACCCAGACAGAGATCCTTTAAGCCTTTTAGACACTCTGCAAAGTAAAGCTGGCTGGACAGTAGAAATAGGCAATAACGAAAGTTTCCCCGATCGTCTTCTCTGTCATGCTTCCCTAAGTTTTGCGCCTGGTGCTTCTGTAACTAACCCACAAGCGATTAAATTCCAAGGAACGATCGCCGTAGGAAACAACCAAGAAGAAGCCATAGCAGCTTATGTAGCTCGTCAACTGGACACAACAAATACAGAAAATCGCAAAACGATTGAGGAGCAGCTAGAAGCCATACAAATGAGTGGGCGTTTAGTACAGCAAAATCTCGACTTTGGACCCAAGTTTCGACAAGGACTACACGAGGACAGCTTTACTGGCCAATGTAAAGAGATATCATGGCAGGTAGTGCCGGAATCTGATCCCAAAATTTCCCAGTCGGGAAGTGCCAACCCGGCAAATGCAGTGCAAGGCGAGGGAATAATGCAGGTGACATTATCCGCCAACATCAGTGATCGCATCAGTAAAGTTAACGAAGCACAGCGTGAATACGACCAACAATTAGCAAAAGTTGGCTCAATTCGAGAACAAGTCTATGCTGATTGGTATAAGTATATGCTGGCCACTTATTATGTTGAGACAACAGGATTCCTGGACAGAACCAATATACGGACACTGGGAACAGGATCTAATGCTATCGAAGGAAGAAGCGACAGTAATCTAGTTCAAACGTTCCTTAAGGACACTGCGGATAACAATCAATATGGAGTAAAAGCCTTAGAGAATGCCATCAAAGCTGCTGGAGTTTTGAAGGTACTAAAAAATGAACAGGATCAAAATCAAATTGTCAGTGCCTCTGTCTCTAATAATCTTCCAGGATTTCCAAATTACCCTTTTGACAGTAATTCAAAAGCAAGCCAACTGGCGCAGTCGATTAACACACTAATTGCTGAAGTGCAGCAGTTTAACAAAGAATCCCGTTTAATTGCTCCCAAAAAATCAGTCCAAGTCACTGGCGATTCTACCTTAGTGGATGACGATATTGCCATGAAGTGTTTATCTTTCGATGGCAATCAGAATTATGAAATCTCTAATTTAGGAAATATCCAGTCCCTCTCGATGTGGGTAAACATACCAGAGGGAGTTCAGGGTTCCCTTTTAGAGGTAGAAAGCACCAGCCTTTATGTTAATTCTACTAATGGAATTAGCAGCACTTTTGACAAAATTTACATTAACGGACAACAGGTAAACGGACCGATTAACTGGACAGCAATTCCTAAGAATCGGTGGGTTTTCCTCCACTTAGAGGCTAATAACCCCTTTAGTGGCACCGTCTATTTAATGTCTAACTCTTCCGGTAGCCATCGTTTACGGGGACGCATCGCCAGCGTTAGCTTCCACAAAAAACCCCTATCTCCGACCGCAATTGACCGGGATTACCAAGACAAAATCGGTTTGTTCCGACCATCTTACACCATCAAAATAGTTCCAGGGCCTCGCTATTGGCAGCCAAATGATCCCGTAGTTTTAATGACTGGGGAAGTCGCTAAACCGACTCGCAACCGTGACGACGAGCGTTTGAGGACAGATGGTTTGCTGCAATGTCAATTATTAACTGAGTCCATTGACTTGCAGAGCTTATCTGACAAGACCTTAAATATTTTTGTCCAATTTCTCAGGGAGTTTGGCAACAACCCCACAGAAAAAATTGGCTTCCGTCAATGGGCAAATCAGCCTTGGAACCCCTTCCTGTTGGAATGGCAAGTGCAATTGAAAGGACTAGAACACAAGAGTCAACAAACCAAGAACGACGACGATAAATACACCCCAAGTGTAAACTACGACACTAACATCTTCAAAGATAAATATCAATTGCGGGTCGATGGACTTGAAATCACCCCGACGGATGCAAGTGCGAATCATTTTGCTAATTATCCCGACCTTTACAGGGGAGCTAGTTTTCTCTCTTCCTCGGCTAGTGTGTTGCTCAAGGACAATCTTATAGATTACTTGACTAAGTATTTATTGCCCGACTATTACCAAGAACAAAAAATATCCCCAGACGACCAAACCGAGGACTACCTGGTCAAGAATTTTAAAGCTGTCAAGGGGTGGTATGACCGGAAAAACCCCACAGCTAGTGATCCTTTTTTTACGGCGCTGCGGGCCTATCAACAACTGCAATCTCTTAACGGCTGTCTCGCCCAGAGTCTCGGCGGCTTTAGTGATGCACTACTCACCTATAATCGGACAATTCAGTTAGATGTCAAGGATAATCTACTTCCAACAACTAAACGAGTTCCAACAACTACAACAACTAAAGGAGTAAACGACTTCCAGGAAAACGTGCAGAACACTTTAACACTTAGCTCTCTTCTCGTACCGGACAGTCTTTTGCGATCGCCTTTAATTGGATTCGACTTTAGTCCCATTCGTCTAGGAGGATTAAAAATTACTGATTTGCGACTTGTGGATACCTTTGGACAGGTTAATGTCGTGCTTGACACTAACAATAGCCGTGAGATTGTCACTAGCCAACCCCTAACACTGCCATCAGCTTTTGCTAATGTATTATCATCCCATCCCATCTACCTGCCACCCCGTTTAGCCCAACCCGCCCGCTTGAATTTTCGCTGGCTATCGGCCACTCAACCACAGCAGACTCGCCGCAGTAAAAGCAGTAAACCAGATCAGGAAATGAATGATACCCTCGCCACCAAACCAATCTGTGGCTGGGTTTTGCCCAACAACTTAGATAACAGCCTGACTATTTATGATGATGAGGGCAAGGCTCTAGTCATGATTGACCGCACCGCTAGATTGCGCTCTGTTCCGGGACGTGATTACACTGAGGAGCAAATTCAGGAAATTATTAATCAGACTAACCTTTATCTCAAGCAAATGGTCTGGTATCTGATTAACCAGGGGCCGGCATTTATGTCCGATTTCCTCACCACTGTCAATGCAGCCTTAGAAACCATTGACCCCGAAGGATTTGCTCAACATAAAGCCATCTCCTTGCTAGTGTCGCGACCTTTAGCTCTAGTACGAGCCCGCATCAATTTAGATATCCAAGGCATACCCGCCGTTAGCCAGAACAGGATATCCTTCTCTAACGATCTTTTCTACAATAAATTCCGAACCACACAAGCTTTTGAAAAGGTCAAATTCCCCATCCGTATTGGTGAATATCGGCAGTTTAATGATAGTTTGGTGGGCTACTGGGTAGAAAAAGCCGATGATGGTACTTACAAAGACAGCGTTTTTTATGCTCCCCAAAGTTGCTATGTTCCCCACGAAAAGATCAAAACCCTGTTTGAGAATAAAGAAGATCTCACCCCTGACACTCCCTTGAATCTGGAGCAAACCTTAGAGGAAAATACAGCCCAAACTCTAGTGATGTTAATCGACCCTCGTGGACAAGTTAACGCGACTTGTGGCCTACTTCCTGCTAAGAGTATTTCTATTCCGCCGGAACAGTATGTACCTGCTTTACAAGCGATGGAAGTTACCTTTTTAGCGGCACCACTTCTGAGTGATCTTAACCCAATCAATGATCTTGATCAGATCAAGCTTTCCCTTCCCGAAGTACCCAATTATGAATGGTCTTGGTTAGGAAAAGATGGTACTGTCTGGTCAAATCGTCCCCTAGTTCCCTTTGATTCTCAGTCCGTTTACTCCAGTCCACAAAAAATCTATGATGGCTGGCTAAAATTAACCAGAAAAACAGAAACTAATGAATGAAAACAAACAAATTTCCCTCGAATTAACTTTGGGGGAAGTCAACCAAGTTTTAGAAGCTTTGGGTACCATGCCTTACCGCCAAGTCTATCAACTGATTGGCAAAATCCAGAGACAAGGAGAATCCCAATTAGAGCAACCTGAATCAACCGATTCATGGACTCAAGAAGTCCAAACCGTCAGCGAATAAAGCTCAACCACATACATCAATTTCTTTTTTTTCCCAGGAGTAATGATCATGCTTAACAGAGTTCCCGAAGAAAGTCGTCAAGCCGAAGGAGCCATCAAAGGCAAAGCCATTAGTTTGGCCGGACTTTTAAGCCAAGAGCCTTTGAAATTTCAGTTTTATTACGGAGACGAAAACAACCCTGACATTATTAACACCATCTATTTAAAAGATAGTGATGCTCCCTTAAAGTTATATTTAAAGGTGTTTAATGACAGCAACGAGGTAGTTACATTTAAAGACCCCAAAGGCTCCGAGAATCCCCCTACAGGATCAGTGTGGGATGAAACACCTAGTGAGAAAAACTGCCATTTTCACCTCCATTTTGAAAAAGATTTAGGGCTTAACTCTGATGAGATAGAGATAGACCTAAATTCAGACAGTGGACAGTGGCAAGTCAATTGTCACGATGAAACAAACTTTTTTGCGGTATATTTTCTTCACAAACAAGAACTAAGGTTGGATCCGCATGCAAATATTACGATATGTTTTTCGAACCTGACAGCTAATAATCGCACTGTTAAAACCAGCAATGTTGCATTGTTGTATGGTGGAAATAATCAAGTTTCGACGGGACAAAACCAGGAAGATATTGAGGATGAAATAACCTCCAGAATCGCAATTTCTGTGATCAATCATCTCAGTAAGACGCAAATTCCTTTACAATTTCGGGTCTTAGGTTCTAATAAGATTCTCAACGATGGAACTACCAAAAACACTCTAACATTAAAAGTGATCAATTCCCCCTTGTCTAATAATGAAAGACCGATTCTCTCATTAGACCAAAGTTCAAAGTTTATTGTCAGCTTTGAGCAAGGGGAGCATCAAGACGCACTGGTGGCAACAACTAGCCAGTTAAATAATGTTCGAATCGCGGAGAGAAAGGAGGGTTGGCTCCGAACCCATACCGCCAGTTCCACTCAGTGGAGTTTTACACCCCGCGACCAGTTCAAACAATGGAAAGAAGGACAGGGAATCGAGCTATCAATTACCAATTTAGTAACAAGCAGTGCTTCTGGACTAGCTTGTATATATATTGACTATCAAAACATTGGTAGCTATCCCGATGGTCGGCTAGTTATACCTATCGAAAAAACGCCACTTTTGTATAGTGAGGAGAATGTTGGCATCGGTATTAATCAACCCCAAGCTAAACTTGATGTTGGTGGGAATGCGGTTATTAGTGGTAAGGTCGGTATTGGTACTACAACTCCTAAAATTCATCTAGCAATTGGTGATGATGACACGGGGCTACAGCAGCAAGGAGATGGCATATTAGCTATTTACACAGATAATTTTGCGCGGGTGCGAGTTGATAAAAATGGCAATGTCGGCATCGGTATTAATGAACCACCCCAAGCTAAACTTCATGTTGGTGGGAATGCGCTTATTAGTAATAAGGTCGGTATCAGTATTGGTACTACAACTCCTAAAATTCATCTAGCAATTGGTGATGATGACACTGGGCTAGATTTAGACGGCTATCAAAACCTGAGCCTCATGGTAAGAGGTGAACAACGAGTGGCAATGCCTCATGGTAAGCCTGTTGTCATCTCTGGTGGGTTGGCAGTGGGTCTTGATAGCACATCGATTGAGCGAATATTGTGTGGCAGACTCGTTGTCAGAGAGGATATAAAGCCGATGGACCCCAAGTCGGTGTCGTTTCCGCCCATGGTCTCGATGGCACTCGAGCCGGATGGTTTGGCCCTTTACGGAAACGAGATTTCTAAAGGGTTTCGCATCAACGCCGGTAATTTCCAAATAGAATTTACAGTAGGATTTAACCCTAAGCAAGTTGATAAAGCTATTGTTCTGCTTACGTCACTAGATGCAGAATGCACAGTCGATCTTGTTAGCATTTCGCCTTTTAGGGTAATTACGAGAGATGCTAAGACTCAAAAACTTAAAGACGCATCTTTTAACTTTGTTATTATTCTACCAACTTCGTCCGATCGAAAGTATCTTTACAAGTACTTTCAGTGAGTATCTCACTGAAACGATGAGTAATTATACTTAGCCTAAAAGCCACTCTTAATCGTGTCTTGGAACGAAATAGAGGCTTTAAAAGACTGCGTACATGGAGAATTAAAACAAGAATTACCCTCGAAAAGCCTATTTTCCCACTAAGTATTTATGCTTAGTGGGAAGGTGAGAGGCTCCCTCGACGCGAGCCTCTCATTATTAGCAAAATCCAGAAGCAAGGAGAATTACAATTACAGAAATCTGAACCAAAAATTCATTCTTCACTCTTAAAACTCATCAACCAAATCCCCCAACAAACCGATGACTACAAACACCGAACCCAAATTAAAAGAAGAACTGGAAAAAGGTCTTTCAAAAACCTCAAATGACGCACCGGCAAAAGGTCCAAAAATAACAATTTCTATCGGGAAAGACATCGAGTTTATCTCTGAAACTAAACCCGACAAAAAACCAAGTGAAGGTCAAACCATTGTCGCCTATACAGCTAAAGAAAAAGGAGACCCCTTCAGTATCACCCTCAATGATTTGATGGCAACCCTAGATACAAGCATCGCTGACTTGTTACCAAGTGGACTCAAGGATAAATCGATCAAGTTCAAAAATCTGATGGTGATTTACCGGAAAGAACAGAAAACAAGTAAAGGAGAATGGCTGTTTGTCCTAGATTTAGATATCGCCACCAAAATCCAATTAAAATCTCTTCCCGTAGTGCGTGGTTTAATCTCCGATGAAGTCGGTGAAAAAGAATTAGTTCCATCCCTGCGACTTGTCGCCGCGTCTAAAGCCTTTACCATCAAAGAAATTCGCGTTTTAAACGACAAAATCCCTAACAAACCCGACAAAAAAGAAGAAAAACTCATCCCCCCAATGCCAGTTCCTAAAGAAGAGGGTACACAAGAAAGCGAAGCCAAACTCTCTGTCCGTAAAGGTTTTAGCTTCTCAGGTCAATTGGGATTAGCCGATGCTGCTAAGATTTTGAGCTTGCCAGTAAGTCCACAAGCAGAAGGAGAAAAAGAAGTATTAGCTCCTGGTGGAGCAAAAGAAACAGTCACCAACAGTAACTTAGCCGTTTGGTTTGATATAGACAAAACCTTCGGACCGTTTTCACTTAAACAAATTGGCTTCCAATATGAGGAAAAAGCAAACAATCCAGAAATCGGCATCGTCATTGATGCTGCTCTCAAAATCGCTGGTTTGACCCTCGCTTGCGACGATTTAGGAGTCGGGATTGCCTTAGAAGACTTAACCCCATCCTTTAAAATATCGGGCATTGGCATAGAATACAAAAATTCAATTATCGAAATAAGCGGGGCCTTACTGCGTAAGCAAGACACAAAACATGAATATGAAGAATATCTGGGTTTAGCCAGACTCAAATTTAAAAGTTTTGGTGTCAGCGCCATCGGTGCCTATGCCTACTACAACAATGAACCCTCCCTATTTCTATATGCCGTTCTTAACGTCACTATAGTAGTTGATCCCTCCTTCATTATCACGGGATTTGCTCTGGGTTTCGGCTACAACCGCTATCTGAAAGTACCTTCCATCGACAAGTTACGAGATTTTCCCCTAGTTGCCGAAGCGGTAAAACCCACCGACAAGAAATTTTCCGATGATAGTGAACTGATTACCAAAAAACTGAGCCAGATGGATGAATATATGCCCATATCCATCGGCTCCGGCTTTGTTGCCATCGGACTCAAGTTTACCTGCTTCCAGATGTTAGACTGCTTTGCGCTGCTAACCGTCGCCTTGGGGGAAGATTTCGAGATCAACCTGTTGGGAATTGCCAAGATGGAAATTCCCACTCCGGCAAAAGACTCGAAAAATACAAGCTGTATTGCCAATATGACGATGCTCCTACGAGCCAGATTTTCTCTGAGTGAAGGAGTAATCGCCATCGAAGGTAAATTAGCCTCGGATTGCTACATCCTATCTCCAGATTGTCGCTTAACTGGTGGCTTTGCCGTCTGTCTCTGGGTTTCTGGCCCTCATGCCGGTGATTTTGTTATTACTTTAGGTGGTTATCACCCCCTATTCACAAAACCTGCCCACTATCCTACAGTCCCTCGTCTAGGCTTCCAATGGAAAGTCGGAGATTGTCTATCCCTCAAGGGAGAAATGTACTTTGCTCTGTGCGCTCATGCCATCATGGCTGGTGGCCGACTAGAAGCCAATTTCAAACTCGGTACACTGTGGGCTAACTTTGTCGCTGAGGCTCATTTCCTCATCTCTTGGAAACCCTACTACTACGAAATCCTAGTACAAATCCGAATCCAAGCCGGCTTTGGAATACTCGGACCAGTTACTTTAGGGGTGCAACTGCATTTGTGGGGCCCAGAATTTGCCGGTACAGCCACATTTAGAATTATCTTCGTCAAAGTCACTATGGAATTTGGCGATCAATCTTCTCGCTTACCAGAGCCTATCGATTGGGAAAGTTTCCAAAGTTCCTTCTTACCCCCTGCGAAATCAACAGCACAAGGTTCATCAACAGGTGCAGACGTTTGTAGTGTTGTTGTCAATCAAGGAGTCACCAAACAACTCTCACCAGCAACAACCAAAGAAGTCGCCTTTGTCGTCAATCCCAAAGAGTTAGAGCTAGTAGTTAATTCTGCTATCCCCAGCAAGCAAGCATCTTACCAAAAAAATACCCAAGATACCGAACCTCTCCGTTTTAAAGGTAAAAAGGCGAACACCGATTTTGGCGTTCGTTCCATGGGCATTAAAAAGGATCAACTCGACAGCAGCTACAACATCAAAATTACCCGGAAGACAAAGGCAGGAAACTCACAACTCGTTGATCAGAACCAGTTCCGATTTATCTCCATAACTCAAGATGTGCCAACCGCACTTTGGGGCGATGCTAAGGTTAAAGTTGTTAAAGTCAAGGGTCAAGACTCAGAACGAATTCTTCTCCCTGAAGCTAACGATCAGCAATTTGTCGAGGACGTCCTCTCCGGTTTCCGGATTGTTCCTCAAATCAAGGAAGATGTCTGTAGCACCAATATTATTGATGTCGAGAAATTGCAACACGATACCACCGCCATAAATGAGGTTTACGCTTGGCAAAAAACGACGGCTTTTTCTGGGGTTTCTACCGACAATAAAGCTCGAACTACAGCCATCAAAAACAACATTGTCAGCACCAATACTCAGAATAACCGCAACAATCTGCTACAGTCTCTCGGCTTTAATCTAGCCGATGATGTTAAATTAACCGATTCGGTGGCTAATTCTTTTGTCACTGCACCCCAGGTTAAAGCGTAATTCAATTAGGGGAGGTAAGCAGTTACGCATTTAAACCGGGTATTAACGTAAGTTGCTAGTTACAAATTTTGTCTATGATTTCTAGGTTCGATCCCCCCTAGCCCCCCTTGAAAAGGGGGGAACCAGACTCAAAGTCCCCCTTTTTAAGGGGGATTTAGGGGGATCGAACTAGCGAAGCTTATAACTAGCAACTTGGGTTATTAGAGTATGAGGAAACCCATAACTCCTCCCCTCTCCCCCCTCTCTTATACCAAATCTGATCAGGATTTTCAGGATTTGAAGATTTTCAGGATGCTCAATCCACAATCCACAATCCAAAATCCAAAATCGCCATAATCCACAATACAAAATCGATCTAGCGAAGCTTATAACTAGCAACTTGGGTTATTAGAGTATGAGGAAACCCGTAACTCCTCCCCTCTCCCCCCCTCTTATACCAAATCTGATCAGGATTTTCAGGATTTGAAGATTTTCAGGATGCTCAATCCACAATCCACAATCCAAAATCCAAAATCGCCATAATCCACAATACAAAATCGATCTAGCGAAGCTTATAACTAGCAACTTGGGTTATTAGAGTATGAGTAAACCCG